>CAZSXX010000035.1:0-20354 GCA_964611245.1 uncultured Verrucomicrobiota bacterium | reverse complement strand
CATGGCGATGACGATGCCGCCGACCACCACGCCAAGGAAGACGATCAGGAGCGGCTCGATCAGGGAGGTGAGGCCGGAGAGGGTCGTTTCGATTTCTTCGTCCAGGAAATCGGCGATGCGCTCGAGCATCGTGTCGATTTTGCCGGTTTGCTCGCCGGCCGACATCATGCGGATGATCATGACGGGAAAAACGGGGTGCTTGGACAGCGAGTTGGAGATGCCATCGCCCTTCTCGATGTCGGTCATGGCCACGCGGATGGCTTTTTCCATGACCACATTGCCGACCGTGTTGGCGACGATTCCGAGCACTTCGAGGATCGGCACGCCGGAGCGGATCAGCGAGGCGAGGGTGCGGGTGAAGCGGGCCAGGCAGATTTTATGGGCGATCACGCCAAAGATGGGGAGGGCAATGCGGGTGCGGTCCCAAAATTCGCGGCCCTGCTTGGTCTTGATGTAGGCGAGCCAGCCGTAAATGGCCATCCCGACGCCGGGGATGAGGAAGAGGATGTTGCGCTTGAGCCAATCGCTCAAGTCGATGAGGAATTGGGTGGGCGCCGGGAGCTTGGCCCCAAACCCCGAGAAAATCTCGCCGAACACCGGGACCACCTGGATCAAAAGGAAGACCGTGATGGTGATGGCGACAAAGGTCACGACGGTGGGATACATCATCGCGGACTTGACCTTTTTGCGGAGGCGCGCGGTGTTTTCCAGGAACGTCGCGACGCGCGCGAGGATTTCGGCGAGGAGACCGCCCTTTTCGCCCGCGTCCACCATGCAGACGAAAAGTTTGTTGAAAACCTTGGGGTGCTTGAGCAGGGCCTGGGAAAAACTGTCCCCGCTTTCGACACGCATCGTCACATCCTTGATCACATCCCGCATGACCTTGTTGGAGGTTTGCTCGCCCAAGGCCTGGAGGGACTGCACCATGGCCAAGCCGGCGTCGATCATCGTGGCGAGCTGGCGGGTGAAAACAACGAGGTCCGCCAGGGGGACGCTGCCGCCCCCCGCCTAGCCGCTTTCGGCGCCTTGCCCTTGCGCGAGGCTTTCTCCTGGATTTCAACGACCAGCAGATTGCGGCTCAGCAGCGACGCGATGGCCTGCTGTTCGGAGGGGGCGTCGAGCGCGCTCCGGATTTCCCGGCCGGTTCCCGCGTCGCGAGCCAGAAAGGTGAAAGAGGGCATAGTGTCCTATGCGGGATTGAAAGCAGGAATTGAGCCTGAAGCAAGCCGATTCACGGGTTTGCGCAAGCCTCCGGAGGGCGTTTTCCGGCTTGTCAGCGGATTTCAAAGGCACATTCTCGGGAAATGAAACCACTTCAACGCGCTGTGGGATCGGCCACCCACGCGATGGCGGCGGGCCTCTTCCTGCTCGTGGTGGCCTGGTCCTGCGGCGCCACGCAAACATGGGGCGGGGAGCAGCTTCAATTGACCGCCGGAGAAAACAGAACCGAGGGAACCTGGCGCATGGACGCGGCGGCGCTGAAACGGCCTCGGCAGAGCGGGGTGAGCCTGGAAATCCGGCAGGGAAACTCCACGTTCGGCCGTTGGGTCGCGCACAAGGATTTCGCGGGCCTGCCCGAAAAACTGGTGAAAGGCGGGGCGGTGGAGTTCTCCATCGTGGCAGAGCCCGGGAACTTGGAATTCACGGGCGTCTCGGATGGGCGCTCCGCGAAAGGAAGCTACCAGTTCAAGCCCAATGCGGATTTTGCGGCCGAGGCGGGCCGCCTCCTCAAGCGGGATCTGGCCAATGCGGACCTCCTGGATCTGGCCTTCAGCCAGGTCACCTTGGCCTACATCCGCGATGTGCAGGCCGCCGGCGTGGCGGCGGACTACGATGGCATTCTCAGGTTGAAGTCCCACGGCGTCACGGCGGAGGCGGTCCGGGACTACGCCAAGGCCGAGTTCCGCGACACGGGGGAGATCGTCAAGCTGAGGAACCACGGGGCCAACCCGGCGTTCGCCTCGGCGGCGCGGGAGCTGGGCCACGGGAAATCCGCCGACGAGGTGATCATGTTGCGGAATCACGGTGTCACGGCGGAATACCTTCGGGATTGGAAACGGGCGGGTTTCAACCATCCGTCGCCGGACGTGGTCAAGCTGCGGAATCATGGGGTGCAGCCGGAGTATGGGGCGGCATGGAAGGGGGCGGGGTTCGTGTTCACAACGGATGAATTGATCCGCGCGCGCAACCATGGGGTGCCGGCGGATTTCCCCGGGGCCTTGGCCACGGCGGGGCCGAAGCCCTCACTGGAGGAGGCCATCCGGCTGCGGCAATATGGGGTCACGGCGGAATATTTCCGCGAGGTGAAGAAAGCCAACAAGGATTACACCGTCGAAGAGGTGGTGCGCTTCCGGCAGCATGGCGTCCAACCCGACTACATCCGGGCCATGGCCGACGACGGCGGATTCTCCGCGGAACAAATCGTCCAATTGCGAAACCACGGCGTGCCGGCCGATTATGTCAAAGCGGTGAACATCCCGGGCCGGGCGCCGCTGGACACGAAGGCCATCATCGATTTGAGGAACCGCGGAGTCTCCGCCGAGACCGCGCGCAAGCTCAGGGAGTAGGCCGGATGTGACGCTGCACCACCTTCCGTACTCGGCCGGGGACATTTTCCCGGCGGGCGATTTCGCGTTCCACATGAAATTCCGGCGCGGGGAAATCGCGGCGTTTTACCGCAATGGCGCGGATCCGGCCATTTTGCGCGGGCGCCGGAAATGGCTGGCCGAGGATCCGGGAAAGTATGCGGCCGCCCTGCCGGAATCGGAGGCGCTTCTGGCCGAAGCGACGGAAATGGCGCGCGGGCTGGGCGTGGACATCCCGGCGGGAACCACCCCCGGCGACTCCATCACGCGGCTGGGGGAAGCGTGGGAGCCGGACATCCTCTTATTGCGGGCCGCCCCGCCGACAGCCCAGCCGGTCTTGCTCGCCGGGGCGGTTTGCTTCCCCTCCTCGTGGGCGCTCGAGGAAAAAATCGGGGAACCGCTGGACGCGATCCACCGCCCGGTCCCGACCTTGAACGAGCAGTTCGCCACGCCAGTGCGGCAATTCCTGGCGCGGATGAAGCCCGGAATTTCCTGGGAACGGATCAACTGGGGGCTCAGCCGGTCCCCGGAGCTGAACCAACATCCAAGCCGGAATCTGCCGCGGCTGGACGAAGGCGCGAAGATCGAGGCTGTCTGGTTCCGCGCGGAATACCAGTCGCTGGTGTTGCTGCCCCGGACAGGCGGGGTGTTGTTTGGAATCCGGCTGGCCATCGAACCGTTGACACAATTGATTCAGGACGGCGCGTTTGCGCAGGGCCTGGCTCGGGCGCTCCGGACGATGCCGGAGGGAATCGCGCAGTACAAGGGGCTGGCGGCGGCCCGTGAACCATTGGTCCGTCAGCTCGGCTGAAACGGGAGGCTCAGGCCGAAATGATCTTGCGACGGACGGCGAAGCGGACCAGGTCGGTCTGGCAGGTGAGATTGAGTTTTCGCATCAGGCTGGCCCGGTGGCTTTCGACCGTCCGCGAGCTGATGAAAAGGCGTTGGCCGATTTCGATGTTGGTGAACCCCTCGGCCGCGTGCTGCAGCACCATCCGTTCGCGGTCCGTCAGGTCGTCGATCGGATCCTCCGGGCGGCTGCTGGCGCCAAGGGCGGCGGACAGGGCCGACTTTTTCAGGCGCGGCGTCAGGTAAAGGTCCCCGGCGGCGGCCGCCCGGATCGCTTCGACCAATTCCTCCGGCGATGCCTCTTTGAGCACATACCCCTTGGCTCCCGCGCGCAGGGCCTCCGCGACATAGGCTGGGTCGGAATGCATGGAGACCACGACCACGTTGGTCTTGGTGGAGCCCCGGACGCGGCGGATCACCTCGGATCCATGCATGCGCGGCATGGTCAAATCCAGCAGGAGGATGTCCGGCTTGAGGCGTTCGGTTAGCTCAATGGCCTCCAAGCCATCGCTGGCTTCCCCGACCAGCTCCAACCCTGGAACGCATTGAAGGAGGGCAACCAACCCCTTGCGGACCAAGTGATGGTCTTCGGCCAATACAATTCTGATCAAAGGATTTTTCACGACCCTCCAGCAACGAACGCCTCCAACGTGACAAGGCTATCCTGCGGACCTGCCCGCGGATGTCAAGAGAGCCCGGAAGACCTCAAGCCAGACCGCGCAGCCGCCGAAGCCCCCACTCCGCGACAAAACAAAGAAGCGCAAAGATGAAAACCAGCGGCTGGTCCCACAGCGGGCTGCTGAAAGTCTCCTGAATGGGCGCACGCCGCGTTTTGAGGGTCCCCACAAAACTGTTGAGCCGGTCGGGCGTGACCAATTCGCCGCCGGTTTGGCGCGCAAGGTTTTCGAGCAGCGCGCGGTTGGGCTGCAGGGACCGGTACTCGTCGGCCAAAGGCTCGGAGGCCCAGCCCGCGATGGCATGCCCCAAAAGCTGGCCACCGGAATCAACCACGGTGGCCTCGGCGCGGTAACCGCCGGTCTGGCGCGGAACGAAGGTCGTCTCAAACAGCCCCGGCTCGCTCGCCGCCGCCTCGGCCACGAGCTGGACGCGGTTGGTGTTGGCGCCGCCAACCGGATCGACCGTGATCGTCACCACCGCGTTGTCCACCGGCTGGAAGGCGCGGTCCTTGGCGCGGACGCGCAGGGTGATGGCCGAACCCGAGCCCGGGGCGTTGGTGGCGAGCGCCTCGAGCTTGATGGCGGGGGGGACATCGGTGGTGAGCCAGCGGGCGAGCTGGCGCCAGGCCTTGGCCAGGTCCCGTTGGCGGGCTTCATCGCCCAGGGCCCCATGCCAGAAATCCGCGATGGCCATCGCCGCCGTGCGGCCATGGCCGAAGCGTTGGACCGCCAGCGCGGGGAATTCCTTGCCCGCCGAATCCGTGACGGACGCGATCAGGCTCGCGCCAGGCTTGAGAGCGCCGACGCGATTCAGGCTCCCGAAAAGCGGAAGTTCATCCAGGCGGGATTTCTCCTCGGTCTCGGTGGCGCGCAACCGGGCCCAGGGCTGGAGCCAGCCCTCGCGCGTCAAATTCAGGCGCATGCCGTCCGGCGGTTTCCCCGCCGGGGCGCCCGTCAGGTAAAAGGGGAGCATGTCCCCCACCGGCGTCCGGTCGTACTTGCCCTGGGCCAGCGAATCGGGCCCGCCCAGCATCAGAAGGCCGCCGCCGCGGTCGGACACAAATTTTTGCAGGAGGATGCGCTGGTCCGCCGTGAAAAAGTCCGATTCCAAGTCGTCGATGATGACCGCGTGGTAGCCATACAGTTCCTCCGCAACCTTGGGGAAGCCACCGCGAAGCTCGTGCTCGTCGCGCGTGTTGAGCCGCACGAGGACCGGCTGGTCGTAGCGCTCGGTTTCCTCGTCCGTCTGCCCAAACCCGCGGAAGAGAGGGTTGCTCGATTCGCCGGACCGGCCGCGGAATGTGAATTTCGGCTCGCGCCGGGCGATGCGGATGATCGCCACCATCTGCACTTGGTCATCCTCGGCCAGCGCGCGGTTGAGGAATTTATATTCCCAGTTGGGGCGTCCGCAGACATACAGGATGCGGTAGGGGCCGCCGCCCCGGTCCACCACCACGACGCGGTCGTTGTTCGCCAGGGTCGCTTCGGCCGCGCCCTCTTTCTTCTCCGCCTCCGCCCGAATCCGGTAGAACGCCAATCCATGCCTCTTCGGCTTGATCTGGAACCGGAAATGGAGCCTCTCAAACGACGCGGCCGGCGTTTGCGCGCTCTGGGCGAGCACGTTGGTTCCTTCGCCCGACGTCACGTCAAGCACCTGGACTTGGATGGCCTCGCCCGCGAACGCCGTGGCCTGGACCTCCGCCTGAATGGTGACCGGCGCATCCTCAAAGGCGGATTGCGTCGAAGTGACGTTGGCGAGGGAAAGGTCGCGCAGGGGGCCCTCGCGCCCGATGAGGACAGGGAATATGGGCGGAAGCCCTGCGGTGTGGGGAGGCGGCAAGTCGGTGGCGTTGCCGTCGGTGAACAGGAGAATTCCAGCCAGGGGCTGGCCGCGGTACCGTTCGGCGAGCTCCGAAACGGCGGAATGCAAGGCGCTGGAGTGGCCGTCAAACTTGAGCTCGCCAAAGTCGCGGGTGCTCTGCAGCCGCGAATCAAAAAGGAATCGCCGCAATTGAAAAGTCTCCGCGAGCGTCATCTGCCACGGCGTTTTGTCCTGCGCGACCAACTCGCGCAACTCCGCCGCCCGGCTCCGCACGGCCGCCGGATCCTGGATGTTCATCCCTTGGCTGTTGTCCGCGAGGATGGCGAACGTGTTGGCCCCGGGGCGTGGCCGGGTGTCGGTCCACATCGGGTCAACCAGGCAGGCCGCCAACGCCGCCAACCCAATGGCTCGAAGCGTCAAGCCCATCGTCCGGGTCGATCGGGAGGCGGCCGAGCGGGAATAGGACCAAACGGCCAAGCCGAAGCCGCATCCGAAAACCAGCAGCGCGGGCCATACCCATTCGCGCGCGGAGATCGTCAGGCTAGCCAGCATCTTCGCGTCTCATTGTGCCACCGAAAACAGGATGGGCAAAAGTTTTCGGCGGCGGTCCCGCCATTCGCGGGCTTCCCTATTTGATCAGGTTGGCGGCGAAGTCGCCCATCCCATTCGGGCCGGTGGATTTGTCGGTGGGGAACCAGAAGATTTTGTAGCGCTCGCAGGCGTCGGCTTGCTTGGTCGTGAGCTGCTCCACATGGAGGTCCGTGAAGACCATGTTGCCGCGGCGGCCATGGCGGACAGCCAAGGCATGGGTGGCGAATTGGGGCCCGACCTCGCCGCTGTAATCGTTCGTGGCAAGATACGCCTCCATGAACAGCATCGTTTTGTTGGGGTTCTTGTAGAGCGCGGTGTCGATGGCGTGGCACATCCCGCAGCTCATGGCGTAGGAGTAATCGCGCTTCAGGTTGCCCTGCGTGCCGCGTCCGGCGGGCTGGGCGTTGGCGGAGGCCCACCGGGGCCGCCCTTTCTTTTGCATCTCACGCTTGTCCGTCGGGCAGAGGTAAGTGTCCTTGTTGCCCACATACCGGTAGAGCTCGCCGGACTTGAGCTGGCCGTTGGTCTTCCAGAGCCAGGAGCGGAAATTGGGGAAGCGGCCGTTCTGGTCGATGGAATAGTTGACCGCCGCCACGGACATCTGCCGAAGATTGTTCAGGCAACTGGTGGAGCGGGCCGACTCGATGGACCGCATGACGGCGGGAATCAACATGCTGGCGAGGATTGCGATGATGGAAATGACCACCAGCAGTTCAACAAGAGTGAACGCCAGAGGCGACCGGTTGGCGCCATGCGGGCGGCGAGGGCTCGGATTCATGGAGTTGGCTAACAGGGAGAATTATCCGGGGCCAGACGGTTGTCGACTTCATTAATTTCAGTTTCGACGGTTTTGCGGATGCGGCCCGCCGACGCCTTTGGTATCCTTCGGGAACAATGCCTGTCACCCCCGGACGCCCGTCGCCATCCGTCATTGGCGATGAAGCTGAGTTGGAGGAGATTCTCACGCGGCCCAGCGAGGCGCTGCTCTCCTTTGTTCGAAGCATCGAAAGCCCGTTGGTGATCCTTGGGGCGGGCGGAAAAATGGGGCCAACCCTCGCGGCCTTGGCGGCGCGGGCCGCCCTGGAAGCGGGGCATCCTCTTCAAGTGACCGCAGTCAGCCGCTTCACCGACGAACGCGCCCGCGCGTGGCTCGAAGCCCGCGGGGTGCGGACCATCGCCTGCGACCTGCTCGACGCCCGCGCCGTGGCGGACCTGCCCGAGGCGCGGAATGTGGCCTACATGGCGGGCGTGAAGTTTGGGACGGAGGCGGACCCCGCGAACACATGGGCCATCAACGTCGTGGCCTCCATGCGGGCCTTGGAACGGTACCCGGGCGCGCGGATCGTCGCACTCTCGACCGGCAACGTTTACGCCAAAAGCCCGGTGGCCGACGGGGGCCGGGCCGAGGCCGGGCCGCTGACCCCGCATGGGGAGTACGCCAACAGCGCCGTGGGCCGGGAGCGGATCTTCGAATTCTTCTCCCGCCGCGACAGCACTCCCGTGGCCATGCTGCGGCTCTTTTACGCGGTGGAGCTCCGTTACGGCGTGCTGGCCGACATCGCGCGGAAGGTGTTCGAAGGCCAAGCGGTCAGCCTCCGCACGGGGCACTTCAATTGCATCTGGCAGGGCGACGCGAACGAGATGGTCCTGCGCGCACTGGCCTTGGCCGACACGCCGATGGCCACCAGGAACCTTTGCCTGCCGGAGGTTTTCTCGGTGAAATCAACCGCGTTGGAGCTAGGGCGCATCATGGGCCGGGAGCCTCTTTTCGAAGGGGAACCGGAGCCCACCGCGCTGCTCGGAGACGCACGGAAGATCTGCGGGGAACTGGGAGCCCCGCCGACGGACCTCGCCACCATCCTCGAATGGGTCGGGCTCTGGGTCATGAAGGGGGGCCGCAACCTGGGCCGCCCGACACACTTCGAGGCCCGCGACGGAAAGTACTGATGGACGCCACTTGGCTGGAATCATTGCGGCGGGGGCTGATGATCCCGGCCTGCCCGCTGGCATTGAACGCGGCGCGGAGGCTGGACGAGCGTCGGCAGCGCGCCCTCATCCGCTATTACGCGGCGGCGGGGGCGGGTGGCCTGGCCGTGGGCGTGCACACAACGCAGTTCCAGATCCGCGATCCGAAAGTGGCCCTCTTTGAGCCGACCTTGGCGCTCGCGGCCGAAGAAATGAAGCGCGCGGGCTTCAAGGCCCGGATCGGCGGCATTTGCGGCGACACCCGCCAGGCCGTGGCGGAGGCCGAGTTGCTGGCGCGGCTCCAATACCACGCGGGACTGCTCAGTCTGGGCGCTTTGCGCGGGGCCACCGAGGACCATTTGCTCGACCACGCCCGCGCCGTCGCGGCGGTGATCCCCATCGTGGGGTTCTACCTGCAGCCGGCGGTCGGTGGCCGGGTCTTGCCCCATTCCTTTTGGCGGCGGTTCGCTGAGATCGAGAATGTCGTCGCCATCAAGATCGCCCCGTTCAACCGCTACCAGACGATCGACGTGGTGCGCGCGGTGATGGAGTCGGGACGGGAGGACGTTGCCCTCTACACGGGCAACGACGACAATATCGTGGCCGACCTGGCGACGCCGTTTCGTTTTGCTGGCAAGAAGCGGCGGATTGTCGGAGGGCTCCTGGGGCACTGGGCGGTCTGGACCCGCCGGGCGGCGGAGTGGTTTGAGGAGAGCCGGTCGGGCGCGACGGATAGGTTGGTGGCCCTCAACATGGAAGTCACGGACGCCAACGCCGCATTCTTTGACGCGGCCAATGGGTTCGCGGGCTGCATTGCCGGGCTCCATGAAGTCCTTCGGCGCCAAGGCCTGCTGGAGGGCATCTGGTGCCTGGACCCCAACGAGGGGCTCAGCCCGGGCCAGGCGGCGGAAATTGACCGCGTGCAGGTGGCGTATCCCCATTTGCGGGACGACGATTTTGTGCGCGAAAATTTGGACAAATGGCTGGCCTGACAATTATATTGCGAGGGTAAGCCAACGTGAATTCTGGCCGATCCATTATTGCCGCCGCGTTTTTTTCGCTGGCGCTGAACGCCGCCCAGGGCGAGGAGGACGGCTTTTTTCGGGAGAAGATCCTGCCGATCCTCGAACAGCGGTGCTTCGAATGCCATTCCCATCAATCCGGCAAAATGAAGGGCGGATTGACGCTGGACTCCCGAAGCGGCTGGCAGGCCGGCGGGGACCAAGGCCCGGTGATCGTCCCGGGGGACCCGGAGAAAAGCCTGTTGATCAAGGCGGTGCGGCGGACCGATCCGGATTTGCGCATGCCGCCCAAAAACGCCCTGCCCGCCCCGGAGGTTGCCCTGTTGGAGGAATGGGTCAAGCGGGGGGCACCCGATCCCCGCCAGGCCGCGGCCGACGCCAATAAAATCGACACCGAATGGTGGTCGCTGCGGAAACCCGTCCATTGGCCGCCGCCCGGGGAGGGCCATCCGATCGACGCGTTCATCACCGAAAAATTGCGCGATGCCAAAATCCAGCCCGCGCCCGAGGCGGATCGCCGCACGCTCATCCGCCGGATCACCTTCGACTTGCACGGCCTGCCGCCTGCCCCCGCCGAGGTGGAGGCGTTTGTGAAGGACTCGGATCCACAAGCCTGGGAGAAGCTCGCCGACCGCCTGCTCGATTCCCCCCGCCACGGCGAGCGCTGGGCCCGCCATTGGCTGGACGCCATCCATTTCGCGGACTCCCACGGCTTTGAACACGACCTTATCCGCACCAACGCATGGCGTTACCGCGATTACGTCATCGAAAGTTTCAACCGCGACACGCCGTGGGCCCGATTCATTCGGGAACAACTCGCGCCGGATGTGTTCTTTCCGGAGGCCCCGGAACTGACCGTGGGCCTGGGTTTCATCGCGGCCGGGCCATGGGACCACAGCACCGCGCAGACCGCCCCCAAAACCTCCGACAACCTCGACCGCGATGACATCGTGACCCAAACGATGTCCACCTTCGCGAGCGCCACGGCCCACTGCGCGCGCTGCCATGACCACAAGTTCGACCCCATTTCCCAGGAGGATTACTACTCCCTCCAAGCCGTGTTCGCGGGCGTCGGAAAAGGGGACGTGGCCTACGACCGGGACCTCCAAGTCGCGCGGGAGCGAAGGCGCTGGAACGAGCTGACTGCGGCCGTCGACAAGAATGATCGGGCCATCCTCCTCAGCGCCGAAAACGAGAAGCTGGCCGCCGGCTGGGAGTCGAACCGCGGGCCGGAGGCGGCTTGGCAAATCCTCGACCCCGGCGTTTTCCAAACCGCGAGCGCGGCCACGTTGAAGAGGCTGCCCGACGGGTCGTTCCTCGCCGAGGGGACCGGGAAGGAGGCGGACAGTTACACGCTCACCGCCACCCCCAATCCGGGTTCCATCACCGCCATCCGCCTCGAGCTTCTGACGGACCCCTCGCTGCCCAAGAACGGACCCGGGCGCGCGGAGAACGGGAATCTCCACCTCTCCGAGTTTCAAGTCCAACTTTTCGAGCGGGGGGCCGAGCGGGCGCAGAAAATAAAGATCTCGCGCGCTTTCGCCAATTTCAGCCAGGAGTCTTGGACAATCGCGCATGCGATCGACGGCAACGAGGCGACCGCCTGGGGAATCCATCCCCGCCAAGGCGAGAACCATGTGGCCGTCTTCGAATTCGAGAAGCCCCTCACCCTCCGCGAGTCCGCCCAACTCGCGGTCCAGCTCAAGCAACTGCACGGGCGCAACCACCTGGTCGGGAGGTTCCGCCTGGCCGTCACCGGCGACGACCCGGCCCGGGCCCGTCCGCTCCCCAGCGAGGTCTCGGAGGCGTTGCGGCTCGCGCGGGACTCCAGGAATGAGACGCAGCGGTTGGCGGTCGCGGGCATCGCGCTGCGGGAAGTGGCGAGGCAGGCGTTGGAGAAGCTGCCGCCGCCCGAGGTGGTGTTCGCGGCGGCTCCGAACTTCACGGCGGTGGCGGAAGGTTTCTCGTACAAGGCGTGGGCCGAGCCCAAGGTGGTGCATGTGCTCCACCGCGGCGACATCAACAAGCCCGGCGCGGTCGCCCAGCCCGGCGCCATCTCCTCCATCTCCGGAGTGAAGGGGCGTTTCGACGCGCCGACGGAGAAACAGCAGCGGGCGGCCCTCGCGGATTGGCTGGCCGACCCAAACAACCCCCTGACTTGGCGCAGCGCCGTGAATCGGGTTTGGCACCACCATTTCGGGCGCGGCCTGGTCGATTCGCTGAACGATTTCGGGCGCATGGGCAGCCAGCCGACCCACCCCAAGCTGCTCGATTGGCTGGCCTGCGAGTTTCAAACGACCGGCGGCTCTCTGAAAGCGCTGCACCGCTTGATCGTCCTGAGCGCGGCCTACCGGCGCGGCTATTCATCCGACCCGGCCGCCGTGGAGGCCGACCCGGACAACCTGCTGCTCTGGCGCGGGCCCCGGCGCCGGCTGGACGCCGAATCCTTCCGGGACGCGGTCCTTGCCGTTTCGGGCCGTCTCGACTTGAAGATGGGCGGGCCTCCCGTGCAGCAGTTCAAGCTGGGCAAGCCCATCCAGCTCACCCCCACCGTGGACTATGACCCTTTCACCTGGGACGCCCCGGGGGCGAACCGCCGCAGCGTCTACCGCTTTGTTTACCGCGGGCTCCAGGATCCCTTCATGGACGCCCTGGATTTCCCCGACGCGGCCCAACTCGCCCCCGTCCGGCCATTCTCGGCGTCGCCCCTGCAGGCGCTGGCGCTCCAGAACAACGACTTCGTCCTGCACCACAGCGAGGCGCTCGCGAAACGGGTCACGGCGGAGAACAGCGGGCTTCGAGGCCAGGTTGGCGCCGCCTTCCGGCTGGCGTTTCAACGGGAAGCGGCCGAGAATGAGCTGGCCGACTTTTCGGAGTATGCAACCAGGCACGGGCTGCCCGCCCTCTGCCGGCTGCTGCTGAACAGCAACGAGTTTATGTTTGTGAACTGAATGCATTCCAATCGCCGCGAGTTTTTGGGCCGCATGGGCGGGGGCTTCGGGGGGATGGCGCTCGCGCACATGCTCGCCCGCGACGGGTTCGCCGACGGCCTGCCCAAGGGCCGACCGGAGTTCAACGGCGGGCTGCATCATCCCGCCAAGGTCAAGCGGATCATCCAATTGTTCATGAATGGCGGGGCCAGCCAGATCGACACCTACGATTACAAGCCCGAGCTGATCCGCCTGCATGGCCAGATGCTGGGGCCAAAAGAGAAACCCGAAGGCTTCACCGCGGAGGTCGGCGCGGTGATGAAGAGCCCCTTCGAGTTCAAGCAGCACGGGCAGAGCGGACGGTGGGTCAGCAGCGTTTTCCCCGAGCAGGCCAAGTGCGTGGACGAAATGGCGTTTTTGATGGCCATGACCACGAAGACCAATGTTCATGGGCCGGGAACCTACATGATGAACACCGGCTTCCTCCTGCCGGGGTTCCCTTCCATGGGTGCATGGATCTCGTACGGGCTTGGCAACATCGCCGACAATCTGCCCACGTTCGTCGTCCTGCCCGATGGCCGCGGGCTGCCCTACAACCAGAAGGGAAATTTCAGCGCCGGATTTCTGCCGGCCAAGCACCAAGGCACGCTGATTGACGCCTCCGCCAAGCAGGCCCTCCCCGACCTTTTTGCGAAGGACCGCTTCTCGTTTGTCAGCAACTCCGCCGACGCGGAGGGGTTGGCTTTGTTGAAACGGTTCAATCTGGCCCACGCAGCGGCGAATCCCGACGACTCACGGATTGAGGCGCGGATTTCCTCCTATGAACTGGCCGCCAAAATGCAGTTGAGCGCGCCGGAGGCCTTTGATGTCGGACGCGAATCCGAAACGACCCGCCAGGCCTATGGCATGGGCAACAAAACGACGGAGGATTTTGGCCGCCGCTGCCTGCTCGCCCGGCGGCTGATCGAACGGGGCGTCCGCTTTGTCCAAGTTTGGAGTGGGCCCCAGGGCGCCGTGAACAACTGGGACAACCACAGCAACCTCGAAAAGGAGCTCCTTCCCATCGCCGCGAGCGTGGACCTTCCCATCGCCGCGCTTTTGCGCGACCTCAAGGAGCGCGGCCTGTTCGAGGACACCCTGCTCGTTTGGAGCACAGAGTTCGGCCGCACGCCATTCGCCCAAGGGTCAGTCGGCCGCGACCACAATGGTGGGACGTTCGTCTCCTGGCTGGCCGGGGCCGGCGTCAAAGCGGGCGCGACCCACGGCCGAAGCGACGGCCTCGGTTACCAAACGGCCGAGGGCAAGACCTACTGTTACGATTTGCACGCAACGATCCTTCACCTGATGGGGATTGACCATGAAAAGCTGACCTATCGCCACCTTGGCATCGACCGCCGCCTCACCGATGTCCACGGCTCCGTCGTTCGGCCCATTCTCGCCTGACCGGGCCAACAACCGTGCGAATAACTCCCCTTTGCCCCGTGAACAGCCTGCGCATAGGGCCGATAACTTCAGGTTGCCCCCGATCTTGGCTTGGGGCCCGTTCTGTTGTTGGTCTCAGGGATTTCCCGTAAGTGATTGTGGGAACCTTGACACTGGTGGTTGTTTGCCTTATCCACAGCCCTTAATAATACGGGTGGTTTTTAAAGAAGAAAGAATAGTACTAAGCGCGCCAACTCCCGAATGAAAATCTCGATCAGCAAAGAGCAGTTGAGCAACGGCCTTCAAGCCGTCCAGAATGTCGTCGCCGCCCGGACGACCCTCCCTGTTTTGTCCAATGTGATGTTGCGGGCCGCGGGCGACCGCCTCGAACTCACCGCCACCGACCTCGACATCACCGTCTCGACCTCCGTCCCGGCCACGGTCAAGGAAGCCGGCGGAACCACGCTCCCGGCCAAAAAATTCTTCGGCATCATCCGGGAGCTCGGGCCGCAGGACATAGACCTGGAAAGCGACGACAAGAACCACACGACCATCCAATCCGGCAGCTCCTACTACAAAATGCACGGCTTGGGCGCGGATGAGTTCCCCGCGGAGCAAGGCATGTTGGAGACGAGGACCATTAACCTGCCCCAGGAGAAGTTCAAAGCGCTGCTGAGGAAAACCTCCTTCGCCATCTCGACGGACGAGACGCGGTTCGTCCTGAATGGGATTCTGTTGAGCCTCAAGGAGCACAACGTGACCATGGTGGCCACCGACGGAAGGCGCCTGGCCCTCGCCTACGAGGAAGTGGATGTCCCCGCGACGAGCCAGGGCGAATGCATCGTTCCGACCAAGGCGATCAACGAATTGAACCGGCTTTTGCAGGTGAAAGGCGACATCGAGATCAAAATTGGAGCGAACAAAGTGTCGCTCGCGCTGACGGCCGAGGGAATCAACCCGGTGACGATCGTTTCGAAGTTGATCGAAGGGAACTACCCCAACTACAAGCAGGTGATCCCGGGCGAAACCAAAGAGCGGGTGAGCTTCAACCGCGACGAGCTGCTGGCGGCCCTGCGCCGGGCCGAGCTGATGACGAGCGAGAAAAGCCATTCCGTGAAGCTCTCCTTCCGGAAAAACTCGCTCGAGATCACCGCCAACACGCCGGAGATCGGCGAGGGCCGGGAAAGCTTGGCCATCAATTACAAAGGGCCGGACATGGCCATCGCCTTCAACCCTGGCTATTTGATGGATCCCCTCAAGGCGCTGACCGAAGACGAGGTTTTCATCGAGCTGATTGATGATCTGAGCCCGGGGATCGTGAAGACGAACGCCCCGTTCCTCTACGTGATCATGCCGATGCGGATGTCCTGATCATTTGCCCAGGCAAAACTGGCTGAAGATGGCGTCCAGCAAATCTTCGGTGGTGGTCTTGCCGACAATCTCTCCCACGGCGTTCACGGCGAGCCGCAAATCCATCGCGGCGAGCTCGATCGAGTCGCCCCGCCTCAGAGCCGCCACGGTGTTTTCAACGCCACGGCGGGCCCGCTGGAGGGCTTCCTCGTGCCGGGAATTAATCATCACGCCGCTCATGTCCGCGGAAACCCGCCAAACGGACTGTTTGATCACGTCCTTCAGTTGCTCCAACCCCTCCCCTGTGGAACAGGAAATGGCCACGCCTTCCAACGCGGGGCTCAGAGCGGACGGCAAATCCGACTTGTTAAGTACACAAATGTAGTTATTTATTCTCTCTGGAGATACAAATTGATCTGCACTTAGTGGCTTTGGCTGAGAGCGGTCAATCACATGGAGGATCAAATCGGCGTTCGCCAGCGTTTCACGGGAACGACGAATCCCTTCCCGCTCGATCAGGTCTTCGGAATCGCGAAGCCCAGCGGTATCGATAAAGATAACCGGGATACCCCGAATATTTGCTGTTTCCTCGATAGTATCACGGGTTGTGCCCGGAGTCGAGGAAACAATCGCCCGGTCACGGCCGAGAAGCAGGTTCAGAAGGCTCGATTTGCCCACGTTCGGCGGCCCGACTATCGCAGCGCGAATGCCCCGCCGAAGGATCTGGCCTTCCGGAGCCGTTTGCAGCAGGTGGTTTATTTCAAGGCGGGCTTTGTCAAGGCGGGCCAGCAATTGGTCCAAAGTGTCCGGCGAAATGTCTTCGTCGGGAAAATCGATGTGCGCTTCGACGTGGGCCAGGACCAGCATCAGGCTGTCGCGCAGGGCGTTGATTTTTTTTGCCAAATGTCCCGCGAGTTGTTGGTTGGCCGCGCGCAACGCGAGGTCCGTGCGGGAATGGATCACATCGATGACCGCCTCCGCCTGCGTCAGGTCAATGCGCCCATTCAGGAAGGCGCGCCGGGTGAATTCGCCAGGTTCAGCGAGCCGCGCTCCGCTGGCGAGGACCACATCCAGAACCAGCTTGGCCGGGAGGATACCCCCATGGCAGGTGATCTCAACGGTGTGCTCGCCCGTGAACGTCTTTGGCGCGTGAAGCGCCGTCAAAAGCGCTTCGTCCACCACGCCGCCATCCCGGATCACGTGGCCATAATGAACCGTGTGGCTTTTCGCGGAGGACGGCTGTGTTTTGCCCCGGAAGCAACGGTCGGCGACGGTGAATGCGTCCTTCCCGGAAATGCGGATGACGGCCAAGCCCCCTTCCCCAAGGGGCGTCGCGATGGCGGCGATCGTGTCGTCCATGCCGTTCAATGGTGGCATGAACCCGGAACGGCCTCCGCCGCCCGGCCTTCCAGCCACAGGCGGGCTTTTTCGTAACTATGCTTGTGCAGATAATGCAGGAGATCCTGGCTCGAGGACTTTGGCAGGGCATCCCGAAGGGCCTCAATCCGCTGGAAAATCGGAAGCAAATCAGGTTTCGCGCCGCTGGACGCCATGGACTTGATCGAGGAGTCCAAGTCTTGCAGGGCCTCAAGGATCTTCCGCTCGGTTTCGTTCATCCCGAGGGTGTACCACCGAACCGGTCACGGCTCAAGCGTGGCCCGCCGTTTGACGAATCCCTTGTACGCCCCAGTGAACACAACGGCGAACGCAACGTGCGCGACGAGCGCCGGAATCTCGCGCGAATACGGGGCGCCATCGCCAATCAACGTGAAGGTGGCGAGATTGATCAGGTATAGAACGATGCCCAAACCCAAGCCCGCGATCCATCCGGTGTTGAACCGGAATTGATGGATGATCGGCATCATGATCGCCGCGTAGAGGAGCGCGCAGGCGAAGTGGAGCCCCATCGCGAGGACCGCGAGGTTGAGATTGATCTGACCCGGGTGTTTGATCTCGCGGCCCATCACCGTCGGTGACACGATACCTGAGGCGACCCAAGGGATGCCCCGGCTGACCAGCCAAAAGGCGGCCGCGATGGCCAACGCCACTTTGAAGCCCCGGGCCCATTCCACGGGCCGATCGGACGGTTGAACCGGATCAATCATTTGCGCGGTGTGCATAAAATTCGAATCTCCTTTTTCTCCTCCCAAAGGTCGATTCGACTGGAAAACCGCGCCAGAATCGAAATCCCTGAACCAAACAACAGGAAATCCCTGCTTTTGTAACAAGCTTATGACAAAGCACTTACAATACTCAAAGGTCGCCGCAGCAGGAATCATGTCCCGCTTCAGCGGGTAAATGCTCCGCGGCGGCGCACAGATCCTTTTGCGGGCCGCGTTTCATCCATACGATCAAAAGACTGATGTCAGCCGGGGAAACCCCCGAAATTCGGGAGGCTTGGCCAAGGGTTTGCGGCCGGATTTTCTGCAGTTTTTGGCGCGCCTCATGGCGAAGACTGGGGACCGTGGAGTAAT
The DNA here is from genome assembly GCA_964611245.1 of uncultured Verrucomicrobiota bacterium. GTDB lineage: Bacteria > Verrucomicrobiota > Verrucomicrobiia > Limisphaerales > SXQI01 > CAZSXX01. The sequence continues at coordinate 2,667 of CAZSXX010000035.1, read as the reverse complement.
CCAACCACTCAGGGATCTGCTTGCCTTCCATGGACTTGAACTTGGCCACATCCTCCTCTTGGCGATGGATATATCCGGCGTACTTGATCGAGATTTCCACCTGCTGGATCACCTCTTGGGTGAGCGCCGGGTCCCTGTCAGGGAGGTCCGCATAAGAGACCTCCGGACGGCGAAGCATCTGTGCGCCCCGGTTTTCATCCAATCGCCGAAGCTCATCATTGATCGCCGCCTGCTTGGCGAGGAACACCGAGTGGTTCCGGGCGGGAAGGAGCCCGATGTCATATCCAAGTTGGGAAAGGCGGAGATCGGCGTTGTCCTGCCTTAATATCAATCGATACTCGGCGCGGGAGGTGAACATGCGGTAGGGCTCGACGGTCCCCTTGGTGACCAAGTCATCGATTAGGACGCCGATGTAAGCCTGGTCGCGGCGGAGGACAACGGCATCCTTGCCCTGAACCCTGCGGGCGGCGTTGATGCCTGCGATCAGGCCTTGCGCGGCCGCTTCCTCGTAGCCAGAGGTCCCATTGATTTGGCCGGCGCAATAAAGATTCCGGCACGGCTTGGTCTCCAGCGACGGGTACAACTGCGTCGGGAACGAAAAATCATACTCCACTGCGTAGGCAGGCCGAAGGATCTCCGCCTGTTCACAACCCACGATTGTGCGGACCAAATCGAATTGCACGTCAATCGGAAGGCAGGTCGAGAAGCCATTGACGTAAATCTCGTCCGTCGAAATCCCTTCGGGCTCCAGGAAAATCTGGTGCCGCTCTTTCTCAGGGAATTTGACGATTTTGTCCTCAATGGACGGGCAGTAGCGGGGACCAACCCCCTCAATCACGCCGGAATACATCGGGGATTTATGAAGATTCTCGCGGATGACGGAGGCCGTCGCGTCGGTGGTGAACGTGATATGACACGGGAGCTGCCCATTCAGGCGGTCCAAAATCGACCCAGGCGGATATTTTCCCCGCGAATGCCCCACATCGAGCGGATTGACCCCGGAATGTTCCACGTGGAACAAATCGTCCTTCCAATATGTGAAGTATGGAATGGGCTCATCCCCCGGCTGGGGAGCCGCCTTCGTAAAATCGATTGATCGGCGCGAAAGTCTCGGGGGCGTGCCGGTCTTGAGCCGCCCCAACTCCAAGCCAACCTCGCGCAGGGACCCCGAGAGGTTCATCGCGGCCGATTCCCCCGACCGCCCTCCGGATTGCTGGTTGGATCCGATATGCATCAATCCACGCAGAAAAGTCCCCGTGGTGACGATCACTGTTTTCGAGAAGTATTGGACCTCCAGTGTGGTCTCGACGCCCGTGACTTGGCCACCCTCATGAAGGAGGCGGGTGGCCTGTCCCTGCTTCACATCCAGGTTCTCCTGCCGCTCGCAGATCCACTTCAGCCGGAATTGATAGGCTTTTTTGTCGCATTGGGCGCGTGGAGCCCAAACCGATGGCCCCTTTTTCGTGTTCAACATGCGGAATTGGAGGCCCGTCATGTCCGTGGCCTTCCCCATTTCCCCTCCGAGCGCGTCGATTTCCCGCGTCAGATGCCCTTTGGCCAAGCCACCAATTGCCGGGTTGCAGGACATTTGTCCGATGGAGTCCAGATTGATCGACAACAGGAGCGTGCGGCACCCCATGCGGGCAGCGGCCAACGCGGCCTCGACCCCGGCATGGCCGGCGCCAAGAACGATGACATCATATTCCACTGGGTGCTTGAACATGGCCGTGAAAGGTAGCCGAGGAACGGGGATTGTGAAATGCGAATTTACTTCCGTAGTTCAACGAATGTTCCACGTGGAACAATGGCTTCCCCTGGGTGGGAAATGGAACCGAGACGGTCGGCTCCGTCAAAGGCTAAAACGGCGATCCTTGGCTTCCCCAGCAGTTCCCTGGATTCTGCCATTCGCCTCCAAATGGGCGAGCAGTTTGAAAATGGTTTCGATGTCCCTTTCACCGATGGCGGTCGAAAGGGCTGGGGCGGTGAATGAATCCCCTTTGTGGGCCGAAAGATGCGAAAGAATCTTGGCTTTCACCGCCAACACCGTGGACGCCGCCTTTTTCCCAGCTTCAACTCCTGGTTGGTGGTACGCGTTAATATTGACAAGGAACGCATACAGGCCGACTGCCCGCTCATAAAGCGCAATCAAGACCCCGATCGTGAACGGGGACACTTCGTTGATCGTGATTGTGATGGAGGATCGGCCGCTTTCATGAAGCGCGCGCCGGGTCCCGAGGAGAAAGCCGTGCAGGAAATCGCCACAGGTGGTGTTCGGTTCCACGGCGAGAGACGCCGCCCGCCCCTGGCCATCGTTCAAAACCTCGATGAACGTGGCAAAAAAGTTGGGAATCCCATCCCTAAGTTGTTGAATATAAGCATGTTGGTCCGTTGAGCCTTTATTTCCGTAGACCGCAATCCCTTGGTGAACCACTTTCCCATCCAAGTCCTTCTCTTTCCCCAGAGACTCCATGATAAGCTGCTGAAGATACTTCGAAAATAGCTCCAGCCGGTCTTTATAGGGTAGAATCACCATGTCTTTCTCACCTTTACCGTTAACGGAAACGAACCATGCCGCCGCCAGCAATGCCGCCGGATTCTCGGCCAAGCGGGGGACGCGCGTCAGTTGATCCGCTTTGTGCGCCCCCCGCAAAAAGGCCTCGATATCGA
>CAZSXX010000034.1:0-20660 GCA_964611245.1 uncultured Verrucomicrobiota bacterium | reverse complement strand
AAGGACAGCATCGACGAAAAAACCAGGCTGCCTGTTTACAGCCTTTATGATGGTCCGCGCCGGGCCCCAAAGCCGGAGAATCTGGTGGGCTTGGACGCGCTGGTTTTTGACATCCAGGACATTGGATGCCGCTTTTACACGTATATTTCGACGATGGGCAACTGCCTTGAGGCTGCGGCGGCCGCCAATTTGAGGATTTTCGTGCTCGACCGGGTCAATCCGATCAACGGGCTCACGGTCGAGGGGCCGTTGGCGGAAGGGAAATCCAGTTTCACCGCCTACCACAACATTCCGGTGCGGCATGGCCTGACGGTAGGTGAGTTGGCCCGGATGTTCAACGCGGAGCGCAATTTCAAGGCGGACCTCACGGTCATCGCGGCGACGGGCTGGTCGCGCGATTTTTACTTTGACCAAACCGGGCTGCCTTGGACGAATCCATCGCCGAACATGCGGAGCCTCACCGAGGCCATTCTCTATCCGGGCATTGGCCTGCTGGAAACCACCGCGGTTTCCGTGGGGCGGGGGACGGACACCCCGTTCGAGGTGGTCGGCGCGCCCTACATCAATGACGTCCAGTTGGCGCGGGAATTAAACGCGGCCAACCTCCCCGGCGTGCGGTTCGTGCCGACGCAATTCACCCCCAACGCGAGCGTGTTCAAGGACAAGGTGTGCCGGGGGGTGAACATCATCCTGGTTGACCGCACAGTTCCGGTCGTCGACATCGGGATCACGATCGCCTTGGCTCTGCAACGCCTTCATCCGAAGGAGTGGAACTTGCCGAAGTTCAACAACCTCCTGGTCCACCAGCCGACCATCGACGCGATCACCGCGCAAAAATCCATGGCGGAAATCAAGCAGCTTTGGGCCAGCGGATTGGCGGATTTCAACTTTCGCCGGTCGAAATATCTCCTTTATTGACGGGGGGCGATCTCGCTCCAGTTGGTGATGCCGACAATGGGCAGCGCGAACGCGAACGCTTTTTCCCAGTCCGGGGAGTCGGCGCGTTGGAACACTTCGTAAATCGGCTTTTTCCGTCCCGGCGTGGCGACGCTGCCAGCCTGCCGCGCCCACAATCCAAGGTTGAGGCCGCCTTCGTGCTGGTGGTCCACATGCCGGTGGAGGATGAACGAGTCGATCCCGTCAAGCTGGTTGGCCCGATAGAAAGCGTAAGCATACGCGGCCGCCTGCGCTTGTTCGCCGTCCGGGTTGTCGGCGCTGTGGAACCCTTGCTCGGAGAGGATGACGCGGCGAGGTTTGCCCTCGTGCAGCATTTCCGGCTTTTTCAGGAACGCGGTGAGCATCTCCAAGTTTTTAAAAGTGATCCTCGGCGTGTTCTCCTCGAGTGTCGCGGATTTATCGTTCCACGTGCGGCATTCAAACAGGTTTTCCGGGTATGGGTGGAACGCGACATGCCAATCGACCTCGCCGCCGTTTTTGGCCATCCGCTCCAGGAAGGGCCGGGCCGCGAAGGCCTGTTTCTCGTCGCCGCCCGGGTAGCGAATGTTCCAATGGTGTTCGAGCGAAACGTAAACGCGGGCGGTCGTTGAAAACTTCCGCACCGCGGCATGGCAGGACTTGACGGCGCGCAGGTAGTCGTCGGCAAACTCCTCCATGGAGACGCGGCCCATGTTCGCCCAGAACCAGTGCGAGTTCACCTCGTTGCCCACGATGTAATTCGCCACGCGGCCGTGTGGGTATCCAGGTTTGGAGTAGCGTTGCGCGATGAACTCAAAGCACGCCTGAAGTGCCCGGGCGCTTTCGGGTGTGCTGGTGTTGAATTGTGAAAGCCGGTTCGGAGCCTCCTCGGAGTATTTGGGATGCAGCATGAGGCCGTCGAGATGTGGATCGCCGCTCTTGTAATAAAGCAGGATCAGGCTCACGACCGCGCCGGTGTCGGAAAGCGCCTTGACCTGCCGATCCATCGCCTCGATGTAGCCGTCCTTGAACGCGGGCTCCGGGGAATTCGCCTTCACGTCGAGCATTTGCGCCAAATTCCAGTTGAGGGCCGCGTGCCGCACGCCCAGCGCAATCGCGTCGTCAACCATTTGCACTTGGAGACCCTTCTTGCCGCGCGCCGTGGGAAACGGGTCGGGATTTGGGGCGGCCTGCGCCGCAAGCAAGGACGCCGCCAGGAGCGTCAGGATTTTTGCGCGACCACAAATCCGCTGAACATGCCGTAACGCAGCGGCGACAGGTTGAGCGCCACGTCGAGCGGCTTGAAGACATAGCGATCGGTGCATGAAACCTTGACGATTTTGCATTTGTTTTGTTCGAGGAAAAACGCGATCTCGAGCGGGTTGGTCGCGATGATCGCGTCGTCGTCCGGAGTGAATGGCTGCTTGACCACCGGCTCCATCCGGTCGAACCGGACCGCCTCGGGATGGTCGCGCATCTCGCGCCGCTTTTCGGCGAGGCGCCGGAAATTGCGCCATTTGTTGCCGAGGCCGCGCATCCGGTGGTGGTAATCGCGCCAGCCGGCGACGCGGAAGAAATTTGGGCTGGAGATCACAATCTTCCCGCCGGGCTTCGCCACGCGCACGACCTCCTGGATGAACGCTTCGGGTTCATCGACGTGCTCCAGCACGTTCAGGGCGCCGACGCTGTCAAACCGTCCGGCGTCGAACGGCAGGCGCCTGCCTTCGTACCACAGGCACCGGTCGCTGAATTTGCGGGCCCGCTCGATGTTTGGCTCGGAAACGTCCACGCCCCACGCCTCGCATCCGGCCTCGGCCAGCCGCCCGACCACCTGCCCAACGCCGCAGCCGACGTCGAGAACGGAACCGCCGACGGCGTCCGGCTTCAGTGTGTCCGCATATTTGGCGTAAAAATTCGCGTCCCAATTCGCGAGGAATTCGGCGTACTCCTCGTTGTGCCGGTAGTATGTGTCCTGGTGCGCCATGCTACTTCGCTTTCCGCCCGTCGAGGGCGAGAAACGCCAGAATCAAGGCCCCGGCGGCGAGCGTCGCGAAACTGACCCATAACATCCGCGCCGGCTGCTCGTAACGCATTTCGACCTGGTGCGACCCCGCCGGCGTTTGAACTCCACGCATGAGGAAATTGCAACGCAAGAGCGGGACCGGCTGGCCGTCGACGAACGCCTTCCAGTTGGCGGACCACCGGTCATTGCAAAGCAGGATGGACGGCGCGGCGGCATCGGTCTGGAGCACAATTTTCTTCGGGGAATAACTGACGATCTTCACCGTTCCCGCGATGTTCGTGCCGCCGGAACTTGCGGGAATCTCCGGTTCGTTCACCAACACAAGCTGCGTGGCGTCGAAGAGGTAATGGCTCAGGTTGGTGAGGCTTGAGTTGTCATCCGCGGCTTTCCGCCATTGGGAATAAAGGTGGTAGCGGGGCAGGGCGCCGGTGAATTCGAAAATGGAGAACGCGCCATTGGGCCGCAGATCCCAAGTGACGTCCGCCAATCCCAGATTTCCGTTGGCGGCCACCCCTGGCTTTGGAGTGAGGTCGAAATTGGTCGCGATCTGGAACCGTTTTTGGAGTGGATCAAAACGGTTGTTCAACTCGCCGAGAAATTCTTTTTGGCCCAGGATGTAGCGGGTGCTGGAGAGTTGCCAGAGGCGGGCGCATTTGTAGAAATCCTCATTCCGGGGCACGAATTCATCTCGGTAACGCGCGTCGAGCTCGGGAGTCCGCGGCATCTGGATGATGTCGAGCGTCGGGATGTTGTAATATTGGAAATGGTGCTGGAGCCATTCGCTGAACACCCCCTGCATGAAATTCGCCTGTTGGGAAAGGAGGAACGCCGAGGAGAAGGGCGCGATTTTCATGGTGGCCCGGTGCTCCGAGGTTTTTTCTTTCAGGAAATCGACGACGCCGTTGGAAACGTACTTTTCCTTGTAATTGTAGTAGATAATCCACGGCTGATTGGCGAAACCGAGGTCCAGCGCCACGAAAGCGCCGAGCCCCAGCGCCGCCCACCGGGCCCGCCCCCCCGAGAGAAAGCCGCTGAGGCACAGGAACAGGACCGCCAGGGCCATCGTGAAAACGAGGATAAACGTGCCGACTTCGCCGAGGCTGAAGGCCGCGACCTTGGCGGCCTCCGCCTCGGGGAAACCCACGGTGGTGAGGTGTCTCGCGAGGTCCCCTTTGGAGGTCGAGTAGATCAGAAACGCGATCAACGACGCGCCGAGGCTGGCTCCGAATCCATAGGCGACTTTGTGCTCGAAGGCGGAGGCGCGGGCCCACCACCGCTTGAACTGTTCAATGGGGCCAGCCGTTTTCTCCGCGGCCACGCTGATGTAATGCCGGAAGATCAGTTGCAGGCCATAGCCGAACAGGATCAGGAGCGACAGGTGGAAAAAATGCATGAACTTGATCGGGTTCCGGATCGTGGAGAAAAACGGCAGCCGGTAGATCACTTGGTAAAACGGGGCCCATCTCCCCCACGCGAACAGGATCGAGATGGCCGCCGCGGCCGCCCAAAACAAGACGATGCGGCGCTCGGATTCGGTGTACAAGTTGCCTTTTTTGCGGAACGCGTTGGCGACCCCAAAAACCGCGACCAGCACGACAAGAATGCCCGCATACTCGCCGGCCCCGGAATGCCGTTGATAAGCTGGGAAACCGACGCTGCCCCAATACGCCCCCCCTTCGGGCGTGTCCATCCGGTAACCGAAAAGGCCAGGCACAACCACCCGGAGGGTCTCCGCTTTGGGAAGGCTCCACGCAGTCGCCTCATCCCACCGCGCCTCGCGGGTTTTGTCCTCCTGTCCCATCCCGGCGATTCCCTTGATCTGAGTGCCGATTAGGGTGCTGAGCGCCTGCGCGGAGAACAGCCCGGCGGAAATGGCGACGACGGCCACCAAAGCCACACCGCGCCCAAACCGCTTGGCTGGGCTCGCCGGGGAGGGAGCTTCGGACGGAATCGCGATGGCGAGGAACAGGGCGAAGGCGGCGACGTACAAGCTGTACAAAGCGCCCACGTCGAATCCTTCGACAATCCCCAGTCCGACGCACATGCCGGCGAGCGCGGCTTTGATCCAGGCCCTGCCTTTGAGGCCGCTGTGCAGCGCCGCGATGGCGAGGAGCGCCGCGCCCCAGGTCAGGGCGCGGGAGGGCAATCCCCAGGCGCCATGGGAAAATGGGTTCATGTTCAGGGCCGCCGCCAGCGCGCCGATGGCGCAGACAGCGGGCTTGAACCCCAGTGTCCGGAAGAGAAACCAGGCCGAGAACCCGAGGAAGAAGAAGGAAAGGGGGACGTGGAATTTTGCGTTCGCCACCGGACCCCCAAACAATTGGAACATCCCCCACGAGAGGCCCGGCAGCACGCTCGGCATTTCGATGCCGATCCAGTTCAAATCCTGCCAGAATCCGGAGACGATCCCCTCGAACGTGCTGGCCTCGACCCCCGCCCGCGAGCTGATCAAGCCCAGCGGGGCGTCATTGGAGAACAGGACTTGGTCCGCCTGGAAACTGTCGCGGAAGAGGAATCCCAAAACAACGGCCAGGCAGAGCATCGCCGCCGCCGCTTGTTTCCACCCGGGCCCCTCGCTGGTCGCTTTCATCATGACTGCCGGAGTCTAATGAGCGGGGCGCCCCATTCCAAATCATTTGCTGACCGCGGCCGACTCGGACTTCGGCTTGAGCTCCGCGCTTATTTTTTCCTGCCATTGTTTCAGCGTGTCCGCCTGCCGGGGGTACAAAAACCGCTGATCGATCCGCGCCATGGCGGCTTCGGCGCGCGCGAATTTGCCCTGTCCGAGGAGGCTGTCGGTGAGGGCAAAATAATACATGGTCCGCGCGGAATCCTCGAGGCGGGCAAGCTCCACCGTTTCGAGGAGTTCCTCGGCCTCCGCGTATCGCGAGTTCAAGGCCAGGGCGGCGGCGTGGTTCACCTGGAAGGCGGGAAGATCGGGCGCGAGCGTCATGACCTCAAAAGTCACCTTCGCCGCCTCGCTGGGCCGCTGGCGGGCCGCGAGGAGGGCCGCCGCGAAATTGCTGCGGGCGGCCGGTTGGTCGGGCTGGAGGCGATAGTATTGTTCGGTCGCTTTCAGCAACAAATCCTCATTTCTCAGGTCGGAGGCCAATTGCACGACGTACATCCAGTAGCGGGGGTAGTCCTGGGCCAGGGATTCGACCTGGCCGACCAGCTTGGCGGCGATATCCAGGTGTCCGAGCGCCCTCATTTGGTCGATCATGGTGAAGGCCACCTCCATGTTCGGGACGCCATGTTCCGGCATGCGCTGGAACAATTCCTCCGCCGCCGCCGGGCGCCCTTCGCCCAACTCGCTGCGGCCTTCCAGATAGTAACTGAAGCCCTCCATCCGGTGGGCGATGCCTGGATCCAGGCGCATTTTGGCGATCAAATTCCGCAGCGCGGTCCAATCCTTGGCCGAGGCCAGCAGCAAACCCTGTTGCACCCAGAGCCGTTCGTAGAATCCAAAGCGTTCGATGAACTGGTCCAGGAGTTTCGTCGCGTCGGAGGTCATCCCCAGTTCGGCGTAGGCCGCCGCCAGTTCGCTGGTCTCCCCGGCGGTCCGGGGCGCGCGGTTGAACTGGTCCGCCATTTGCAGCGCATCCACTTTGCGCCCCGTCGCGTTCAGGAGGCGCCAAGCCTTGGCGTGGTCATGGAGGCGGTCCTGGCGCCATCCTTCGAGGCGCCGCAATGTCGCCAAGTAATCATCGGCATTTCGGCGTTCAAAGCAGAGGAGGGCATAAAGGCGGTTGGCCACAATCTTGAACTCCCCGTCGTGCAAATGCGCCTCGAGGAGGGCCTTGGCCGCGGGCGCTTTCTCCGCGGCGCCGAAGCCGGCGGTGGCGGCGGCCCGGTACAGCGTCATCACCGGGTCCTTTGCCCATTCTTCGCCCGCGGCGTGCGTCCGCCAAGTGGCCTCAAATCGATCGATATAACCCTGGCGCAGGTACGCCCGCGCCAGCATTTTCTTCTCCGTCGGCCCGAGATTGGCCAGCTCCGGCTCCAAATGGGCGATCAATTCGTCGTCCAGCTCCAAGGCCTCCAAGAACCGCGCGATCAACGCGGTGTCGTTGCTGTCCTTGGAGATGCGGCGAATCCAAAAGGCCATGCGCGCGCCGGCCACGTTGATCGTGTCCATGTCCACGGTACCTTTTTCCAATTGGCGTTTCGTCGCCAATTCGAGAAAGGTCCGTTGCCGGTCCAGGTTGCCTTGGTTGTGGGCGATGGCCGCGTTGTAGGCCATGATCCCGTAATCCGTCCGGCCCTGCGCGAGGTATTTTTTTGCGTTCCGCACCAAGGCCCGGGATTTAATTTCGTCCAGGAGGCTGATCCGGATCTCTGGGGTAAAATCCTTTGGGGTGACGCGCCAGATGCGGGGCAAGCCGAGAATGAACCCAAAAACCATGATCACGCCGAGGATCATCGCGATGCGGGCGCGCCAGGACATCAGCCACGACCTGACGACGAAATAAAGGAGCGGGAACTCCAGGAAACGTTCCGCCAACTGCTCGCGTTTCGTCAGGATTTCTTCTTTTTTGGTCGGGTCGCTCATGGTCTCGATATTGCCGGTGCGCGGGCAAAAATGGCCTGAAACGGGGCCTTTGTCCACCGACTTATCGAGCCGATGAACCGCGATCCCCGCTTGGGCCACGGACACTGAAAGCCCGGGGGGGCAGCGCTTGTTCCGGCGGTGAACAACCGCCGAATAACCTGTTCAGATCTCCCGGCCCTTTCGCCTTTTCATCCGCCCGCCTTTTCGGTGTGATAGTGATGTGATCGATTCAACAGAAGGCGCGTTCTCTGATCCTGTGGCCGCCGAGGCCAAGCCGCCAGCCCGCCGCCGCCGCCGGGAATCCCAAGCTCCGCCCGCCATGCCCGGCGTGGTGGACCGACTCCCTCCGCATTCGATCGAGGCGGAGCAGGGGGTTCTTGGCTGCATCCTCCTGTCCCCGCACGATTGCATGGGGATTTGCATCGAGAAGCTCAAGCGGGGGAGCGACGTCTTTTACGACATGCGGCACCAGGCCCTCTACGACATCCTCGCCGAGATGTACGACAAGAAGGAGCTCATCGACCCCATCACCCTTCAGCAATACCTGCGCGACCGCAACCAGCTTGAGGCGTTGGGGGGCATGCCATACATCGCGGGGTTGATGAACTGCGTCCCCTCCGCCGCCAGCCTTGAGTATTACGTTGAAATCATCCGGGAGAAATACGTCCTCCGCCGGATGATCCACACGTGCACGAGCGCGGTGGCCAAGGTGTATGACCATCAGGGCGAGGTCGACGGACTCTTGGACGAGGTGGAGCGGGATGTCCTCCAGATCGCCGAGGAGCGGGTTGCCGTGGGAACCAAGACGATCAAGGATCTTGTCCACAGCGCGATCAACACCATCGAGGACTTGCACCAGCGGCAGGGGCTCCTCACCGGCCTGGGCACGGGATTTCCGGATTTGGACCGGATGACGAGCGGCTTCCACGGCGGGGAAATGATCGTCATCGCGGCCCGCCCATCCATGGGCAAGACGTCGCTGGCCATGAACATCGCGGAGCACATCGCGATTGACGAAAAGCAGCCGGTGGGCGTGTTCAGCCTGGAAATGACCGCCGAATCGCTCGTCCTGCGCATGCTCTGCTCGCGTTCGCGCGTCAACCTCCGCAACATCCGCGAGGGATTCCTGGCCGAGCGGGATTTTCCCAAGCTGACCGGAGCCGCCGGGAAGCTGGCCAACGCCCCCCTTTTCATCGACGACAGCGCAGGCCTTTCCATCCTTCAGCTCCGCGCCAAGGCCCGCCGCATGTTCCAGCAGCATGGGATCAAGATTTTCGTCATCGATTACCTTCAGCTCCTCAACGCGAGCTCCACCAAAATCGAGAACCGCCAGCAGGAAATTGCCCAGATTTCCAACGGGATCAAAGCGTTGGCCAAAGAGCTCGATGTCCCGGTCATCGTCCTTGCGCAGCTCAACCGCGAGCTGGAGAAGGACAAGAACCGGAAACCGCGCCTTTCCGACCTCCGCGAATCCGGGGCCATCGAGCAGGACGCGGACTTGGTGGGGCTCCTGTACAAGCCGGAATCGGAGAAGGCGGACGACGAGCCCGGCCCCGACCCGGAGAATGAGGCCGTCGCGGTCAACCTCCTGATCGCCAAACAACGGAACGGCCCGACGGGCGACGTCTGCCTGACGTTCCTCAAGAGCTACACCCGGTACGAGAGCGCGAGCAAGGTGGACGGTGTGCCGTCGGAATAGGGCGTTTCCCGCACGGCGAGGCCTTGGCGGCGCCCGCAAAATCGCCCAAGTTCATGCTTGCCTTTTGAGGGTCCGCCCGGATGATCTCGGGTTTTCGCGATAAGTATGAATTCAGATCCGATAGAGGGATCAGGCATGATCGATTTCATGACCTGGCTGGAAGTGAACAAGAAACGGCTGGCGATTGGCGCAGGCGCGCTGATTGCCCTGGGTTTCGGCGTTTACGTCTGGAATTACCTCGACCGGCAGAAGGAATCGACCGCCTCGGCGGCGCTTCTTGAGCTGCGTCCGCCCATCAATTCCGGGACCAACCAGCCGGTGATCTCGTCCGCGCAGTATTTGCAGGTCGCGGAATCCCACGCCGGGACGGCGGCGGCGCAGCGCGCGATTGTCCTCGCCGCAGGGGCCCTGTTCTCGGAGGGGAAATACGCGGAGGCGCAGGCCCAGTTTGAACGCCTTTTGCGGGACCACCCGGCCAGCGTTTGGGCGGCGGACGCGACCTACGGGATCGCGGCGAGCCTTGAATCGCAGGGGAAGCGCGACGAGGCGTTGACGGCCTACCAACGGGTGCTCACCAGTTATGGGTCGGAATCGGTCGCGGTGAACGCCCGCTTGGCTTTGGCCCGGATTTACGAAGGCAAGGGACAGCCCGACCTCGCGCTCAAGCAGTATGAGGAAGTCTCGCGGCCGACCCCGATGGGGATGACGATGTCCCAGCAGGAGGCGTTGATGCGCCGGGAAAAGTTGCTGAAGAAGCACCCCAACCTTTCGCGGCCCGCCGCGACGAATTCCGCCGCGATGATGGGATCGACCAATGGACCGGTGATGATGCAGGCGCCCGCGCCCTCCGTCACCCCGGCGGCGACCAACCAGCCAGCGGGCCCGGCCGAATAGTTTCCGTGGCCACGCCATGAAGATCACCATCATTGGGACCGGATATGTCGGGCTGGTGACTGGCGCGTGTTTTGCCCAAGTGGGGCACACGGTGATCTGCGTCGATTGCGACGCGAAAAAAGTCGAGATGCTCCGGGCGGGAGGCATCCCCATTTTCGAGCCCGGGTTGGAGGAGATGGTCAAGGAAAACGTGGCCGAAAAGCGGCTCAGTTTCACCACCTCAACCAAGGAGGGCGTCGACAAATCCGACGTCATTTTCATCGCGGTCCCGACGCCGCCGCAGCCGGATGGATCCGTTGATTTGAGCTTCATTGAGGGAGTCGCGCGGGACATCGCCGGCGCGATGACCAGCTACAAGATCGTGGTGGACAAAAGCACGGTGCCGGTCCGCACCGGCGAGAAGGTCACCGAAACGATCAAGCGTTATTGCAAGGCCAAGGTTGAATTTGATGTCGTGAGCAACCCGGAGTTCCTGCGGGAAGGCTTCGCGGTTGAGGACCTCATGCAGCCGGACCGGGTTGTCATTGGGGTGCGGTCCCAGCGGCCCGTGCAGGCGATGAAGGACGTTTACATTCCGTTCAACGCCCCGATCATTGTGACCGACATCAATTCGGCCGAGTTGATCAAGCACGCGGCCAATTCGTTCCTCGCCCTGAAAATCTCCTACATCAACGCGATTTCCATCATCTGCGAAGCGACGGGGGCGAATGTCGAGGAGGTCGCCAATGGCATCGGGATGGACGAACGGATTGGCCGCCGGTTCCTCAATGCGTCCCTCGGCTTCGGGGGAAGCTGCTTTCCGAAGGACCTCAGCGCGTTCATCAAGATTTCCGAACAGCTTGGCTATGATTTCCGGCTGCTCAAGGAAGTGCAGAACATCAACGCCCTGCAGATGGACCGATTCGTCAAAAAAATGACGGACACGCTCTGGGTGTTGAAGGACAAGAAAATCGCGGTGCTCGGCCTGGCCTTCAAGCAGAACACGGACGACGTGCGGATGTCCCCCGCGATTGACTTGTGCCAGCGGCTGTTGAAGGAAGGGGCGCACCTGCGCGTTTACGATCCGCAAGCGATGGAGAAGGCCAAAGCCCTGCTCCCGCCCGGCGACCATGTCACCTACGTGGCGGAGATGGATTCGGCGCCGGAGGGGTGCGACGCCATCGCCGTGGCGACCGAGTGGCCGGAGTTCAAGGCGCTCGACCTGGAGCGCGCCCGCAAGGCGATGACCCATCCGATCATGTTCGACGGCCGCAATTTGTTCGATCCCGCGGAAATGGAGAGGTTGGGCTTCATTTACAAAAGCATCGGACGTTGAACGATGCCGGACGGGACCCCCATCCCGGTGGCCGCAGCCCTGCTTTTTCGGGACGGGAAACTTCTGATCACCCAGCGACGGCCATCCGATCACCTTCCGAACCTTTGGGAATTTCCCGGGGGCAAGGTTGAGCCCGACGAGACGTTTGAATCTTGCCTGGCCCGGGAGATTCACGAGGAACTCGGGCTTGAAATCCGGGTTGGCGCGTTGGTGGAGGATTTGACGCACACTTACCCGGAAAAGGCGGTGCGGATTCGATTCTTTCGCTGCGAGTGGCTTGGGGGGGAAGCCCGCGCGATCCACTGCCAAGCTTTCGCGTGGGTCACCCGGCGGGAACTTTCGGGGTTTTCTTTCCCGGCCGCCGATGCCCAATTGATCCAGCGGTTGAAGGATGGATCCGTGTGGGCGGATTAGGTCAGCCCTGCCCGAGGTTTTTTTGGAGGAATTTCAACTGCTGGTTGCTCTTGGCGGACGCTTGTTCCATCGCGATGAACCGGGCGATCAGCGACTCCTTCTGCGCTTGGACGATGCGCTCCATCTGCTCAATCTGGGTGTCAATGTCCGTCATCTGGTCGGTGAGCGTTTGTTGATGCTTGATCAAGGTGCCATCGTCCCCCGTGGTTTTTTCGATGTAAGCGGCCAGTTTCACGCCGAGGCCGGTGGCGGCATCCGAGAACAAGCTGGCGACGGCGGTGAGATTGTCGCCGAGGGCCGTGTCCAGGTTAGTCTCGTCATCGAGGAGGAGCGTGTCGTCGTTGCCGTTTGTTTTGAAGCCCAGGGCGTCCAAGTTCTTGATGCTCGACCCGGGCGCCAAGGTGGCGACCAGCATGCCGCGAAGAGTTGTGGCGATGGAGGAGGTGTCGCCGTCGGCGGCGAGCAGGCCCGCGGTGACTTTCCCTTTGGAGTCGGTGGTGCTGGCGGTGTTTTTGTCGATCAGCTTTTGGAGGCTGTTGTATTCCGTGATGAAATCGGTGATGGCCTTTTTGATGTTCGTTGTGTCCGTCGCGACGGTGATCTGGGTGGTTCCCTCGTCTTTGGCGACGATCGACAGCCCGCCGAGCCCGGAGGAATCTTCCGTGATCGTGTTGGAGGCGCTGGACAACGTGCCCCCGTTGTCGATCTTGTAGAGGCAGTTCTTGCCCCGCTCCAGCGTGCCGCCCGCCAGGCCGGAGGCGGACAGGAAATTTCCGGTCACATCCTCCAGGGCGATTCCCTGGTCGCCAGTGGACTTGTTGGTGAGGACGAACCGATCGTTCACCGTGTCGTAACTGGCGGTGACGCCGGCGGTGGAGCTGTTGATCCGGTCCAGCACGTTCTGGACGCTGTCGCGGGTTTGGCTGTAGGAGATTGAAACCCCGTTGATTTTGAATTCCCCGGCCCCGCCGTCATTGATCGCGGTGGTGAAATTGGCTCCCGCCAGCGTTTTGGACCGTTTGATCCCCCCCAACGCGCCGCCACTTTCAACGTCGGCCGTGCCGTTGTTCACCAATTTGGCGATCTGCAGAAAGTTGCTTGTGTCCGTCGCGCTGCCGAGAATGATTTCTGTTTCGCCGGTCAGGACGATTTTGTCGGTGTCGGAATCGTAACTGCCGGTGACCACGCCCTGGGTGGCGTCACTGATTTGGTTGAAAACTTCCTGCAACGTGTCGGTGGTCGCGATGGTGATCACCTTGCCATTGACGGTGAAGGTGCCCGCGCGGACGTCGGTGGCGAATCCCGCGGAGCCGAGGACGAGGCCGGTCACGTCCGGGGAGGAAGCCAATGGAGAGCCGATGTTGCTCGCCCCGCGGTTTTTGGCGGCGGTGGCAAGCTGGGTGATTTCAAGGCTGAACGTGCCAAGGGGGGAACTTCCGGAAGAGGTCGCGGTGGCGACGGTATCGGTGGCCACCGTGGTGGACCGCGTCTCGTAAAGGGACGCTTCCTTCAGGGCGTTGACCCGGGAGGAGAGCACGCCGACTTGGGTCTTGATCCCTGTCAGGGCGTTGTTGCGCTGGGAGATCTGGTTTTGATCCTGGACCAACCGCTTTTGCGGGGCGCGCTGGATGTCCGTCATCTGGTCGACAAACGTCTTCCAGTCGAACCCAGAGGCCAGCCCGGCTATTCCAAGATCAGGCATAAAATGGTGAGCGCGCTAACACGTCCCTTGGATTATCGGCCGGCCGGAAAGAAACTTGAGGAGAAAAATGAGGGCGACGCGCCGCCGCCTAGGGGGCCGTCACATTCAAGGCTTTCTCGTAATCGGCGGCGTCGCCCGGCTTCCCGAACTGGTCGGCCAGCGGGAGGAGCTTTTGGTAAATGCGGATTTTGTCCGGGTAATCTGGAAAGTCCCGGATCAACCCCTGCAGGATTTCGTAGGCTTGGCGCCCCCGGCCCAGGTTGACCTGCATCGTCGTCAACGTCAGGGCGATCCGCAGGCGTTGTTGCGGGGAGGGATTCAACGTGAGGGCGCGTTCGAGCGGGTCCATCGCGTCGATCCATTTTCCCTCCGCCTTCAACAGGAAGCCGAGTTTCTCATTCAGCAGCGCGCTGGTTTTGATCAAGGGCTGCCCGCGCAGGTATTGGATCGCCTTTGCGGGAGGAAGGGCCGTGGCGAGGTTGATGTTGGCGACCCGCAGGATGGACCATTCGAGCAGGTCGTTTTTGGTTTTTTCGAGCGCCTCGTGCTGATCCTGAGGTTTGCGCGCAAATGGGCGGTAGAGCGGGTCGCCGATCACCGTCGTCTGCCAGGACAGCATTTGCTGAGAGAGGTAGGCGGCTTCCGCGAAGCTCGCCCCCTCAAACAGCCACCGCCCAACGAACACCGCGATGTCCGGGGTGCCTGAGAGAAATGGCTCCTCGGTGGTCCCCATCGTGCAGGTGGCCCCGCGCGCAAGGAGGGGGCCGACCCAGCGGTCGGTCGCATTCCGGACAAACTGGGCGCTGTACGAATGCAGGTGGTAGGCGAAGGCTCCGGGCATGAACTCGATTTTGGGAGGGGTGAAGGCCCCGGCGACGTTGAACTCGTACCAGCCCCCGTAAAAGGCGATTTGCGGCATGGGGAAGCCAGCCGGGAGGACCTCGGGCTTGTCGTCGACCACCGTTTCAAATCCATTGCGGGTCAGGGTTTTGGCGGAGGCGCGGAACATGTCGTCGCCCACTTTGTACTCTCCGCTGGAGATCGCCCGGGTGTCAATGTAGGCGCGTCCCCACAATCCGTCGCGCTCCGCAATCAGCGCCTTGTCCACCAAGCCCCGGGCAATTTCCGGGGTCGGCCCGTCCAGCCGCGCCACCAGCAGGATGCCGTTGCGCGGGGTCATCAGGGAGGCGTTGGTGAACGCGTAGAATTGGTTCACCAGCGGCCCGTTGAGGAGGGTTCGCGTGTGATGGAACGGGACGAGGGCCAGTTCGGAATCGACCGAGGCCTCGTTGCGTTTGGCGTGCGCGGGCGCGTGCTCGGACTCCGGCTCCTGGATGCGGTTGTCCTGCTCGATCTTGACTGGAACACCATAACAGAGGGCCGCATAGCGGATCTTCGCTTGGTCCACGCTCCGGATTTCCTCCACTTTGCCGGATGAATTGGTGCGATTGTCGGTCCGGAACGTGAGCAGCTTCAGTTCTTCCAGCTTCCGCACGAATGGATCCGCCAGCTCCCTGCGGTATTCCTCGCGGGAGATGGCTTCGCGTTCGGGCAATGGCAGCCCGATGATTTGCGCGGCGGGCACGGACCGTTTTTCGGCGTAATATTCGGCGAGGGATTTCGACGCCGCCATGTTGCTGTTGTAAAGGACGACCACCGACGCCCCGCCTTCCGCGCGCAGAAGCGAAGGGGCGAGAGCCAGGGCGAGAATCAGTTGCCGGATCATTTCGCAACCTCCACCAAGAGGCCGTCGTACGCGAGGTGTATTCCCGGAGGCATTTCCGCCTGGTCGATGTCGTGGTCGTAGTCGTGGGTCAAGTGAGTGAAGTAGGTTTGCCGGGCGTTGATCCGCCGGGCCATCGTCAACGCTTCGTCCAGGCACATATGGGTGGGATGCGGATCGCGCCGGAGGGCGTCCAAGACGGTGATCTCGACGCCCGCGATTTGCTCCAGCGCCTCATCCGGCACGGTTTTGCAGTCGCTCAGGTAAGCCATCCGTTTGACCCCATTTTGTTCGAAGAGATAGCCAGTGGTCACCATGGAGCCATGCGGCAGGGCCAGCGGGATGACGCGCAGGTCGCCGAGGGCGAACGGCCCGTCCACTTCGCGGGGGTCTGGATGGAAATAACCCTTGGGGATCGGACCGGCCTTGAAGGCGTATTGAAAAACGCGTCGGATGTCCGCCATGGTGCCGGCGCTGGCGTAAATGGGCAGGGATGAATTGGTCTGGTCGCAAAACCGGCGGCAGTCGTCCAGCCCCATGATGTGGTCCGCGTGGGAATGCGTGAAGATCACGGCGTCGATCATCCCGATTTGATGGCGCAGCATTTGGAGCCGAAATTCGGGGGTGGTGTCCACCACGAAACGGACCGCGCCGGTTTCGACAAAAATGGAGGGCCTGGTGCGGTGGTTTTTTGGGTTGGCGAGGAAGCTTTCGGGGTATTTCCAGCCGATGATCGGGACGCCGGTGGATGTTCCGGTCCCCAGGAATGTGAAAGAAAAGCGGGCCGGCGCTCCATTGGCAGCGCTGGCTTCCCCCAGTTTTCCGCTCGGCTCAGGTTGAATCAAAATTTCTTTGCCAGACCCTAACACACGTCCCAAGCTTTGCGTAGATTTCTGTCATGCTCACGACGTTGCGGATCAAAAACCTCGCGCTGGTCGCCGATTTGACGCTCGAACTTCAGCCTGGCTACAATGCCATCACGGGGGAAACCGGGGCCGGAAAGTCGATCCTGATTGGCGCGTTGAACCTGGTCCTCGGCGAGAGGGCCGACCGTTCGCTGATCCGCAGCGGGGCTGAGGCCAGTTCGGTTGAGGCTGTTTTTGACGTCGGCGGCTTGGCTGAGAATCCGGGCTCATTCCTCGAGGAGAATGGGCTGGAGCCATGCGAGGAAAGCCAGTTGGTGATCAAGCGGACGTTGACCGCCGCGGGGGCATCCCGGCAGTTTGTGAATGGGTCACCCACAACTCTGGCCGTGTTGTCCGCGCTGGGCGAAAGGTTGGTGGACATCCATGGGCCGCACGACCACCAATCCCTTTTCCATCCCGCGCGGCAGTTGGTGATCCTGGACGCCTACGCCGATCTCGGCGGTCTGCGGGCGCTGGTGGCCGAGGCGCATGCGGAGCGGGCGAATCTCGCGGCGGAAAAGGCGGCCCTGATCATCGACGAAAAGAGTTACGCGCAACAACTTGACCTGCTCCGGCATCAGGCGGGGGAGATTTCGGCGGCGCAACTGGCGGAGGATGAAGAGCCGCAAATCGAGGCGGAATACAAGCGGGCGTCCAATTCCGCCCGCCTGATCGAGTTGGCCGAGAACGCGACGCGCGCGCTTTCGGAGGACGAAGCCAGCGTCCTGACGCAAGCTGGTGGGCTCGGGCGCGCCCTGCATGAACTCGCCCGCCTTGATGTCGCGGCCGGCCCGTTGGCGGATTTGCACCGGCAGGCCGTGGATTTGCTCAACGAGCTCCAGCCGGAACTTAGCAATTACCGCGATCGCCTTGACCTGGACCCGGCCCGGCTCCAGGAGTTGGAGGAGCGGCTGAATTTGATCCACGCCCTCAAGCGCAAGTATGGCGGCAGCCTCGCCGAGGTCATCGCGTTTGGAAAGGACGCCCGCCGGAAGTTGGACCAGCTTGAGTCGCGTGATTCCGAGATCGCGCGCCTGAACCGGGCCCTTGCGGAAGCCGATGCCGCCCTCCTGAAAACCGCCCGCGAGCTCTCGGCCGCGCGCGCGAAATCGATTCCCAAGCTCGCCAAAGCAGTCACGGCGCAGTTGGCCGACCTGGGGTTCAAACAGAGCCATTTTGCGGTGACCCTGGCCCAGATTCCGACGCCCACGGCGACCGGAATGGACGTTGCGGATTTTCAATTTGCCCCGAATCCCGGGGAGCCGGCCAAGCCGTTGAAAGCGATCGCGTCGTCCGGTGAAATTGCCCGGGTAATGCTTGCGATCAAGACGGTTCTGGCCGCGCAGGACGAGATTCCGGTCCTCATTTTTGACGAGATCGACGCCAATGTGGGCGGGGAGACCGCCTCGGCCATTGGGGCGAAGATGAGGCAGATTGGGAGCCAGCGGCAGGTGATTTGCATCACGCATTTGCCACCGGTCGCGGCGGCGGCCACGACGCATCATCTGGTGACGAAAGATTTGGTCGATGGGCGGACGGTGACCCGGATTGAGCCGTTGGGCAAAGAGGCGCGGATCATGGAGTTGACGCGGATGCTGGGGGGACAGACCCCCGCCGCGCGGAAGCATGCGCAGGCGCTTTTGGGCGCGTGACGGCGTGGGTTACGGCGAATCCGGGCCGAAGACGACAATCCCCATGGGAGGCAGGGTCATTTGCGCGGAATACTGCTGGTTGTGGCAGGCGTACGGCTCGGCTTGGACCGCGCCCCAGTTTCCCTGGTTGCTGCCGCCGAAGACTTGGGAATCGGTGTTGATCAGCTCAATCCAGCGGCCGGGACGGGGGAGTCCGATGCGGTAGTTGGAGCGGACGACTGGGGTCAGATTCATGATGACGGCCAAGGGCCGGGAGCCGTCACTTTTTTGGCGGACGAACGAGAGGACGCTGTTGGCGGCGTCGCCGCAGTCCAGCCAGTAGAACCCGGCGTGGTCATAGTCGGCTTGCCAGAGGGAGGGCTCGCGTTTGTAAAGTTCATTCAGCTCCTTGACCAGCGTTTGGACTCCGAGGTGGTACGGTCCTTGGTCGAGGAGATCCCAGGCGAGGCTGCCGCTTTCGTGCCATTCGGAGCTTTGGCCGATTTCGCCGCCCATGAAGAGGAGTTTTTTGCCCGGGAAAAGCCATTCGTAGCCGAGCAGGCAGCGGAGGTTGGCGAAACGCTGCCAATCGTCGCCCGGCATTTTTCGGATGAGGGAGCCTTTGCCGTGGACCACTTCGTCGTGGGAGAGCGGGAGCACGAAATTCTCGTTGTGATGATAGAGCATCGCGAACGTGAGGTCGTTTTGATGGAATTTGCGGAAGACCGGGTCGCGCTGGAAATAGGTGAGCGTGTCGTGCATCCAGCCCATGTTCCATTTGAAGGAGAAGCCGAGGCCGCCGAGGTAAGGGGGGCGGGTGACGAGCGGCCAGGCGGTGGATTCCTCCGCGATGGTCAGGACGCCGGGGAACTGGGTGTGGACCTGGTGGTTGAAGGCGCGGAGGAAATCGACGGCGTCCAGGTTTTCCCGGCCGCCATATTTGTTGGGGACCCATTCGCCTTCCTTGCGGGAATAATCGAGGTAAAGCATTGACGCGACGGCGTCCACGCGCAGGCCATCGATGTGGAAGCGCTCGCACCAAAAGAGCGCGTTGGCGATGAGGAAATTGCGGACCTCATGGCGGCCGAAATTGAAGATGAGGGTGCCCCAATCTTGATGCGATCCCTGGCGGGGATCTTCATGCTCATAGAGCGCGGTGCCGTCGTACTTGGCGAGGGCCCAGGAATCGCGGGGGAAATGGGCGGGGACCCAATCGACGATGACGCCGATGTGGGCCTGGTGCAGGCGGTCGACGAGGTATTGAAAATCGTCCGGGTTGCCGAAGCGGTGGGTGGGCGCAAAGAAACC
Source organism: uncultured Verrucomicrobiota bacterium (assembly GCA_964611245.1). Classification (GTDB taxonomy): domain Bacteria; phylum Verrucomicrobiota; class Verrucomicrobiia; order Limisphaerales; family SXQI01; genus CAZSXX01. The sequence continues at coordinate 1,579 of CAZSXX010000034.1, read as the reverse complement.
GGTGACCTGGTAGCCCCAGGAGGGGTAGTAGGCGTGTTCGGCGACGGGGAGGAATTCGACATGGGTGAAGCCCATGGAGCGGACGTAGTTGACCAGCTCCTCGGCGAGCTCGCGGTAGCTGTAGCCTTCGTGGGCGGACTTTTTGCGCCAGGAGCCGAGGTGGACTTCGTAAATGCTCATGGGCGAGCGCCAGGGGTCGGCGGCGCGGCGGCGGTCCATCCATTCGGCGTCGCGCCATTCGTGGCCGTGCCGCCAGACGATGGAGGCGTTCTTCGGGGGGGCTTCGCAGTAGGTGGCGTAGGGGTCGACCTTTAGGCTGATGTTGCCGAAGGCGTCGCGGATTTCGAATTTGTAGTGGGTGCCCTGGCCGACGCCGGGGATGAAGATTTCCCAGACGCCGCTGGGCCCGAGGGCGCGCATGGCGTGGTAGCGTCCGTCCCAGCGGTTGAAATCGCCGACGACGCTGATGCGCTGGGCATTGGGAGCCCAGACGGCGAAGCTGGCGCCGGCCACGCCGTCGATGACGCGGAGGTGGGAGCCGAGTTTTTCGTGGATGCGGAGTTCGGTGCCCTGGCCGAAGAGGTAGAGGTCGGTCTCGCCAAGGGTGGGGAGGAATGAGTAGGGGTCGCGGGTCCAGCGTTGGTTGCCGGCGCCGTCGGTGATGATGAGGTCGTAGGCGTAGACGGCGGTGGGGCCTTTGGCGACGCCCTCGAAGAGGCCGTCGGGATGGATCTTGGCGAGGGAGAAGGCGGGGCGGTCCTTCTCGTGGGTGGGGCGGACTTCGATGGCGGCGGCGTCGGGGATGAAGGCGCGGGCGACCACGCCGGAGCCATCGCCAAGCGGGTGCATGCCGAGGAGGGTGTGGGGTGATTGATGAACGAGCCAGGTGAGGCTGTTCAATTCATCCTTGGTCAGCAATGTGCGCGGCGCCCCTTTTTTCATAGCCCCTTTGGTGGAGGGTTATTGGCCGGCGGTGAAGTCGAGGACGAAGACGTCAGCCAGGAGGGGGCCGACGAGTTTGCCGAATTCCTTGTGGTCGGGGTGGACGAGGTAGGCGTCGCGGTTGGCCTCGGTGTCGAAGGTGAGGAGGAAGCCGTGGGTGTGGCCTTTGTTGAGGTTTTCGGGGCTGTTGTTGAGGCCCCAGGAGAAGGCGCGGATTTCGGTGATTTTTTTCTTGAGGGCCTTGAATTCGGTTTCGACCTTTTTGATGTCCTCCTTGGAGGCGGTTTCCTTGAATTTGAACGCGACCATGTGCTTGACGGCGCCGGTGCGGGGTTTTTTCGCGCCGGTTGCGTCGGCGGCGATGCCGTTGATCGCCAGGGCGCCCAAAATGATGGCCATGAGAATTATCGTTTTCATCGTGGCCCAAGGATAGAGGCTTTTGGGGATTTGGGAAGCCGCCAGATGGGAAGGTTATGGGATTGGGGCCGTCAGTGGGGGGGGGCCGCGCGCGGGGTGTGGGGTTGTTCGGCATGGTTTGGGGCTGGTTCGGCTTGGTTCGGGATTTGTTCAGTGTCGTTCGGTGTTTGTTCGGCTATGTTCGGCATCTGTTCGGCTTCGTTCGGCCTGTGTTCGGCTT
>CAZSXX010000033.1:14526-20880 GCA_964611245.1 uncultured Verrucomicrobiota bacterium | reverse complement strand
AAACCCATCAGGACGGTCCACCCGGCGCCAGCAAACCCATCCGTCCACGGGGTGATGAAGACGCGGTGGAAATCGAAGGCGGGAATGAAATTATCCACGGGGCCTCCCATAGCCGACGGATTCGGAGGGGCCGCGGTCGGGGGAATCGAGGCGGTGGAGGTCGGAGACGCTTGGGATCATCTTGCCGTGGGGGTCGAGGCGGGCATAGGAGAGGCTGCGCTCGAGCTTGCGGACGGCTTCGTCGCCAAGGACGTGCTCGATTTTCTCGGCGTCCTCATGGACGTGGTCGGCGGCGACGTGGGCTTCGTTGGTGAGGTAAAGCTCCCAGAGGCGGTGGTTGCGGACGATGGAGCAGGCGCGTTGCCAGCCATCGGCGGTGAGGTAGATGGTTTTCTCCTCGCCGGAGAGGGTGGCGAGGCCGTGGCGGGAGAGGGCGGCGGCCTGGGAGCGGGCCTCCTCGACGGTTTCGCGGCGGCGCTCGGCGAGTTCGGCGAGCTCGACGCCCTCACCGCGGAACCCGCGGGCTTCGAGGACGTGGTAAATGGACTTGAGCGTGTTTTCGCGGCCGACCCGATGGGAGCGGGAGCGGCGTTTCCACCAGCGGATGACGACGCCGTGGCTGGGGCTGAAGCAGAAGGCGAGGGCGAAGACGAAGCTGGCGCCGAGGACCATGAAGGGGCCGGTGGGGAGGCTGGGGCGGAGGAAGGAGAAGAAGGCGCCGAACGCGCCGGCGAGCATTCCGAACAGGGCGGCGAGGAGAAGCATGCGGCCCATGCGGTCGGTGAGCAGGTAGGCGGCGGCGGCCGGGGTGATGAGCATGGCGGAAACGAGGACGACGCCGACGGCCTGGAGGGCGATGACGACGGCGAAGGCGAGGAGCATCATCAGGAAATAATGGAGGATTTGGACGGGCCAGCCGAGGGAGCGGGCGAAGCCGGCGTCGAAGCTGGTGGCGAGGAATTCCTTGTACAGGACGAGGATGGAAAGGACAATGAGGGTGGTGATGATGGCCATCAGGAGGACGTCGCGGGCGCCGATGGCGGCGGCCTGGCCGAACATGAATTTGTCGATGCCGCTTTGGTTGCCGGAGGGGAGGCGCTGAATCATGGTGAGGAGGCAGATGCCGACGGCGAAGAAGGCGGCAAGGACGAGGCCGAGGATGGTGTCCTCCTTGAGGCGGGTGGTCTGGCGGATGGCGCCGACGGTCATGGCGCCGAGGAGGCCCGCGATGGTGGCGCCGACGAAGATGGCAACGGGATCCTTGGACATGTTCCAGAGGAAACCGAGGGCGACGCCGGGAAGGACGGCGTGGGAGAGGGCATCGCCCATGAGGGCCATTTTGCGGACGACGATGAAGCTGCCGAGGAGGCCGCAGGAGACGCCGAGGAGGGCGGAGCCGGCGAGGGCGGTCCGGACGGAGGGGTCCTGAAGGGAAAAGAAACGGATGGCCTGCTCGAGGATGGAAGTTTCTGAGAGATCGCCGATGCGGGCGGCGTGGGCGGCCTGCACAAAGGCGAGCGGCAGGAGACTGGCAAGGAGGCGGCGCATGTCAGCTTCGCTGGCGGACGGCCTCAGCCACTTCGGAGAGGATGGTGAGGCGGCCGCCGTAGGTTTTTTGGAGGAGGTCGTAGGTGAAGACGCTCTCGGTGGGGCCGAAGGCGACGACGCGCATGTTGAGGAGGAGGAGCATGTCGAAATAATTGCGGGCGGTGGGGAGGTCATGGTGGACGACCATGAGGGTCTTGCCCTTCGATTTGAGGTCGTGCATCAGTTCGATGATGGCGGACTCGGTGGCGGCATCGACGCCGGCGAAGGGCTCGTCCATGAAATAAAGGTCGCTTTCCTGGGCGAGGGCGCGGGCGAGGAAGACCCGCTGCTGCTGGCCGCCGGAGAGGTTGGCGATCTGGCGGTTGGCGAAGGGGAGCATTTTGACCTTCTCCAGGCAATCGCGGGCGATGGCGCGGTCGGAGGCCTTGGGCCGTTTGAGGAGGCCGATGTGGCCGTAGCGGCCCATGAGGACGACGTCCATGACGCTGACGGGGAAATCCCAATCGACCGACTCGCGCTGGGGGACGTAGCCGACGCGGCGCATGGCTTTGCGGCCGGTTTCGCCGAAGAATTTGACCCAGCCGCTGGCGGCGGGGAGCATCCCGAGGGCGGCCTTGATCAAGGTGGATTTGCCGGCGCCGTTGGGGCCGACAATGCCGATGAGATTCCCGGCCGGGGCGATGAGGTCGATGCCCCAGAGGACGGGTTTTTTCTGGTAGGCGACTGTGAGGTCGTGGATTTCCAGCGGTGGCGCCGGGGGCGGCGTGGCTTCGGCCATGTTATTTCAACGCCTCCACGATGGTGGTGAGGTTGTGCTTGATCATGCCTTCGTACGTTCCCAAGTCGTAGCCGTTCTCCATTTGGCCCGGGGCGCCCATGGCGTCGGAGAAGAGCTCGCCGCCAATTTTGACGCCGGCGTCGCGGCTGATGCGCTCAATGGTGGCGTGGGGGACGCTGCTTTCAACGAAGACGGCCTTGAGCTTTTTCTCCTTGATGAAATCGATGAGCTTGGTGACGTCGGCGAGGCCCGCCTCGGTGACGGTGGAAATGCCCTGGAGGCCGACGACCTGGAAGCCGTAGGCCTTGCCGAAGTAGTTGTAGGCGTCGTGGCTGGTCACCAGAATCCGCTTTTCCGGGGAGAGCTCCGCGGCTTTTTTGAGGGCCCAATCATGCAGAGCGGCATGCTTTTTGCGCAGCGCCTCCGCGTTGGCGGCGTAGGCGTCCTTATTGGCGGGATCGGCCTCGGCGAGGCGGCGGGCGACGGAGTCGGCGCAGAGGGTCCAGAGGGGGACGTCAAACCAGACATGGGGATCATGGCTGCCAGCGAACTCGGGGGGGGAAAGGAGGCGGGCGTGGGGCAAATCTTCGGTGACGGCGAACACCTTCTTTTTGCCTTTGGCCATTTGGAGGAAGAGGTCCTGCATTTTGCCCTCGAGATGGAGGCCGGTGTAGAAGACGACGTCGGCCCGGCGGATTTTGGAGACATCGGAGGCGGTGGCTTTGTAGAGGTGGGGGTCGACGCCGGGGCCCATGAGGAGCGAGACGGCGACGCGGTCGCCGCCGACGGACTGGACGAGGTCAGCGACCATGCCGGTGGTGGCGGTGACGCGGAGGGGTTTGCCGGGGGCGGCGAGGGCGTGGAAAGGGGCGGCGGCGAGGAGGAAGGCGAGAAACCATTTAAACATGGGGAGTGAATACGGCCCCTTTTTGTTCATGTCAACTATTAAAGTTAGGAACACCTAATTCTGGGAGGGGAAAAAGGGCTGACAGGAGCCACGGGAAGCGCTATGCGATGGACCACGCCTATGAAAAAACTTCTTCCCCTTCTTTTTGCGGCCACCCTGGTGTCGGCGGCGGCGGTTGAATGGCAACCCTTGAAGGCACAAGTGACGCGGGTTTTGGAGGCGCTGGAGTTTCAGGGGTCTCCCCTGCCCCCGGCGGAAATGAAAGCGATCCGGGAGGCGCTGGACAAGGGAAGCGGGGAGGAAGGGGCGGAGGCGTTGGAGAAGTTGCTGGGGAAACATGTGCTGGTGGAGGTGAACATCAACCCGGAATCGAGGGTGAAAGTGGCGCGGGGGCACGCGCCGGCGGAACTGGCGCAGGCGGGTTGGAGGGCGTTCTTGGTGAAGGTGGTCAATGAGGGAGGGGTGACGGCGGAACTGCGCGCGGTGAGCCCGCAGGCGAAGTCGGTGTTCGAGGGGGGATGGTTCAGCAACGCGTCGGACAAGCAGTTTGGGAAGGGTCCGCGCAAGGCGGACGACCTGTGGCTGGACCTGGAGATGTTCAACAAGCAGCCGATGAACAAGAATTTGAGCGGGCTGGAATTGGAATACCGGATCATGCAGTTGTACAGCCGGGACAGCGGGAAGCGGGAGGCGAAGCTGATGTTCGATGTTGGGCAAGGAACGCAGGATTTGGGATTCCGGAACGAGGTGGACATCCTGTTTGAGTCGAAGCGGGCGCACGAGGTGAAGCTGAAGATCCTCGATGACGAAGGGAAGCCGACAACGGCGTGCTTTGAGATTCGGGACGCGCAGGGGAGGATTTATCCGAGCCAGGCGAAAAGGTTGGCGCCGGATTTCGGGTTCCATCCGCAGATTTACCGGACGAACGGGGAGTCGATCCATTTGCCGGCGGGGAAGTACAACGTGCAGTTTTCGCGGGGGCCGGAGTCGCTGTTGGAGAGCAGGAGTTTGTCGGTGGACGGCAAGGCGGGGAACTGGGAGTTCAAGGCGAAGCGGTGGGTGGATCCATCGAAGCGGGGCTGGTGGTCGGGGGACCACCACATCCACGCGGCGGGATGCGCACATTACACGAACCCGACGGAGGGGGTGCACGCGCCGGACATGATCCGGCAGTGCATGGGGGAGGATTTGAAGATCGGCGCGAACCTGACGTGGGGCCCGTGCTTTGATTACCAGAAGCAGTTTTTCACGGGGAAGATCGATGGGGTGTCGCAGTATCCGTATTTGCTGCGGTATGACGTGGAGGTGTCGGGGTTTGGGTCGCACCAGAGCGGGCACCTTTGCCTGCTGCGGTTGAAGGAGCAGATGTATCCCGGGGGGAACTCGATGGCGCACTGGCCGACGCTGGGGTACAACACGCTGAAATGGGCGAAGGCGCAGGGGGCGCTGGTGGGCCCGGCGCATTCCGGATGGGGGCTTTCGGTTCCGGGGAAGGAGTTGCCGAATTACAACATCCCGCCGTTTGATGGGATTGGGGCGAATGAGTACATCGTGGATGTGACGCAGGAGACGCCGGGGCCGGATGGGAAGCTGGTCCCGCTGGTGGATTTCATTTCGACGGTGGACACGCCGTATGTTTGGGAGCTGAACATTTGGTACCACACGCTGAACGCGGGGTTCCGGACGCGGATCAGCGGGGAGACGGATTTTCCATGCATTTATGGGGAGCGGGTCGGGTTGGGCCGGTCGTATGTGAAGCTGGATGGGAAGCTGGATTATGAGGATTGGTGCGAGGGGATCCGGGCGGGCCGGAATTACGTGAGTGATGGGAAGAGCCACATTTTTGATTTCAAGGCCAACGATGTCCGGATGGGCGAAGAGGGAAGCGAGCTGCGGCTGGCGGCGGGTGGGAAAGTGCAGTTGACGGCGACGGTGGCGGCGCGGCTGAACGAGAAGCCGGATCCGGACCTGCAAAAGCGGCCGTATGAGCAGAAGCCGTATTGGGACATTGAGCGGGCACGGATCGCGTCGACGCGCACGGTTCCGGTGGAGGCGATCGTCAATGGGGAGCCGGTGGCGCGGAAAGAGATCGTGGCGGATGGATCGGAGCAGGAGATCCGATTTGAGATCCCAATGGAGAAGAGCGGCTGGGTGGCGCTGAGAGTGTTGCCCTCGTCGCACTCGAACCCGATTTTTGTGATCGTGGGGGACAAGCCGGTGCGGGCGAAAAAGAGCATTGAATGGTGCCTGAAGAGCGTGGACCAGTGCTGGTCGCAGAAGAAGCGGTTCATCAAGGCGGGTGAAATGGCGACGGCGGAGAAACTTTACGGGGACGCGAGGGAGATATACCGGAAGCGGCTGGCGGAGGCGACCGGGGAGTAAGCCGACGGATGGGACGATCAGGGGTTCCCTTATTTCGCGCGGACACCGAAAGGCGTAAGCTGTGGAGAAGGGCCCATGACAGCCAAGCCGACACGACGCACAGCAGGGAATTCAATGCCGCAGCCGGGGCGGGCAGCGGCTGAAAGGGTTGGCTTGGGGGCTGGGCGCGTTTGGGAGCGAGGCAACGCTGGGGCACGGTGATGCGTTTGGACGACCCAGAAGAGCATCAACTGCGCTCTGCGGCCATGCAGAACGCGCGGACCGCGCTGCAGGCCCGGGAGCGCGCGGAACGGGAATCAGCGGAGGCCCGGCGACGGGTGTCGGAGATACTGGAGAGCATCACGGACGGGTTTTTTGCGCTGGACCATGATTGGCGGTTCACCTACCTGAACCGGAAAGGGATGGAGCTGCTGGAGCCATTCCGGAAGGACCACTCGACGCCGCTGTTGGGGAAATCCATTTGGGAGGAGTTTCCGGAGGCGTTGGGGACCGCGTTCGAGGAGAATTACCGACGGGCGATGGAGGAGCAGGCGACGGTCCATTTTGAGGCGGTTTGCCCGTATGCGGGGCAATGGGTGGAAATCCGGGGGTATCCGACGCCGACGGGCCTTTCGATCTATTTCCACGACATCAGCGAACGGAAGCGGACGGAGGAGGCGCTGGAGGCGAGCGAGCGGCGGCAGCGGGCGACGTTCAACCAGGCGTCGGTGGGGATGGCGGTCGCGTCGCTGGAGGGGCG
>CAZSXX010000033.1:13256-14516 GCA_964611245.1 uncultured Verrucomicrobiota bacterium | reverse complement strand
GAGCAGGTGAACGCGCGTTTCGCGGAGATCATGGGGTATCCGGCGGGGGACCTTGTGGGGAAGACCTTCGCGGAGATCACGCACGCGGAGGATGTGGGGCAGTCGATGGAGAATTTGCGGAGGCTGCTGGCGGGGGAGGCGCAGGGGTCGGTGCATGAGAAGCGTTTCATCCGCAAGAACGGGGAGGTGGTTTGGACGAGGACCTCGGTGGCGCTGATGAGGGACGAGAGCGGCAAGCCGGAGCAATGCATCGGGGTGGTGGAAGACATCACGGACCGGAAGAAGGCGGAGTTGGCGCTGCGGGAGGAGACGCGGATGCTGGAATTGCTGAATGCGTCGGGGAAGGCGATTGGGTCGCAGCTGGACCTGCAGAAGTTGGTGCAGACGGTGACCGATTCGGCGACGGAGCTGACGGGGGCGAAGTTTGGGGCGTTTTTTTACACGCTGAGGAACGCGGAGGGGGAATCGCTGCAGTTGTTCGCGTTGTCCGGAGCGCCGAGGGAGGCGTTTGAGGAGTTTGGGCACCCTCGGGCGACGGCGCTGTTCGGGCCGACGTTCCGGGGGGAGGCGCCGGTGCGGTGCGAGGACGTGACAAAAGACCCGCGCTATGGGCAGATGGGGCCGCACCACGGAATGCCCAAGGGACACCCGATGGTGCGGAGTTTTTTGGCGGCGCCGGGGTTGGGGCGGCCGGGGGAGGCGACCGGGGGGCTGTTTTTTGGGCACCCGGAGGCGGGGGTGTTCACGGCGAGGTCGGAGCAATTGGTGATGGGGATGGCGGCGCAGACGGCGATCGCGATCGACAACGCGCGGCTGTACGATTCGGCGCAGAAGGAGATCGCGGAGCGCAAGCGGGTGGAGGCGGCGTTGCTGGAGGCGCAGGCGGAGTTGCGGAACCACGCGGGGAAGCTGGAGCAGGAGGTGGCGGAGCGGACGACGCGGCTGCGGGAGACGATCCAGGAGCTGGAGGCGTTCTCCTACAGCGTTTCGCACGACATGCGGTCGCCGTTGCGGGCGATGCAGGGGTACGCGGATGTGCTGCTGGAGGAGCACCGGGGGAAGCTGGAGGGGACGGCGTTGGTGCGTGTCGAGGATGACGTGCAGCTCAACAAACGACCGTACCTGCGCTTTCATCCGACGCTCCTATGGGCCGTGTCCGCCGTGGCCGACGCGTCGGCCGTGCGCACGGATGTGCCCGAGATCCGCGCGCGGTACGTCGAGTCCTACGACGTGCTGGACACGCTCTTGCGCCACGCCATG
>CAZSXX010000033.1:0-13246 GCA_964611245.1 uncultured Verrucomicrobiota bacterium | reverse complement strand
TTGGATTTCCTGGAGAGAATCCGGCGCGCGGCGGCGAAGATGGATTTATTGATCCAGGATGTGCTGGCCTACAGCCGGGTGGCGCAGGGGGAAATCCAATTGAAGCCGGTGAGGCTGGAGCAGGTCATCGCGGAGGTGGCGCTGAATTACCCGGCGCTGCAGGAGGGGCGGGCGGAGATCATGGTCGAGCCGTTGCCGGAGGTTTTGGGTCACGAGGCGTATTTGACGCAGATCATGTCCAACCTGTTGACCAACGCGGTGAAGTTTGTCGCGCCGGGGGTGTTTCCGAGGATCCGGGTACACGGGAGGCTGGAGGAGGGGCGGGCGACCATCCAGATCGACGACAATGGGATTGGGATTGCGGCGGCCCACCAACAGCAGATTTTCCAAATTTTTGGAAGGGTGTATTCTGAGAAGAAGTTCGAGGGGACTGGCATCGGGCTGGCCATCGCGAAGAAAGCGGCGGAGCGGATGGGCGGGACGATCGGGGTGGCCTCCCGGGAGGGGGCGGGGAGCAGCTTTTTTGTGACGCTGAAGCCAGGGCCGAGGGCGGCTGGCCGGTAAAAGGAGGAGGAATTTTGAAGAGCAACGGTGAGAACGGCATTGGGCCGGTATGCCAGACCGGGATTCCGGGGCTGGACGCGATTTTGAATGGGGGTTTCCCGCGCAACCGGCTGTACCTGATCAAGGGCGATCCCGGGGTGGGGAAGACGACGCTGGCGCTGCAATTTTTGCTGGAGGGGGCGCGGCGGGGGGAAACGAGCCTGTATGTCACGCTGTCGGAGTCCGCCGAGGAGTTGACGGAGGTGTCGAAGTCGCATGGGTGGGACATCTCGGGCCTGCACCTTTTTGAGTTGTCGACGCTGGAGGACAAGGTGAGCGGGGCGGAGGAGACGACGTTTTTCCATCCGTCGGAGGTGGAACTGAACCGGACGACGAAAATCCTGCTGGAGACGATCGAGGAAGTGAAGCCGGTGAGGCTGGTGTTTGACTCGCTTTCTGAAATGCGGTTGTTGGCGGAGACGCCGCTGCGGTACCGGAGGCAGGTGCTGCAGCTAAAGCAGTTTTTCTGCGGGCGGAACATCACGGTGCTGCTGCTGGACGACCGGTCCGCGGCGGACCATGACCTGCAGGTTGAGAGCATCGCGCACGGGGTGATTTCGCTGGAGCGGATGTCGCCGGAGTACGGGGTTTCGCGGCGGCAACTGCATGTGCTGAAGGTGCGGGGGGCGAAGTTTGTTGATGGGTTCCACGATTTCACGATTGAGCAGGGAGGGGTGGTGGTGTACCCGCGGCTGGTGGCGGCGGAGCACCACCGGGAGTTCCAGCGGGATCCATTCTCCTGCGGGATCGCGGAGCTGGACGCGTTGATGGGAGGGGGGCTGGACCGGGGGACGAGCACGATGTTCATGGGGCCGCCGGGGACGGGGAAGTCGACGCTGGCGGCGAAATTCGCGGCGGCGGCGGCGGAGAGGGGCGAGAAGGTTTTGTTTTTCCTTTTTGACGAGACGGTGGGGACGTTTGTGCACCGCGCGGACCAGCTGGATTTTGGGGTCAAGCCGCACATTGAGTCGGGAGTGATCCGTGTTGAGCAGGTGGATCCGGCGGAGATTTCGCCGGGGGAGCTGGGGCACCGAATCCGGCAGGCCGTGCTGAAGAAGGGTGTGCGGATGGTCATCATCGACAGCATCAACGGGTACATGAATTCGATGCCCGGGGAGCGGTCGCTGAATTTGCAGTTGCACGAACTGCTCTCGTTCCTGAACCAGCAGGGGGTGATCACGATCATGGTGCTGGCGCAGCAGGGGGTGGTGGGGTCGATGGCTTCGGCGGTGGACTTAACTTATTTGGCGGACACGGTGGTTCTGTTCCGGTATTTCGAAGCGCGGGGATCGGTGAAGCAGGCGCTGTCGATGATCAAGAAACGGAGCGGGAACCACGAGCGGACAATCCGGGAGATCAAGATCAGGCGCGGGGGATTCGAGGTGGGGCCGCCGCTGACCAACATGCACGGGGTGCTGACGGGAGTGCCGACGCTGCACGAGCCGAGGCCCGGGATGTCGGTTCCGGTATCCTCATGAGCGAGCACGCGGCGGTTTTGTCCAACGGAGAATCAACGGCGGAGAGCGTTTCGTTGAAGGAGGGGCGGGTGTTGATATTGGCGCCGACGGCTGGGGACAGCCGGGTGACGCAGGAGTTTCTGGCGAGGGCGGGAGTGGCGGTGAAGCCGTGCCAGACGGTGGCGGAACTCACGGCCGAGATGGAGGGGGGATGCGGGGTGATCATCCTGGCCGAGGAGGCACTGGGCTCGTCTTCGCTGAGGATGTTCTCGGAGGCGCTGCACGCGCAGCCTTCGTGGTCGGATGTGCCGATCCTAATCCTGATCAGCCGGGAGACGTCGAGCGACGCGCGGTTGAGGCGGTTCAAGGCGTTTGACTTGACGGGAGCGATCATGCTGGTGGAGAGGCCGATCCATCCAGCGACGCTGGTCTCGACGGTGGAAGTGGCGATGCGATCGAGACAGAGGCAGTATCAGGTGCGCGACCTGTTGCGGCAAACGAGGGAGGACAGCGAGCGATTGCGGGAGGCGCAGGAGAGCCTGCGCCGGCACGCGGAGGGCCTGGAGCAGAGCGTGCAGGAGAGGACGGCGGAACTGCGGCAGACGAACGGCGAGTGGGAGGCTTTATCCTACAGCGTGTCGCACGACCTGCGCTCGCCGCTGCGGGCGATGCAGGGCTACTCGGAGATATTGCTGACCGAGTACCAGGGGAAGTTGGACGAGATGGGGGAAGATTACCTGAACCGAATCCGGCGGGCGGCGGGGCGGATGGACCTGTTGATCCAGGACATTTTGGCCTACAGCCGGGTGGCGAAATCGGAGATCGCGCTGAGGGAAGTGAACTTGGAGCATGTGATCCGGGATGTCGTCCAGAGCTATCCCTCCCTGCAACCGGAGCGGGCCACGATCACGGTGGAGGGGGAGATTCCGCCGGTGATGGGGCATGAAGCGTATTTGACGCAGATCACGTCGAACTTTCTGGCGAACGCGGCCAAATTTGTGGGGCCAGGACAGAAGCCATTGATCCGGATCCATGCGGAGGCGCAGGGGGAGTTGGTCAAGGTTGTGTTTCAGGACAATGGAATAGGGATCGCAAAAGAACATCAAAATCAGATTTTCCAAATCTTTGGAAGGGTGTATTCTGACAAGAAGTTCGAAGGGACCGGTATTGGCCTTGCGATCGCCAAGAAGGCGGCGGAGCGCATGGGTGGGTCCGTCGGCGTCGAGTCCGAGGTGGGAGTTGGCAGCAGGTTTTTTGTGGTATTAAGGAAAGCAATATGACGACCAATGGGGCAATTCTATTAGTGGAGGACAATGAAGACGATGTCTTCCTGATGAAGCGCGCCCTGAAGGCGGCTGGGATCGTGAACAGCCTGAACGTGGCGGATGATGGGCAGGAGGCAGTGGATTACCTTTCGGGGGCGGGAAAGTACGCCGACCGGCAGTCGCATCCCGAGCCGGCGGTGGTGTTCCTTGACCTGAAATTGCCGATCCGGCGGGGGTTGGATGTGCTGGAGTGGATACGGTCGCAGCCGGGGTTGGAGAATTTGGTGGTGGTGGTGTTGACGTCGTCGAACGAACCGTCGGACCTGCGGGAGGCGTATCGGCTGGGGGCAAACTCCTATGTTGTGAAGCCGCCGACGGCGGGGCAACTGCTGGACCTGGCGAAGGCGTTCAAATGGTATTGGTTGGAATTCAACCAGTTTGAGAAATCGCTGGCTTAGCCTGGAACGGGAAGGTCGAGAGTGCGGAGGACGCGCTCGGTGTTGGCGAGGTCGCCAATGATGCGGCGGGGAGGCGGGGGGCATTTGCGCATGAGGAGGGGGACCGCGAGGACGGCGTCGCCATCCTCGGCGTCCCATTCGCGGGAGAGGTCGACAATCTGCACCTTAGTCCCAAAGGGGAGGTGGTCCTCGATGAGTTGCTTCAAGTTCAGGACGGCGCGCGCGGCGGCGGGTGTTTCGCCCGCGACGAAGAGTTTGAAGGCCCAGGGCGCTTCCATATGTTCCATATTTGAGTCCAAAAATTCGCTCATGGGGAAAGAAGGTTGCTGGTGCGATGGAAGTATTCGGCGGAGCGGGCGATCCTCTGCCTGGATTGATGGGACGCCTCGATGGCCCATTCCTCCTCCTGGGCGGAGTGCCTTGCCCGAAGGGCGGAGATCTCGGCCTCCAACGCGCGGTGGCGGCCCTCGCGGACGGCGCCGCGGCGTCGGTCAATCTCGGGGGCCATTTCGGCGACGGCTTTTTCGGCGGCCGCCCGCGCGACGCGCGCCGCGCCGATGAAAATGTTCCCATCAACGCCGACGTAGACAGGGATGAGGTCGAGGCCGCGGTCGGTGATGACAAACTCGCGGATTTGGTTGGAGTGGGACATGCCGCGGGATTTGAGGACGTAGAGGCCGCGATTGCGTTCGCCGGCCATTTCGATGTCGCGCACGAGGAGCCAGGTGTCGATGAGGGAGGAAACGCCGACGGAGGAGATTTCGACGGAGATACCGGGCTCGGTGAGGCTGGTGAACAGGGTGGTGATCTGGTGGGTCTTGAGGAAATCGATGAGGCGCATGAGCATGTTTTTGACCTCCGCGTCGGCGCCCAGGGAGATGAAATTTGTGATGGGATCGACGACGACCACGGAGGGGCGTTTTTGCATGATGACGCGCTCCATGGTGGCGAGGTGGGCCTCGAGCCCAAAGACGGTGGGCCGGCAGGTTTGGAAGTCGAGGAGGGCAGCCTGCGCGCAGGAGTCGAGATCGAGGCCGATGGAGCGCATGTTGCGGCAGATTTGCTGGCGGGATTCCTCGAAGGCGAAATAGAGAGATTTTTCGCCGCGGGCGCAGGCGGCGGCGACGAAGGTGGAGGCGAGGCTGCTTTTGCCGGTGCCCGCGGTGCCTGAAATGAGGATGCTGCTGCCGCGGAAGTATCCCTTGCCGCCGAGCATTTCATCCAGCGTGTCAATGCCGGTGGAGACGCGCTCCTGGGAGGCGTTGTGATTCAGGCCCACGGAGGTGAGGGGCAGGACCCTGATGCCGTCGCGGTCGATGAGAAAGGGATATTCGTCGGTGGAATGGGGCACGCCGCGGTATTTGATGACGCGCATCCGGCGGGTGGAGAGCTGGTCGGCGATGCGGTGGTCGAGGAAGATGACGCAGTCGGCGAGGTATTCCTCGAGGCCGTGGCGGGTGAGGGTCCCCTCCCCTTTCTCGCCGCTGACGACGGCTGTGACTCCCTTGGCCTCGAGCCAGCGGAAGAGGCGGCCCAATTCCTTGCGGATGATGTGCTCGTTGTTGAAGGCGGAAAAGAGGGCCTCGGCGCCGTCGATGAACACGCGCTGGGCCTTGACTTTTTGGATGGCGCGGTCGAGGCGGATGAAAAGGCCGCCCAAGTCGAATTCCCCGGCCTCGACCTCCTCCATGAGGCGGAGGTCGCAATGCTCGATGGCGAGCTTGCCGTCGGCGACGGCTTTGGGGGCGTCAAGGCCCATGGCGAGGGCGTTGCGGATGACCTTGTCGCGGGTTTCCTCGAAGGAGAGGTAAACGCCGGGCTCGGCATGGTCATGGACGCCCCGGAGAATGAACTCGATGCCGAAGACCGTCTTGCCACTGCCGGCCGGCCCGCAGACGAGGGTGGGAACGCCGGCGGGGATGCCGCCCTCGGTCAGCTCGTCGAGGCCGCGAACGCCGGTGGGGGTCTTTTTCAGGACCGACCGGGCTTCCGCCTGCGCACTGTCACTCAATTGTGATTGCACGGCGGACAAAATAGTCGGCGGGGCCGAGCGCGTAAATCTGCCGAAGCCCTAGTGTGTAATTACAAGAATCCCCTAACCGTGGCGGCGCCGCTTTTCACGGGTCTCAAAAAACCGGCCGAGGGCGGCTTCGTAGGGCTGGTCGGTGCGGAGCTCGATGGCGTCAATGCGGGCGCTGGTGAAGACTTTTTTCAGCTCGGCGGCGGCCTTGGCGCGGCGCTCGGCGAAATTTTTACGGCGGCGGGCGTCGCCGGTGTTGACTTCGACCAGCTCGCCGGTTTCGGCATCGCGGAGGACGAGGTAGCCCAGGCCGGGGAGCTCCATTTCGTAGCGGTCGGCGATCTGGACGGCGACGACGTCGTGGCGGCGGTTGGCCTGGCGGAGGGCGGTGGCGGAGGCGACGGCGAGGGAGGTGGCGAGCATCCCCCCTGCCCCGCGGGGAGAGCCGAGGAAATCGGAGAGGATGACGACGATGGCTTTGTGGGAGGTGACGCGGCTCATGAACTCCAAGGCGGAGTTGAGGTCGGTGCCGGCCTGGCCGGGGGCGAAGACGAGGATTTCGCGGATGACGCGCAGGACGTGGGCGCGGCCTTTGCGGGGGGGGATGAATTTTTCGACGCCATCGGTGAAGAGGAGGAGGCCGACTTTGTCGTTGTTGCGGATGGCGGAGAACGCGAGGACGGAGGCGATTTCGGCGGCGAGCTCGCGCTTGGATTGGGAGACGGAGCCGAAGAGGCCGGAGGCGCTGAGGTCGACCATGAGAATGACGGTGAGCTCGCGCTCCTCGACGTATTTTTTGACGAAGGGATGGTTCATCCGGGCGGTGACGTTCCAGTCGATGGTGCGGACTTCGTCGCCGGGCTGGTATTCGCGGACTTCGTCGAAGTTCATGCCCTGGCCCTTGAAGACGCTGTGGTAATGGCCGGCGAGGCTTTCGTTGACGAGGCGGCGGGTGCGGAGCTCGATCTGGCGGATTTTTTTGAGGACCTCCCGGATGTCGGATTGAGTCATGGCGGAGAAGGGATGGAAAAGGGTGGATCAGCGGCGGCGGAGGTCGAGCGCGATATCCTCGTCGAACGGAGGGGAGGCGAGGGCGCGGACGCCGGAGCGGTGGGTGAAGCGTTGGGTTTTTGAGGGCTGGCCGGTGCGGGGGTTGGTCCAGCGCGCGGTGAATTCGCCGCGGGGGAGTTCGAGGGCGAGGGTGGCGGTTCTTGAGCCTGCGGGAGTGTTGGTGGCGGGGGGCGAGAAGGGAGATTTGCCAGTCCAGTCGAAGTTGATGGCCGGATCGACGCGGCGGAAGGCGAGGGTGTCGAAGTTTTGGCCGGTGTAATATTCGGCGTCGAGGCCCGGGGCGCGGCGGGAGTTGGTGAGTGCGCCGAGTGGGAGGAGGGAGCGCGGCGCGCCGGGGGGCTTCCAGGCGAGCTTCATGACGGCGCTGCCGCCGGACTGGAAATACTCGAGCTTGAGGTCGTAGAGCTTCCCTGGCTGGAGGGAGATGGTCCCAGAATCCTCGGTTTCGGAATGGCCGGTCCAATTATTGATGAGGAGGCGGCCATCGACGGAGAGGCGCACGCCGTCGTTGGAGGCGGTGTAAAAGGTGTAATCGCCCGCGCGGGGGACGCGGAGTTTGGCGGTCCAGCGGACGGAGTATTGGTCGACGCCGACGGAGGGGGCGGCGGGCCCGAGGTATATGGCCCAGGCGCGGTTGGTCTCGACCAGGGCCCGGACGGAGGAGCCTGGGGGGACGCCTCCCTTGATGAAGGCGGTGTCGGGGCGCATGCGGAGGAAATCGAATTTGTGGATGAAGTCACGGAGGGCGCGCATTTGTTCGCGGAAGGCCGGGCTGCCATTGCCGGGTTGGTTGGCGGGGTAGTTGACGAAGGTTCCGCGGGGGTGGCGCGCGGTGAAGGAGTAGTCGAGGTTGTTGAAGAGGCCGCCGCCGGCGAGGATGAACTCCCAGGCCTCGCGGCGGTAGGGGAGGTCGTTGGTGCCGCGGAAGCCGGTTTCGTTGTCGCCGATGACTTTGTTGAGGTGGTAGTTCATGGCGACGGCGTCGGGGGGGGAGGCGTAGTGGAAATTGAAAATGGAGACAGCGGGATGCGGGTTTTGGACGCGCTGGGCGCCGTTGGCGATGTTTTGGGAGATCAGATGTTTGTTGGGGAGCCTGCGTTCAGTTTCGACGATGACGTCGGCGATGCGGCGCTGCCAGTCGAGGGTGACGCCGCCGAAGTAGGGCTCGTTGCAGATTTCGTAGTAGAGGTTGTCGAATTGGTTGAGCTCGAGGACGATTTTGCGGACGAGGGCCTCCTGGATGGGGAGGAGGCCGCCGTGCTGGTCGAGGGTGTAGACATTCGTGCGGGAGACGGCGCCGAGGCCGTTGACGTTGTTGGAGCTGTTCATGGGGCTGAGCTTCCATTGCGGATCCTCGTAGAAGGGGCAGAAGAGGGTCATCTCGACGATGACGGCGTTCGCGCCGGCGTGGCGGACGAAGTCGCGCAGGCGGGCGAAATAGGCGTCGTTCCATTTGGTGAGATCGAACTTGAAGCGGCCGTGGGAGGCGCCGGGGAGGGCGGTCCTGGGCCATGGGCCGATGTAGCGGCCGTCGGCGGGGGCGAGGGTGTTCTCGGCGATATTGAAGGCGCCTTGGGGCTCGAAGTAGGCGCCGGTGAAGGCGCGGGTGTTGTTCAATCCGCGGGCGGCGAGTTCGGCGAGGTAGGCTTTGTAGTCGAAATCGAGGTTGAGGATGGCGCCGTAATGTTCGGCGGAGGTGATGATGATGGTGGGCTGGCCGCGGAAAAGAAAGTAATGGGGATTGTCGGGGTGGAGGGCGAGCGGGGCGGCGGCGCGCGCGGGCGCGAGCAGGAGGAACCACGCGAAGCAAACCAAGCGAATGGAATTCACGGCGCTTTCGTAACAAACCACCGGGGGATTGGCAATGACCGGGCCGAGGGCGGCGGCGCGCGGCCGCAACGGCATTGCATTCGGGGGCGGATCCTGTATCGTCCGGGGAGATGGCAGTTGGGCTGACAACGACGACTTTGTAGCGTCCACGGAAAAACCGTGGACGCGAACGCCTCGATTTCGACCCCGATTCGAGGCGTTTTTGTTTCTGGACCCGGGGTGGATAATTTTTGACGATCAAGTTTATGGCTGAACCAGCAAAAGAACCGGTGGCGCGAAAATCCCTGGATGAACGCGAGCGGATGACGGAACTGCAGCGGGTGCGGCATTCGTGCGCGCACATCCTGGCGACGGCGGTGTTGCGGCTGTGGCCGGAGGCGCTGCTGGACATCGGCCCGCCGACGGAGGAGGGGTTTTATTATGACTTCGACCTGCCGAGCCACCGGTTTTCGCCGGAGGACTTCGGCAAGATCGAGGCGGAGATGCAGAAGGTGGTGAAGGAGAACCAGACGTTCCAGAAGTCGACCAAGACGCGTGGGGAGGCGGCGCAGTATTTCCAGGAGAAGGGGCAGAAGTTCAAAGTGGAACGGCTGGCGGACATCCCGGAGGGGGAGGCGATCTCGTTTTACCAGAATGGGGAGTTTGTGGATTTGTGCGCGGGGCCGCATGTGATGCGGACGGGGAATGTGAAGGCGTACAAGCTGCTGCGGGTGGCGTCGGCGTATTACCGGGGGAACGAGAAGAACCCGCAGTTGCAGCGGATTTACGGGACGGCGTTCCTGAGCAAAGTGGATTTGGAGGAGTGGGTCAAGCAGCAGGAGGAAGCCAAGAGGAGGGACCACCGGAAGATTGGGGCGGAGATGGGGCTGTTCGCGTTCAACCCGGAGTTGGTTGGGCCGGGGATGGCGCTGTGGCTGCCGAAGGGGACGGTGTTGATCGAGGAATTGGAGAAGCTGGCGAAGGAGTCGGAGTTTGAGGCGGGTTACCTGCGGGTGAGGACGCCGCATTTGGCGAAGGAGAAGATGTACCTGACGTCGGGGCACCTGCCGCTTTACGCGGAGTCGATGTACCCGCCGATTGAGATGCGGGAGGACTCCGACTCGGACAAGCCGGCGGAGAAGTATTACCTGAAGCCGATGAACTGCCCGCACCACCACCAGATTTTCGCGGCCCAGCCGAGGAGCTACCGGGATCTGCCGATGCGGTTGGCGGAATATGGGACGTGCTACCGGTATGAGCAGTCGGGCGAGCTGTTTGGGCTGATGCGGGTGCGGTGCATGCAGATGAACGACGCGCACATATACTGCACGGCGGAGCAGTTCGCGGCGGAGTTCAAGGCGGTGAACGACATGTACCTGAAGTATTTCAAAATTTTCGGGATCGAGAAGTATTTGATGCGGTACAGCACGCACGACCCGGCGAAGCTGGGGCAGAAGTTCGTGAATGAGCCGGAGCTGTGGAAGCAGACGGAGGACATGGTGCGGAACGTCCTGAACGAATCGGGGATCAACTTTGTGGAGGTGGCGAACGAGGCGGCGTTTTACGGGCCGAAGATCGATGTGCAGGTGTGGAGCGCGATCGGGAGGGAATTCACGATCGCCACGAACCAGGTGGATTTCGCCGTGCCGGGGAAATTTGGGCTGGCTTACAAGAAGAGCGACAACACGGACGGGGTGCCGCTGTGCATCCACCGGGCGCCGCTGGGGACGCACGAGCGGTTCATCGGTTTCCTGATCGAGCATTACGCGGGGAATTTCCCGCTGTGGTTGGCGCCGGAGCAGGTGCGCGTGCTGCCGATGGGGGATGACGCGCTGGCGTATGGCAAGGGGATCGTGGCGGAATTGCGCGCTCAGGGGGTGCGGATCGAGATCGACGAATCCAACGACAAGATTGGCGGGAAGATCCGCAGCGCGGAGAAGGACAAGGTGCACACGATGTTCATCCTGGGCCAGAGGGAGTGCGAGGCGGGGGCGATCGCGGTGGGCGTGCATGGGAAGGGAGACCAAGGGGTGAAGGCGCGGGCGGAGGTCCTGGCGGAGGTGTTGGAGAAGATCAAGACGCGGGCGGGCTGACGGGCTGGAGATTGGGGGAGGCCCTCCGGGCGGCAGGTCAGCGCTTGGCCATTTTGGCCCGGGCGGCCTCGAGGATGCGGCGCTCGCGTTCGGTGAGGCTCTGGATGCCGTGGGCGGAGATTTTGTCGAGGATGGGGTCAACCTCCTTGGTGATGAAGTCCCCGGACGGGAGGTCCTCCGCCGCGGGCATTTCCTTGGCCTTGGCCTTTTTCCAGAATTGGCCGGAGGTGGGTGTGGGGACGAGGACGCGTGGGCGGGGCGCGCGGCGGAATTGGAACCTTGGGAGGGCCCACTCGTTGTCCATGAACCAGCGGACAAACGCGAGGCCGAAGAGGATGCCGCCCAGGTGCGCGGCGTGGGCGACGCCGCCGGTGGGGACGATGGTGAAGTAAAGGGAGATCAAGCCGGCGCCGGTCAGGAACCAAATGGCGCGGATGGGGAGAATGCCCCAGAGGAGGATGGAATTGTGGGGATTGAGCAGGGCGGAGACGGCGATCAATCCGTAGATGCCCGCGGAGGCGCCGACGGTGTCCACGGCCGCGTAGCCTTTGGGGTAGAGAATGGCGGTGACGAGAACCTGGAGGAGGCCACCGGCCAGGCCGGAGCCGAAGTAAATTTGCAAGAAGCGTCGGGAGCCGAGCTGGGCCTCGATGGAAAGACCGAAGAAATAGAGTGCCAATAGGTTGAACAGGAGGTGGAGGAGGCCGCCATGCAGGAACTGGAAGGTGAAAAACTGCCAGATGAACCCGCGTTTGACGCCGTCCAGGCTCAAGCCAAAGGCGTTGAAAAAACGGCCGCTGTTGTATTGGCCGTCGATGCCCTGAAAGAAGAAGACCGCGATCAGCGACCAGAAGATGATCATCCCGCACGAGCGGCCGCGCCCGGAGGAATCTCTCATGTAGAAACGATCACCCAACATTGGCCGCCAAGGTAACCGCGCAGCCGCCTTTTTTCAATGAGGTTTTGGGGAAATGCTGGGCGAGCGGCGATGGCCGGGCGGGGCCGCGGAAAAAGCCGGCAAAAAAAACGGCAAATGAGCTTGAGATAAAACCGGTTTTCGACGATGATAAACCCAGCAAGAGCGACGGAAAAAGCTCAGTGATCTTTCAAAATCTGGAATGGATTTTAAACCCTGCCATGTTCGTGGTTAGAAGCAAAGTCCTTCGACCGTAAGTTAGATATAATCGGAGCCATCAAGCCCGGAATCGCAAACGACAGGCCTTAACTGGAAGTCGAACGCGCCCAGGCCGGTTCCACCTGTTTCTAGGAGTTCGAAGGAACTGTAATACACGGCATTACGGTGGGGTTTTTCTTTTTTTCGAGGGCGCTGGGAGTGCCAGCGCCCCCGCGAGGCCCGCCCCGAAGGGCCCGAAATCAATGCACGCCGGCGAGCAATTTTTCCCAGAGGGCCTCGTTGGAGAGAACCTTGCCGAGGAAGTCTTTTTCGTTCTCGGCTGGTTTGGCGGAGGGATTGGTGGGAATGGTGAGGACAAAGCTGGCGCCGCCGGAGGGGAGGTTGCGGACTTCGATGGTCCCGCCGTGGTGGTAGACGATGAAGAAGCAGGCCATGAGGTTGAGGCCGAATTCCTGGGGGTCATCCACGCGGACGTAGAATGGGTCGAAGATGGAGCGCATGGCTTCGGCGGGGAGGCCTGGGCCATTGTCGCTGACGGTGATTTGGATTTGCTCGAGGTCGCCGACGCCGGGCAGCACGGCGGCCGAGAATTCGCAACGGGAATCGGCGGGAAGGTTGGTGAGCTCGTCTTTGACGAGGAGTTCAAAAAGGCGCTCGAATTTGCGGCGGTCGACCCGCATTTCGGGGAGGGTGGATGGAATGCTGTTGACGACGGTGATCTTTTTCTCGTCGATGGCGGCCTGCTGCTGGGCGAGGACGCCGCTGACCACGGCCTGGAGGTCGATTTTATCCTCGAATGACTGCGGCGCGGGCTGGGAGGCGAGGCCAAGGTCGCCGAGCATCTCGAGGATGCGGCGGACCTGGATTTGGACATGGTCGTAGAAATCCTGCCAGAAGTTGGGGTTGCGAAGCTCCTCGATGTCGATTTTCTCGTCGCGCATTTTGTCCGGGGCGAGGTCGAGGAAAGTGCGGATGGCGACGAGGGAATTGCGGATGTGATGGCTGAGGCCGGCGGCGAGGGAGCCGAGGCTGATCACGCGGTCGGTGATCATGATATGGTGGAGGACGGCGAGTTTCTCGCGCATGAGGCCGTCGCGTTCGCGCTGGACGATGAAAAACTCAAGGGCGC
Source organism: uncultured Verrucomicrobiota bacterium (assembly GCA_964611245.1). Classification (GTDB taxonomy): domain Bacteria; phylum Verrucomicrobiota; class Verrucomicrobiia; order Limisphaerales; family SXQI01; genus CAZSXX01. Next base: position 206 of record CAZSXX010000033.1, on the reverse strand, counting down.
GGCGGAGGGTCATCTCCAATTGGGGAACGTCCCAGGGTTTGCTGACGTATTTGTAGATGGCGCCGCTGTTGACGGCGTCCACGGCAGCGTCGATGTCGGAATAGGCGGTGGCGAGCATGCGGATGACTTTGGGGCGGAGCTGGCGGGCCTTTTCGAGGAGCTGGACGCCTTTCTCGCCGGGCATGCGCTGGTCGGTCATGATGACG
>CAZSXX010000032.1:17067-21005 GCA_964611245.1 uncultured Verrucomicrobiota bacterium | reverse complement strand
CGGCGCGGATGGAGATGGAAGCGGAACGTTACGCGTCGGGGAATGGCCGGATCATTGGCTTGCGCGGCGCGGGAATGGGGCCTGGGGCGGTGACGTGGACGACGGATGGAATCGAATGGCGGCTGCAGACGCTGGCTTCGGGGGCCACCCACAGCCTGGCGGCGCTCGAATTCGGTGGCGGACACTTTCTCGTGACCGACGTGCATGGCGACGTTTTTTATTCGACCGATGGGGCGCAATGGAGCGGCGGGAGGCAGGCGCCGCAGCCCTTCACCGGGGCGGCGTATGGGGAGGGAAAATGGCTTTTGGCGGGCGGGGATTCCGTCCTCGCGACGGCGCCGTCGTTCCGGGCGCAGTCGATTGCCTCACTGGCGCTGACGATGGAGTCGTATGCGAACTGGGCGCTGCGGATTTCCGGCGGCGCGGGCCAAACCTACCGAATCGAATCGGCGGGGGACATTATGGGGCCGTGGGCGATTTTGGAAACAGTGACCATCCCCGCCAGCGGGCGCGCCGAGGTGCGCCTGGGGAACCCGGCGGCGGCGGGATTTTTTCGCGCGTCCGTCGCTGAATAACCGGCGGGCAACTTGGAAAGCGGGGCGCGCGTGGATCAGTCCCTGAACAGCTTGGGGAGGAAGGCGGCGAGGTAGTCTCGCCAGACGGGCCAGGAATGGTTGCCGGGGGTGAGCTCCCAATCGTGCTTGAATTTCTTTTCGTTCAGGAAGGCGATGAACTCCTCGTTGCGTTTGAGGAGGAAATCATCCTTGCCGCACGCGATCCAAAGGAGCCTCAGCTTGTCGGCGGAGCCGGGGGCCGTGATGGAGGCCTCGACGGTCTCCTTGTTGGGGGTGGCGGAGCTGAAGCCGCCGACCCACGCGAATTGGTCAAGGTGGTTCAGGCCGATGGTGAGGGATTGGCCGCCGCCCATGCTGAGGCCGACAATGCCCCGGTTCCCTGATCCGGGTTTGACGCGGTAGTTTTCGGCGATGAATGGCATGACATCCTGCAGAAGGTCCTTCTCGAACATGCCGGTGTTGTTGCCGCCCAAACCGGGCGCGCCGGCGTGTCCATCCATCATGACGAGGAGCATGGGGACCGCCTTCTTTCCGGCGATCAAGTTGTCGAGAATCCAGTGCGCTTTGCCGTGGGCGGTCCAGGTGGCCTGGTTGTCGCCGGATCCGTGCTGGAGGTACAGCGTGGGGTATTGGTTGGAGTCGCGGTCGTAGCCGGGCGGGGTGTAAACGGCGAGCTCGCGGAGGCGCCCCAGGGATTTGGAGCGGTAGGTGTGGAGGCGGACGGAGCCGTGCGGCACGTCCTGGAAGTCCCAGATTTTCGGGGTGTCGCCGGTGATGTGGAGAATGCTGGTGCGGGGCTCGCGCATCGGCTTGATGGCCGGGTTGCCGGGGTCGATCATCGTGAGGCCGTCGACGTTGAAGCTGTACTCCCAGACGCCGGGGTCAACGGGGCCGACCGTGACGGACCAAACATCGTTTGAGCCCTTGGCCATGGGCGCCCGGCCATCCTTCCATTGGCCTTGGACAGCGACTTCGGCGGCTTTGGAGGCGCGGAGCCGGAAGGTGACGGTGCGGTCGGCGGAAATGGCCGGGGAGGACATGGGACCGCCCTGGGGCCGCCGGGGCGGGGCGTTGGTGGCGGGGGCGTCCGCGGCGAACGCAGGGAATGAGCAAAGTACCGCCAGCAACAATGGGGATTTCATGCGGGTTGTTTCGCAGGGAGGGCGAACTTTGGCAAGCGCAGACCCAAAGCTGCTTGCGGGCGGAATTCGATTGGCTAGATTAGGGCTGTGAAGGCTGCCTGGCTGGTTTTAATTATTCCCCTACTATTCACTCCCGCGCGGGCCGCGACCCCGCAGCCGCTGAAGGTCGGGCTGACGTCGTACTCCTTCCTGTTCCGCCCCGCGAGCTTCAAGGTGTTCAGCCTCACCTACCTCAACCAGGTCAGTTCCCAAGGGGATTTCGCTCCGGCGGACGGCGAGTTTGCCTCCGCGCCGCTCGAGGTGCCGACGAGCCATTACGGCACCTTCCTGTACACGGACGGACAAACGTTCGAGACGTTCCCGCTCTATTTCGAAGTGGACGCGCCGTACGGGGACACCAATGACGACGGGATTCCGGACATCGTCCAATACGAGCCGGGCACGCCGACGACCGGACGGATCGAGGGGGCGTACTTGGCGCCGGACAACAGCGTGGGGACGTTTTGGGCGGTGTGGACCAAGCCCGCGAACTCGCATGTTGGCACGTGCCGGATCATCTTCGACTTCACCGACCCGCAGTCGTTCCTGCACACGTTCGAGATATTCGATTACAAGGGAACGCTGGCGTCGGTGGAAAAAAATGGCGCGACGTTGACCGGGCAGACGACGCTGACGCGGGACGGGGTGACCGGGGACACACTGTCAGGCCCCCTGAGTTTTTCGCTGGCGACCCCCGGGCGGGTTAGTTTGACCAGCAGTTCGTTGAGGACCGAAACGGGGGACCTCTTTGAGTGGACCAACCCGGAGGAGCTGGAGCGCGACCGCCATGATTTTTACCAGTTCTTTGAGGTGCTGGACGGCACGCCGCCCGATGCGCCGGCGAATTTCCATGACTGGCTGTTTGTGCTGACGGATTTGAACGATTATGACGGGGACGGATTGGCGGACCTGATCGACCCTCCTCCGACGGCGACCGCGCCCTCGATGCGGATCATCCGGACGCCCGAGGGCATCCGGCTGTCGATCACCGGGGATGTCGGCCAAACCTACACGCTGGAAAGGGCAGCGAGCCTGCCCGCGGCCCAGTGGCAAAATCCCACGGCGGTCACGTTGACCTCGAATCCGCATGTGCTGGACCTGCCCGCGCCCACGGGGCCGACGTTCTGGCGGATGCGATACCCCTGACCCACCGCGCCGGGAGGCGGGCTATTCCGGGATCTCGAGATTGAAAATGAGGCGGGTCTGCGTGTCCGCCTGATCGTTGCGGATAAGGAGCTCCTTGACGCGCCAACGGCCATTCACCTTGTCGATGTTGGCGATGGTGAACTCCTTGAGTAGGGCGCCTTTGGGGTCAAACGCCTCCGCGCGGATGAGGCCGCCATGCTCGGTGTCGATCCAGGAAAGGACGCGGGCGTAGGGGAGGCCCGGGCGGGGACTGGAGGACTCGATTACATAACAGGGGCGCCCTTTGCGCATCTCCGTTTTGAGGTGCTTTGGATTGGGCCAATGCAAGAATTCGAGGCCGAAATCGGCGAGCCAGAAATCCGAGGTGGCGAAGGGGACGAAGGGATCGGCCGCGGCCGCCGGGACCGGGTTGCCGTCGCGGATGAATTCGTAGTGGTTGGTGGCGCCTTCGCGGTGGACGACGATGAGCGTTTCCGGGGGGATGCCGCCATTCTGGGGCGTGGTGTAAACGTCGTGCCACTGGCCATCGAGCGGGCGGACAATCCATTTGATGGGGACTTCGCGCAGGGAACCCTTGCTGGAACGAATCTTGAGGACGCCATGCATCTCGCCGCGCTCATGGGGGACCTTGCTGAGGACATCGTTCAGCAGGGCTTGGGCGTCGATTTTTGGGGAGGGAAGCGAGGGGGGATTGGCCTTGCTGGTTTGGGCGCGAACCGAGACGGCCAGAGGAAGGGACAAAAACAGGGCCGCAAGCAACGCCGGAATGGACCGGAATCGGGACCGCAAAATCGAACCAGCCTTCCTGGCGGCCCTATGTTGGGGACAGCGCGGGCTATTCACGGCTCACTTGGCCCGGAGCGCCACGGGGAGCGCCTCGGAGATATGTTTGACGAAGTGGACGGCCATGCGGTCGCGCACCTCGGCGGGGACCTCCTCCCAATCCTTGCGGTTTTCATCCGGAAGGATGACTTGCTTGAGGCCGGAGCGGGCGGCGGCGAGGACCTTCTCCTTGATGCCGCCGACGGGGAGGACG
>CAZSXX010000032.1:0-17057 GCA_964611245.1 uncultured Verrucomicrobiota bacterium | reverse complement strand
ATCTCGCCGGTCATGGCAAGGTCGGAGCGGACCATGCGCCGGGTCAGCAGGGAGGCGAGGGCCATGGTGATGGTGACGCCGGCGCTGGGGCCATCCTTGGGCGTGGCGCCGGCCGGCACATGGACGTGGATGTCGTGCTTGTCGTAGTCCGAAATGTCGATGCGCAGCTTGCCGGCCTGGCTGCGCAGGAAACTGAGGGCGGCTTGGGCGCTCTCCTTCATGACGTCGCCCAGCGAGCCGGTGAGGATCAATTTGCCGCGCCCTGGCATGCGGGTGGCCTCGATGAAAAGAATATCGCCGCCGACGGGGGTCCAAGCCAGGCCGATGGCGATGCCGACCTCCTTGATGCGCTCGGCCATTTCGGAATGGAAACGGGGCGGGCCCAGGAATTCCTTGAGGTCATCGGGCTGGATGCTGACGGGGGAGGTGGCGCCGTCCTGGGCGACGATTTTGCGGGCGGCCTTGCGGAGGAGGGAGGCAACCTCGCGCTCGAGGTTCCGGACCCCGGCTTCGCGGGTGTAATCCTGGATGACTTTCTTGAGCGTCGCGTCGGGCAGGCGGACAAGCTTGGGCTTGAGGCCATGCTCGGCGAGTTGGCGGGGGACGAGGTGGCGGCGGGCGATCTGGAGCTTCTCGGCGGCGGTGTAGCTGGGGATTTCGATGACTTCGAGGCGGTCGCGCAGGGCGGGATGGATGGGGTCCATCCAGTTCGCGGTGGTGAGGAACAGGACGCGCGAGAGGTCGAAGGGCATGTCGAGATAGTTGTCCGTGAAGGTCGCGTTTTGATGGGGATCGAGGACTTCGAGCAGGGCGGCGGCGGGGTCGCCGCGGAAATCGGCGCCGACCTTGTCGATCTCGTCGAGGAGAATGACCGGGTTGTTGCTCTCGACGCGGCGGATTCCCTGGATGATGCGGCCCGGCAGGGCGCTGACGTAGGTGCGGCGATGGCCGCGGATTTCGGCCTCGTCGCGCATGCCGCCCAGGGCGATGCGGACGAATTTGCGGCCGAGGGCGTCGGCCACCGCGCGGCCCAGCGAAGTTTTGCCGACTCCGGGAGGGCCGACCAGGCAGAGGATGGGGCCTTTGAGCTGGCGTTTCAGCTTGATGACGGCGAGGAATTCGAGGAGGCGATCCTTGACCTTCTGGAGGCCAAAATGGGCCTCATCGAGGATTTTCTCGGCCGCTTTGAGGTCGAGCTTGTCGTCGGTGGATTTGTTCCAGGGAAGGTTGACCACCCAATCGAGGTAATTGCGGGAGACGGTGTATTCGGCGGCGGAAAAGGGGATTTGCTGGAGGCGGTCGAGCTCCTTGAGGGCGTTCTTTTTGACGTCCTCGGGCAGGCCGTTGGCCTCGATCAGCTCGCGGAGGGAGGCGACGTCGTTGGAGTTGGGGTCGGATTCGCCCAGCTCGCGCTGGATGGCGCGCATCTGCTCGCGGAGGAAGAAATCGCGCTGGCTCTTGGACATCGCGGTGGCGACCTCTTTCTGAATTTTGGAGCCGAGGGTGAGGACCTCCAGCTCGCGGCCCATGAGGGGCAGGAGATGGGTGAGGCGATCCTTGACGCTGCGGATTTCGAGGAGCTTCTGGCGCTCCTCCAGGTTGAGGTTGAGGTTGGCGCCGATCAGGTCGGCGAGCTTCCCGGCCTGGTCGGTGTTGAGGGCGTTGATTTTGACCTGCTCGGAAAGGGCGGGGGAGAGGTTGATGATCTCCTGAAACTGGAGCTGGGCGTTGCGGGCCAGCGCGGTCATCTCGATGCTCTGCTCGTGTTCGTCGGTCTCAATCTCGATGCGGGCGCAGAGGTAGGGATCGTGGCTGACGTATTCCTTGATCTCAAAACGCATCAGGCCCTCGATCAGCACGCGCACGGTGTTGTCGGGGAACTTGAGCATCTTGATGACGCGGGCCACGCAGCCATGGCGCCAAAGGTCGTCGGGGGTGGGGTTCTCCACCTCGGGCTTGTGCTGGAGGACCAGGCCGAGAAAGCGGTCGCCGGCGACGACGTCGTCGATCAGGCGGATGCTTTGGGACGATTCGACCAGGAGGGGCGCGACCATGCCCGGGAAAATAACGATGTCCGACAGGCCAAGGATCGGGAGGACCTTGGGCATGGATTTGGGGGCCGGCCGCGCGGCGGCGCCGGTGTCGCCCGCGCTGTTTTGCGCGCTGAGAATGTTGATGAACTCCGTGTCAGGTGAACTCACTGTGTCTCCTTAGATGCGCGGCCCCCCGAAAAAGTTCACCCTAAATGTCCGTTTGGCAGGGATCAATCTCCTTCGGAAATGGGAATGGTGGCGGAGGCGGAACCGGCCTGCCGCGGGACGTCGACGCGCAAAAATCCATTTTGGTAAGCCGCCTTGGCTTGGGAAAGGTCATAGCCTGTGGGCAGTTCGATGACGCTCTCAAAGGAGCCATAATTGATCTCCATGACCAGGAACTTGCATTTGGGGGCGCGGCAGCCGTCGGGGCGGTGGCCGCACACCTTGAGTCGGTTGCCCTCGACATGAAGCTCGAGGTGCTCCTTCTTCATGCCGGCGAGCTCGACTTTGACGACCAAGCCCGCGTCCGTCACATAAACGTCGGTGTTCGGCACCCAGGCTGGCTCGGCCGATGGGGAAAGCGCCTGCGGGCGCGTTACGAAGTGCGTGGTTGAGGACATGGCTGTGAGGCGGGTTTTACCCGAACGGTGCGCATTGGGCAAGGCGTGGTTTAGCGGTTTTTGACAGTGATGGAGGAACGCCCACCTTTGCGGGCGTGGAAAACGATGGAGGATTGGGGCGATTCCTGGGAGGGCGCGGCGCACCCGCAATGGGTGTCGCGCTTGAAGGAAAATCGGCGCGGGCGGAACTTCCTCCAGCCCAGCCCGAGGGCCGCGGCGGCCACAATTCCCAACGCCACAGGTTGCTGCCAATCCATTCCAAGGCAAGATAATCCACTTGGGCGGGAGCGCAATCGGGAGTTTTGGCCGGGCCGCTTCCGCGCGGCGTTACTTTCCGTGGGCGCGCTCCTTTTCCCGCCAGAGCCGTTCCCTCTTTTTCAATTCGGCCCGGAGCAGCTCCTCGGCGGACCAGCCCTGGCTTTGGGCGGTGGCGGCGAGGGCGAAAAGTTTTTGGGCCACCTGCTCGCGCGAAGGCGGCACGGCGGCGCGTTCGGCGGGCAAAAAGTTGGATTTGCGGGCTTTCTTGACGAGTTTTTCGGCGTGGAGCAGGGCGGGAAGCCGCTTGGGGATGCCGTCGAAAACGCTGGATCGCTCGCGTTTGGAGCCGGCTTTCTCGGCCTGCTTGATTTTGTCCCATTGCGTCCAGACTTCATCCACGGTCTTGGCGTTCGAATCTCCAAAAACGTGGGGATGGCGCCGCAGGAGCTTGTCGGAAATCGCGCGGGCAACCCGCTCGAAATCGAACGCGCCGCGCTCTTGGGCGAGCTGGCAATGGAAAACAACTTGGAGCAGCAGGTCCCCCAACTCCTCGAGCATTTCATGGTCGTCGCCCGACTCGATGGCGTCAATCAGCTCGTAAACCTCCTCCACCGCGTGGAAGCGGAGGGACATGTGGTCCTGCTCGCGGTCCCATGGGCAGCCGGTGGGCGAGCGGAGCCGGGCCATGACGGCGAGCAGGTCATCGAGGGCCGGGCGGGATGGTTGGCGCGGGAGCTTTTTGGGGGCGGGGTTCTTTTTCATGGGGTTGGCGGCTTCAAGCGATGGAGTCCAGGAATGCGTCGCGCAGCTCGGAGGGTTTGCCGGCGTGCCACACGACAAAAAGGGAGCTGACATACGGGCGGGCGAGGGGGCGGAAGACCACGCCGGGGTGCGGCAACGCCGCGAGGGGTTCTGGCACAATGCCAATCCCGTGGTTCGCGGCGACCAAGCCCAGCATGGTGACGCCGCGCGCGGCCGTTTGGAGGACGCGGGGACGGAACCCGGCCAGGGCGCACGCTTCGTGCGCGCAATGGGCCGCGCCGGGAAAATTTTCTTGGGAGATCACGCAGAACGATTCCCGGGAAAGGGAGCGGAGGTCGACGGATTTGGTCTGTGCGGCGGGGTGTTTCTCCGGCAGGGCCGCGAGGAAGGAACAGGCGCCGATCTTGCGGCGGGCGAGCTCGGGGCCGGCCGCGTCCTGGGTGAAGCCGATGAACCCGGCGTCCAGGCGGCCCTCCTTGACTGCGGCGCTTTGCTCGGGCGCGGTGAGGTCGAAAAGGTTGACGGAGGCCTCCGGGAAACGGCGGCGGAACCGGGCGATGGCCTTGGGCACCAGCGAATGGAACAGGCCCCAGGCATAGCCGACGTTGAGGGATTTTGGGGCGGCGGCGCCGTTGGCCCGGGCGGCCTGGGCAGCCCGGGCGCTTTGCGAAAGGAGGACGCGCGCCTCGGCGAGGAACGCCCGGCCCGCGCGGGTCAGGGTGGCGCCGCGGGCCGTGCGGTCGAACAACGCCACGCCCAATTCCTCCTCGAGCTGGCGGATCTGGCGGCTGAGGGCGGGCTGCGCGACATGAAGGAGGCGGGCCGCCCGGGTGAAATTCGATTCGTCCGCGACGGCGACAAAATATCGCACCTGCCGAAGTTCCATGCCGAGACGATGCCGAAAAGGCATCGGGATGAGAATCAGGAAGTATTGGGAATTGCGGGCGCCCGGGGATAAAAGAAAAACATGCCAGAACACGCAGCGACGATTCGTTGGAGCCGCACGGAATCAGGGCCGGATTTTTTGCGCGGGCGCTATTCGCGGGAACACACCTGGGAATTCGACGGCGGAGCCACCCTGCGGGCCTCCCCATCGCCCTCGATCGTGCCGGCGCCCTGGTCCAACGAGGCGCTGGTTGATCCGGAGGAAGCCTATGTGGCGGCCATCGCGAGCTGCCATTTTCTCACCTTCGCGTGGGTGGCGTCGAAAGCGGGGTTCGAGTTGGAGCATTACGAAGACCGCGCGTCCGGGAGAATGACGAAAAACGAGCGCGGCGCCGCCTGGGTCAGCGAGGTGACACTGAGCGTCCGGTGCGGCTACAGCGGCGGAAAGGCGCCAACGCGGGAGGAGGAGGAGAAGCTCCACCATGAGGCCCACGAACAGTGCTTCATCGCGAATTCAGTGAGGACCGACGTGAAGGTGACCTTCCGCTGAGGGGCCGGGGCGTCAGGCGATCCGCATGGTGAGGCCGCCGTCGATGACGACCGTTTCGCCGGTGATGTAATCGTTGGTGACCAGTTCGCGGATGACCGAGGCGACCTGGGCCGGGATTCCCTCGCGCCGCAGGGGGATGCGGTTCTCCAGGTTGTTTTTCCGTGTGGCGTCGGTCATCGAGGCGTGGAAGGCGGTGCGGACCACGCCGGGGGCCACGCAATTGACGCGGATGTTGTCGGGTGCGAACTCAAAGGCCAGGGCGCGGGTGAGCTGGGGGATGGCGCCCTTGACCGTTTGATAGGCGACATTCGTCTTGATGCCGCGGATGCCGGCGGTGGAGGAGACGAGGATGATGGCGCCCTCGCGGCGGGTTTTCATCTGCGGAATGGCGGCGCGGCACAGGTGGAAAATGGCGTGGATATGCACATCAAAGGCCTGCAGCCAGGCCTCGGAGGTCAGCTCCATCAGCCCGCCATTGACCGGGCCACCCGCGGAATGGACGAGGACATCGATGGAGCCGAGGCCGCGGACCGTCTGCTCCACGGCGCGGGCGGCGTCGGCGGGCTTGGCCATGTCCGCGGAGATGAGCAGGGATTTGCGGCCGAAACTTTCGATCTGCCGGCAGACCTGCTCCGCGTCCGAATTTGCGCGGCGGGCGGCAAGGGCGATGTGCGCGCCCTGCTCCGCGAGGGCAATGGCGGCGGCCGCGCCGATGCCCATGGTGCCGCCGGTGACGAGGCAAACTTTGTCCTGGAGATTCATGCGGTTGGGGATATTGGCCAAGGGGGGGCCCCGGGCGCCAGCACGGACTTGCGCGGCGGTTGCATTTTCCCCCGGGCCATGGTGTGATCGACGCCACGCCATGAAAAAGATTCTTTGCCTGCTTGGGATCGCGTTGGGAGTCACGGAAGGGTTCGCCGCCGAAGGGAAGGAAGTTCGGCTGTTCGACGGAAAGACATTCGCGGGGTGGATTGGGGACACGAACAAGACGTTCCGGATCGAGAACGGGGCGATTGTCGGAGGATCGTTCAAGGAGAAGGTGCCCCGCAACGAGTTTTTGTGCACCACGCGGGATTACACCAACTTCGTGTTCAAGGCGAAGTTCAAGCTGCTGGGCGAGGGATCCAACGCCGGGATACAATTCCGGACGCGGCGCCATTTGCACGACAACGAAGTGACCGGATACCAGGCGGATATGGGCGACCCAAGCTGGTGGGGCTGCCTTTATGACGAGTCGCGCCGGAACAAGGTGCTGGCGCACGCCCCGGCGGAGGAAGTGAAGAAGATTCTGAAGCGGGACGACTGGAATGAATATGTGATCCGGGCCGAGGGCAAGCGCATCCAGCTTTTCCTGAATGGATTGAGGACGGTGGATTACATCGAGGAGGACCCCAAAATCGAGGATTACGGCGTCATCGCGGTGCAGATCCACAGCGGCCCCCCTAGCGAGGCGTGGTACAAGGACATCACGATCCAGGAACTGCCGTAGCGGCGCGAATCCGCTGGGCGTGGGGATGCGGCCCACGCAGGTCGGCGGAGCCAGTGGAATTTTCCGCCGCAATTGTAATGTCCGGCGGGCGTCGGCCCGTGTAAAAAAGGAACAACTTAAATATCAAAGCTTATGGGATTGATGGACTTCATTCGCAAGGAACTGATCGAGATCATCGAGTTCACCGACGATTCGCGCGACACGCTGTCCTGGCGCTTTCCGGACGACGACAAGGAGATCAAGCGCGGCGCGCAGTTGATCGTGCGGGAATCGCAGGTGGGGCAGTTCGTGTACCTGGGCGCCTTCGGCGACACGTTCGGGCCGGGCAAGCACACGCTGACCACGGAGAACATCCCGATCCTCACCACGCTGGCGTCGTGGAAATATGGCTTCGAGACGCCGTTCAAGGCGGACGTCTATTTCGTCACGACGCGGCTCTTCACGGGGAACAAGTGGGGGACCTCCAACCCGATCATGCTGCGGGACGAGGACTTGGGGATCGTCCGGGCGAGGGCGTTCGGGACCTATGATTTCAAGATCGTCGAGCCGAAGGTGTTCCTGAAGGAGGTGGCCGGGACGGACCACCATTTCCGCCTGGACGAATTCGCCGACACGATGCGGTCGCGGGTGATCAGCATTTTCAGCGAGGCGCTGGCGCAATCGCGGGTGCCGGTGCTGGATGTGGCGCGGCGCTATTCCGAGTTGGGCGGATCGTTGCTGCCGCTGATCAACCCGGTGATGCGGGAGAAGTACGGCCTGGAGATGAGCAGCTTCATCGTCGAGAACGTCTCCGTCCCGCCCGAGGTCGAGCAGGCGATCGACAAACGCTCGAGCATGTCGGCGATTGGGAACCTGAACGATTACGTGAAATTCCAGATGGCCAACCACATGGGCCAGGCGCCGACAAGCGGGGCGGGGGCGATGGCGGGCGAACTGGCCATCGGCCTGGCGATGGCGCGCCAAATCTCCGAGTCGCTGGGGCAGCCCGCCGCGACCGCAAGCCCCACTTCGACTCCGGGAAATCCTCCCGCGGGCGCGGCCCCGGCGACGTTCGACCTGTTGGGGACGGCCGACGCGGCCAAACTGCTGGGCGTGTCCGAGGCGGATGTGCTGGCGAGCATCACCTCCGGCGACCTGAAGGCGAAAAAAATCGGCGCGACCTACCGCATTTCGCGGAGCGCGCTCGAGGATCTCCTGAAATAACATGGCCGGACCGGAATCGCCCGAGGCGCTGGCCAGGGACAAATTCCACTGCCCGGCGTGCGGGGCCGACGCGCATTGGAACGCGGCCAAGCAATCGCTGGTCTGCCCATTTTGCGGCACCGCCTCGCCGATGGAAATTTCACCCAGCGGCGAGGTGAAGGAGAATGACCTGGCCGAGGCGATGCGGGCGCTGCCAAAGTCGGCGCGCGGCTGGCAGGCGGAGAAACGGTCGGTCAAATGCCAAAGCTGCCAGGCCATCACGGTGTTCGACCCGGCGCGCGTGGCGCAGCGGTGCGACTTTTGCGGGTCCGCGCAGATCGTGCCGTACGAGGAGATGAAGGCGCCGATCAGCCCGCAGGGGTTGCTCCCGTTCAAGGTTCCGGAGGCGCAGGTGCGGCAAAGCCTGCGGGAGTGGTATGGAAGCCGGTGGTTCGCGCCGAACCGGTTGAAAAAGGCGGCGCTGACCGACACGGTGCATGGGGTGTACCTGCCCTATTGGACGTTCGACGCCCAGGCCCACGGGGATTGGACGGCGGAGTCCGGCTACCATTATTACACCACGGAATCCTACCGCGACAGCCAGGGCAAAACCCAGACCCGCCGGGTGCGGCACACCCGGTGGACGCGGAGTTCGGGGCAAGTGGACCACTTTTTTGACGACGAACTGGTGGCGGCGACGCGCGGGGCGGACCCGGACTTGCTGGGAAAGATCGAGCCGTTTCCGACCAAGGAGCTCGCGCCCTATTCCGCCAGTTACGTGGCGGGTTGGTCGGTGGAGCAATACCAAATCGACCTGATCGCCGCGGCCAAGGCGGCGCGGGACAAAATGGAGGGGGAACTCCGTTCGATGTGCGCGGCGAACGTCCCCGGCGACACGCACCGGAACCTGCAGGTGTCCGCCAAGTTTTCGGGGCAAACATTCAAGCACCTGCTGCTGCCCGTCTGGCTGGTGAGCTTTGATTACGGGCGGAAGTCCTACCAGGCACTGGTGAACGGGGTGACCGGGGAGGTCGCCGGGAAGTATCCAAAAAGCGCGTGGAAAATCTTCTTCTTCATCCTGTTCATCCTGGTGGCTGTGGGGATCGGGGCGCTGATATTCCAGAGCTAAGGCCGCCAGAAAATCGCCTTTCTGGCATTGTTTTTGCTTTCGCCGAGTGCCACCGTCGAGGGAAAAATGGAGGTGGCGCCAGCATGGAAATGACGTTACAATCGTGTGAAATTGCCGAGATGATTGCCACGCCATCCAGCCAAACGCGTGCCGGAGGGATGACCTGACCCGCCATGGGACCAGATCGCCTTCAACTGCAACGGTTTGAGCTCAAGTATATCCTGCCTGAGCATGTCGCGCTTCAGGTGCGCCAATTTGTCGCCGCCTACTTGGAAATCGACGAGTACGGGGCAACCATGCCGAATTTGTCGTATCCGGTTCACAGTTTGTATCTGGATTCAGACAACCTTTTCACCTATTGGGCCACGATCAACGGCGACAAAAACCGATACAAACTGCGGCTGCGGTATTACAACGAGCGGCCGGATTCCCCGGTTTTCTTCGAGATCAAGCGGCGCTGCGACAGCACGATCTCGAAGCAACGGGGCGGGGTGAGGCGGTCCTCGGTGGGGGCGATCCTGGCCGGGCAAATGCCGACGCCGGCGGACATGCTTTCCAAGGAGCCGAAGCAGTTTTTCGCCATCCAAAAGTTTTCGGCGCTGATGATGGCGATCCGGGCCCGTCCGCAGTCGCACGTGTTCTACATGCGGGAGGCGTGGATCAGCCAGAACGACAATTCGGTGCGGGTGACGATGGACCGGGATGTGTACTGCGAGCCGGATCCGACCGCGCGGCTGTCGACGACGATGACCAACCCGGTGAAGCCGTTCGGGGACGGGGTGATCCTGGAATTAAAGTTCACCACGCGCTTCCCCGATTGGTTCAAGGAGATGGTGCGCTGTTTTGGGCTGACCCAATGCGGGGCGGCCAAGTACGCGGAGGGGATCGCGATGTCCGGGGAGAGCCGGATGACGCGCGCATTTGCCTTTGACGGTCAAAGCGCGCCTGTTACTGTCCCTTCTCCCGTGTCTGAAAAGAAAAAGAACGAAGGCGAGCCCGCGCGGGCGCTCGCGGAGTCCGCCAAATAAACAATGAACGACTGGTTGTTCCGGGGCGATTTCGTCACCGCGCCCATGAACGTTCCCGCCATCCTGCTGGGGCTGGCGCTGGCGTTCCTGGGCGGGCATGTCATCGCGTGGGTCTACATGGCGACGCATTCGGGCCTTTCCTATTCCAAATCGTTCGTCAATTCCCTGCTGGTAATCCCCTCCGTGGTGGCGCTGGTGATGATGGTCCTGTCCAACAGCTTGGTCACGGCGTTCGGGCTGATGGCCGTGTTCGCCATCGTCCGCTTCCGGAACATCCTGCGGGACACCCTGGACGCGAGCTACATCCTCATGGTCATTGTGCTGGGGATGGCGGCCGGGACGATGAAGTTCTCCACCGCCATTGTCGGGACGCTGTTCCTGTGCGGCTTGATGCTTTACCTGTGGATCACCGGTTTTGGGACGCGGCACCGGTATGACATGATCCTGAATTTCCACTGGGCCGGGCCGCAGCCGGACCGGAGCCGGCTGGAGGAGCTGCTGGAGCATTACAGCCTGAAGGCGATCTGCGCGAGCGAGCGGAAGCACGAGGGATTCGCCGGCAGCGACCTGTCCTACCGCCTGCTCCTGAAGAACCCCAAGACCATGCCGAACCTGCTGGAGGAATTGCAGGTTTACCCCGGCGTCACGCGCGTGACCGGGATGAAAGCGGAGGAGGAGTCGGAAGTCTAAATGAGCGAGCCGAGGAAAGACATACGGGTGCCGCCCGCGCAGATTTGGCGCGAATTCCGGATGCGATACCTGCCAATCGCGGTGTTCGCCTGCGCGCTGGTGGCGACGGTTTACCTTTGGAGGGTCACCGTGGTGGGCCCCACGATGGTGGGGGAGGTCGAATCGATCCAGACGGTGGTGACGGCCCCGGAGGCCGGGATGGTGACGAACGTTTTTGTGCGCCGGTTCCAGGCCGTCAAGGCGGGCGATCCGGTGGCGGCGGTGATGAGCACCGACGCGCGGATGATTTCAGGCCACGTCCAGGATTTGCGGAGCCGCATCGCGATGTCGCAGTTGGAGATCAACTCGATGATGGACCGGGAGCGGATCGGATTTGATTACCAGGCGCTGAACATGAACACGCTGCGGTTCCGGTCGGACCTGGCGGCGGCGCGCGCGGAACTGCCGACGTTGGAGGCCGCGGTGGCGCGGGCGGAGCGGGGTTGGAAAGACAAGGTGGTCCCCTACAATGATTACGAGGAGAGCCTGCGTTTGCGGGACTCCGTGAAGGCGCGGATCACCGAATTGGAGAAATTGGTGACGGAAGCGGAGGCCGGCCTGCGGCAGGCCGGGGCGGCCGCGGGATCGTTCACAAATCTCGCTGCGCCCAGGACGTTTCAGGACGCAATGGGGCGGCTGACGGAGGAGCGGCAGGATGTCGAGGATGTCCGGCGGAAGCCGCTGATATTGCGGGCGCCGATCGATGGAACGGTGGGCGTCATCGCCCGCCAAGCCGGGGAGAACGTGATGGCCGGGGACATGATCCTGACGATCCATGCGTTGAACTCGGAACGAATTGTGACGTATGTGCGCCAAGGATCCGGGCTTGAGCCAAAGAAGGGGATGGCCGTCGAGGTGCGGTGCCGCTCCGCCCGAAGGGAGCAGGCCATGGCGAAAATCGAGGAGGTGGGCCAGCGCTACGAAGCGATCACCAACGTGATGCTTCTGCGCGCCGGCGCCATGGTGGAGATTGGGCTGCCCGTGTCAATTGAGGTGCCGACCAGCCTCCGGATGGTCTTGAAGCCGGGCGAAATCGTGGATCTTGGCATGCCACATTAAGGGCGCGGCGGCTTGTCGATCCGTCCCGATTCTGGTTTATTTGGCCCCATGAAGAGCGTCAAAGTGTGGGTTTGCATTGGGATGGTGGGCGTTTTGGCGGCTTGCATCACCGCGCCCATCACAGGCCGGAGGCAGCTCAGCCTGGTCTCCGGCGAACAGGAGGCGCAGCTTGGGTTGACGGCGTTCGAGGAGATGAAGAAGGAGACGCCGATCAGCAAGGATCCGGCGGCCAACGCGCTGTTGCAGAAGGTGGGGAAGAAAATCGCGGCCGCCTCCGGCAATGACCTGCCCAACGCGAAATGGGAATTCGTGGTGTTCGAGAGCAAGGAGGCCAACGCGTTTTGCCTGCCCGGCGGGAAGATTGGGATTTACACTGGCATCCTGCCGATCACCAAAACCGAGGCCGGGCTCGCGACCGTCCTTGGGCATGAAGTGGCGCACGCCGCGGCGCACCATGGGGCGGAACGGATGAGCCAGTCGATGGCGGCGCAGGGCATCGGGCAGGTGGGCGGATTGGCCATCACCGACCCGCGCTGGGCGGCGGCGTTCCAGGCGGCCTATCCAATCGGCGCGCAGCTTGGGCTGCTGAAATATTCCCGCACCCAGGAGTCCGAGGCGGACCGGATTGGGCTGCATTACATGACGCGCGCGGGCTACAATCCTGAGGAGGCGGTCGCCTTTTGGGAACGTTTCTCCAGCGCGATGGGGGCGAACAGCACGCCGGGTTGGCTGCGCACGCACCCGGTCGATTCGGTCCGGATCGCGGACATCAAGAAATACCTGTTCGAGGCCAAACAGGAATACCGGCCCCAGTAAGGGCGCCGAATTTTCCTTCACTTCGCGGGGCTGTTTCTACACTCTGCCGGTGGATGAACTATCGACTGAACCGGCTCTTCAACGCGAAGTCCAATCGCTGTTTCGATGTGGCGATTGACCACGGATTCTTCAACGAACGCTCGTTTTTGCAGGGGATCGAGGGCCTCGAAAAATCGGTGCGGACCCTGGTGGCGGCGGCGCCCGACGCCATCCAACTGACGATTGGCCAGGCGCATTATCTTCAGTCGCTGCCCGGCAAGGAAAAGCCGGCGTTGGTCCTGCGGACGGACGTCGCGAACGTCTACGGGACGGCCCTGCCCCGGGCGCTCTTCAGCCGGATGATCGAGCAGCCGGTGGAGCAGGCCCTGCGGCTGGACGCCTCGTGCGTGGTGGTGAACCTGTTCCGGATTCCGAATGAGCCGGAAGTCACGGACCAATGCATCCAAAACATCCTCAAGCTCAAGCCGGAGTGCGTCCGCTACGGCATGCCGCTGATGATCGAGCCGCTCGTATTCCAGGAGAACAAAAAGGCGGGCGGCTACATGGTGGATGGCGATTTGGAGAAGATCCTCCCGCTGGTGCGCCAGGCGGTGGAGCTGGGGGCGGACATCATCAAGGCGGACCCGACCGACGACGTGGGTGTTTATGGGAGCGTGGTGGAGATCGCCGGCCGCATTCCGGTCCTTGTGCGCGGTGGAGGCAAGGCCCCAGACCAGGAGATTTTGACCCGCACCGAGAGGCTGATCCAGCAGGGGGCGGCCGGGATTGTTTACGGCCGGAACATCATTCAACACGCCAACCCGGCGGGCATGACCCGGGCGCTCATGGCCATTGTGCATGACGGCGCCACGGCGGGCGACGCGGCGAAACTGATTGCCTGAGCGGGCGGCATCCAGCCTCCTTCCAACCATGAACGGCGCATGAAAATTCGGGTCCTGGTCGTGGATGACGAGGCGCTGGCGCGGGAGCGGGCGTGCCAGTTGCTGCGCAAGGACCCCGAGGTCGAGATCGCAGGGCAATGCGCCGACGGGCAGGCGGCGGTGGAAATGATCCTGCGCGAGAAGCCGGATTTGGTGTTGCTGGACGTGCAGATGCCGGAGCTGGACGGGTTCGCGGTGGTGGAGGCCGTGGGGCCGGAAAACATGCCAGCGGTGATCTTCGTCACCGCGCACGAGAAATTCGCGCTGAAGGCGTTCGAGGTGCACGCGGTCGATTACCTGCTGAAGCCGTACGACCGCGAGCGGTTTGAGACGGCCCTGGCCCACGCGAAGTCGCGGCTGGCGCGGCCGGAGTCCGGTGAATTGCAGAGCCGGATGAACGCCCTGCTGGGCGAATTGAAAACGCAGCCGAAAGCGGCCAACCGTTTGGTCGTGAAGACCGCGGGGCGGGTCCTCCTGCTGAAGAGCGAGGATGTGGATTGGGTCGAGGCGGCGGACAATTACGTGGTCCTGCATGTCGGCCCGGACACGCACATGCTGCGCGAGACGATGACCTCGATCGAGGGCCGCCTGCCGGAGGGGAAATTCATCCGGGTGAACCGGTCCACCATCGTCAACATCGACCGGATCAAGGAAATGCAGCCTCTCTTCCACGGGGAGTATGTGATCATCCTCCGCACCGGCGCCAAGGTGACGCTGAGCCGGGGGCACCGGGAGAAGCTGGACCAATTGCTGGGCCGGTGAGGGGCCTCAGAACGCGCGCATCGTCTCCAGCACGGCGCGGGTGCGGGGCACTTCGTGCGTGCGGAACAGGTCGGTCTTCCCCAGGGCCGCCAACATCGCGAAGAACGGCTCGGCGGACCTGACTTCATCGCCAAAAAACTCGAACGCATGGGGAAGCGCGTGGCAAACCGGATAGCCCAGCGAGCGGAGGCGGAACGTGTTGAGGAAGGTGTTCATCTGGTGTCGGATGCGCGCGCCGCTGTCCTGGAGGTTGCGGTAATAAAAGCCAAGGCCGGGGTCGATGAAGATTTTCTCGACGCCCATGTGGCGGGCCATCTCGATCTGCCGCTCGAAGTAGGAGCGCATCGTCGGGATGGGATCGTCCGTCAGTTTGAAATCGCGGACCTTGCGGACGTTCTTGCCCTGGACATAGCAGATGATGACCGCGGCGTCGTGCCGGGCCACCAGGGAATAAATCTCCTCCGCGTCGCCCGCGCCCGTGAGGTTGAGGATGGCGGCGCCAGCCTCCAGGCAAGCCTGCGCGACCGGGGGCTGGTACGTTTCCACCGAGACCAGAATGCCCGCGCCATGCAGCCGGTTGACCACGGGCAGGAGCTTTGAGTTCTGCAATTCCGGCCCGGCGGCGGCGGCGTGGGCCAGGGTGGACTCCGCCCCGACATCGACGACGGCCGCGCCTTGGGCGTGGAGGACCAGCCCGCGCTGGACGGCGGCCTCCGCGCTCAGGCAGACGCTTTCACGGTACCAGGAATCCGGCGAGAGGTTGATGACGCCCATGATGGAGGGGCCGCTGTTGCTGGCGAACGCATGGCCCTGGACGGTGAACTCCTTGACGCGCGCGTGGGTCTCGGCGCGAAACTTTTCCACGAGGTCGGCCAGATGTTCTATTTGCAGCATGGGCCGATTATTAGCGCCGATTCGAAAGGGGCCGAGAAGTTTCGCGACCCGGGGCGCGCCGGGATCGGATCGATCCGCGAAAGCTAACGGTTGATCGCGGGGGCAGGGTGTAGCATGATTGGCGGGTGTTGTTGGAGAAGTGGTTGAGGCTCTGGAAAAGACTGAGATCGAACTCGATTTTCAGGGCCTTCGCCATTTCGGTTGGCCTGCACTTGGCGGCTTTTTTCATCATTGAGGCCGGGCATTCAGCCGGGCTTTGGGAACAAAGGGCGGCGCCCAAATGGGCCCTCTCGGCGCCGAAGACGCCGCCCGACCCGAACGCGCCGAAGAAGGACACCGAGCCCTCCGTGCTGCAATTCATCGAAGTGGACCCTTTGCAGCCGGCCGAGGAGCCGAAGGACGCCAAGCTCTATTCCACGGCGAACACCCAGGCGGCCAATCCGGACACCCGGCTGGACCTGAACGTGCCGAAGATCGACGGGACGCAGGACAAAGTGCCGAAGACCCGCGAGGTGGTGAAAGCCGAGCCCAAGCCGGTCCCACCCCCGCAGCCAAAACGGGACACCCTGCAACCCAACACGAAGCCGACGGAGCAGGCGGCGGTGGAGCCCCCGGGCGACACCAAACAAAACACCCTGACCCCGGCGGAGAAAACGGAGCGCGACATGACGTTCGACCGGCCGGCCCAGAAAACGCCGCCGCCCGTCCGGCCCCGCACCTTGGCCGACGCGCGCCAGCAAAAGGGAATCATCGAAGGGCCAAAGATGAAACAGGATGGGGGCGTCAAGAAATACGCCCTGGAGATGGACCAAAATGTCCGCTCCAGCCCGTTTGGGTCCTATGACGCGGCGTTCATCGCGGCGGTGCAGGCACGGTGGTTCCAATTGCTCGAGCAGCGGAATTACGTGGCCAACCAAAGCGGGAAGGTCGTGCTCGATTTCCGGCTGCACAAGGACGGGCGGATCATGTCGATGAAGGTGGCGGAGAACCAGGTGAACGACACGCTGTCGTGGGCCTGCCAGCGCGCGGTGCTCGACCCCGCGCCCTACGCCCCATTCCCGCCGGATTTGAAGAGGCTGCTGGGGGCGGATTACCGGGAGGTGCGTTTCACCTTCCACTACAACTGAGTTTTTAAATAATACTGCGAACTATGTGGGAATTCCTGAGAGCGGGCGGGCCGGTGATGTTCATGCTGGTGTTGATCTCCATTGTGGGGATCGCGTTCATCATCGAGCGGGGGATGGCCTTGATGCGGAAAAAGGTGCTGCCGCCCAGCGTGCAGTTGGTGATCGAAAACTGCAAAGGCCCGTCCGA
Organism: uncultured Verrucomicrobiota bacterium; assembly: GCA_964611245.1. GTDB lineage: Bacteria > Verrucomicrobiota > Verrucomicrobiia > Limisphaerales > SXQI01 > CAZSXX01. The sequence goes on along the minus strand of CAZSXX010000032.1, from coordinate 624 downwards.
CCTGCCGAAGCTGGTGCAGACCTGCCACAGCAACCCTTCGCCCCTGGCCCGGCTGACGCTGGTGGCGCATGACCACATCAAGGATCCGAAGGCGGAGACGACGGACCTCGTGGAAACGCGGGCCCGCCAGGAAGTTGTGAAGCTCGAGCGCGGGCTGGTCGTGTTGGAAATTGTGGTGGGCATCGGGCCGCTGCTCGGGTTGGTGGGCACGCTGCATGGGTTGATCCGCCTTTTCAGCGAGCTGGGCCAGACCGGCCTGGCGGACAACACCAAGGTGGCAGCAGGCATCGCCATCGCCCTGAACACCACATTGATGGGCTTGATGGTGGCGATCCCTTCGCTCATCGCCTGGAGTTATTACACGAAAAAGGTCGAGACGATGGCCGTGGAGATGGAGGGGCTGCTGGACAAGTTCATGCGGCAGCTTTACCGCCAGAAGGGCTGACCATGCACTTCTCGACCCATAAACGGCGGCAGGCGCCCGCGGTGATCATCATCTCGTTGATCGACATCCTGATCGTGCTGCTGATCGTCCTGATGGTGACCACATCCTTCAAGCAGACGCCGGCCTTGCAGCTGGCCCTGCCCGAGTCGAAGCAACCGCGCCAAGGGACTTCCACGGAC
>CAZSXX010000031.1:0-21012 GCA_964611245.1 uncultured Verrucomicrobiota bacterium | reverse complement strand
CGCGTGATTTCGCAATAAGCCAGGTAACTCCGGCTCAGCGTCGCGAGCGTCGAGTGCTTGGCGATGTCCCCCACCTTCACGCACAGGTCACAACTCCGCGCGTCCAGGTAAAGCCTCCCCGCCTGGAAGATCGCCAGCCGCTCCGCCGCGTAAAAATCCTCGAACGTGACAAAATTGTTCAGCAGCCGGTGCAGGTCCCGGTGGTACCGCGCCAGCCGGTCCACCGCCGCGATGTCGTTCATCTCCGGCTCCACCGCCTTGTCCTGCGCGATCAATTCCGTGATCGCCTCCCGCAGCCCCCCGCCCAGCAGTTCCCGCAGCCGGGCCAGCCCCAGTTTTTCCACCGCCCCCCCCGGCTTGGACCGCTGCCACGCCCGGAACGCCGCAAACTTCCCCGCCAACGCCTCCCACTCCGCCTCGCTCAGTTCCTCTTGGTCGCCCAGGATCGGCCGCACCGCCTCCTCACGAAACGTCGCCATCGCCTTGGCCCAGGCCGGATTGACCCCATTGCTCAACGGCAATGGCTTCCCCGGGCCGATCCGCGCCAGCGGAAAACCAACCAATTCCGGCGCCCCCGCCGGCATGTCCCTCGCCGTGGCGGCCAGGTAATCCGACTCCAGCCGGTTCGCCGCCGTGATGGCCCTCGGATCAAACTCCGCCAGCCGGCACCGCACAAAATAGTCCTCCACCTTTGCCCGCACCGCCTCCAGCGCCTCCGCCGCCTTCGCCGTGTCCTCGCCCAGCGGCAGCATCCCCTCCGCCTCCGCCGCCTGGTGCCAGTCCAGGAACGCCTGCGCCTCCCCGAAAAACCTGTCCACCTTCCCTTGGGACACCCCCGGCTTGCCCGACCGGTCCGTCTCCGGCCCAAAAATGCCGATGATGTCCTTCAACGCCTGGGTGATCCCAAGATCGACCGCCGTGTCCTCCGGAATGATCCCATCCCCATTGAACTTCGTCGCCGCGAAGATGCGCGCCGTGTCCGTCGTGTCCGCCACCGTGATCGATTCGCCCTCCCTGCCCAGCGTCGCCAAAATCCGACGGGCCGAACTCAGCAACCGCTTTCCCTCCTCCGTCGACGTGTTGATCGCGCTGAAGGGCAGGGCGGGCCCCGGGTTGATCAGCAACCCCGGATCCGTCAACCGCGCCACCGCCCATTTCACCGCCGCGATGACCTCCGGCGCCCGAATCCGGCCATCCTTGTCCTGGTCAATCAGCTCCAACGTCTTCGTGTCAAACTCAAGCCCTTTGACCGGGCAGCTCAACGCCACCCACAGTTTCTGGTCCAGCTTGTCCAGATTGACCAAGTCCAGTCCGCTCTCCAGCGACACTTGGTCCACCCCACCCACCAGGTTGAACTTCCAGCAATGTTTGCTCATTTTTTGCCCGCCCGCCCGGAACACTCCTAAATCACCCCGGATAAATCAAGGCCGCCGCCCGTATTTTGCCCCACAGCCGCTCCATTTTCACCGGCGGCGCCCCCCATCCGGCTCGGGCCCGTCCCACCCGCATGCCCCGCCCGGAAATATCCAATTATTCTCGAATAGCCCGTCGCCCGGCGGTGTCTCTAATTCCATTCGCAGCCCAAGAATTGGCCTGAAAACTTTTGACCTTGTGCCCGTTGACAGGTAAACCGTTGCCGCGAAAAGGCGCCATGCGCCCAAGCTCGATTCGTTGATGAACGTCCCAATGTTTTTCCTGGCGAAATCAGACGCGGAGATGATCCAACTCTGGTACAGCGCCACGCCCGAAGGCAAAGCAATCATTATCCTGCTGGTCGTTTTCTCCCTCTTGGCTTGGTCCGTCATGGCCGCCAAGGCCCTCGAGATGCGCCGCGCCTCCCGCATGAACCTCTTTTTCAACGAGGAGTTCGGCCGCCAAAAATCCGTCCTCGCCATCCACGAACGCAATGTCGACGTCGAGGGCTGCCCCAACTACACCGTTTACAAAGCGGGCTCGCAGGAACTGGTCTCCCGCCTCACTGCCTCCAAAAAACCCGGCGAAGTCTCCCTCAAGGCCATGGAGCACATCAAGCGCACCCTCGAGCGGACCGTCTCCCAGGAGGCCTTGAAGCTCGAAAGCGGCCTCATTTTCCTCGCCATCGCCGTCAGCGGAGCCCCCTTCCTTGGCCTCCTCGGCACCGTCTGGGGCGTCATGAGCGCCTTCAGTTATGTCGCCATGAAAGGCACCGCCGACCTCGCCACCATGGCCCCCGGCGTCTCCGCCGCCCTCATCACCACCGTGGCGGGCCTCCTCGTTGCCATCCCCTCCATGTTTGGCTACAACTGGCTCGTGCACCACTTGCGTGTCCTCACGGTCGAACTGGACAATTTCGCGCAGGATCTCGTCTCCCGCATGGAGGTCGAGTACCTCAAGGATGATTCTGGACCCTAAAGAGCTTCCGCCCCCCCCGCCTCCGCGCGGCGACACCACTGCCTTCACGAAGAGGACGGAAAAAGGCATCCTTTGCCCCAAATGCAACCACGTCAACAAGCCCGGCTCCACCAAATGCTCCCATTGCGAAAGCCACCTTCACATCAAGTGCAACGACTGCGGCGCCCGCAATGAACGCGTCTATTCACGTTGCCAGGCCTGCGGCCGCCGCCTCCACAAATCCGCCCTCGAAAAAATGCACGCCAGCGTCTTCAACCACGGCGCCAAGGTCACCCCATTCCAGGTCGCCCTCCTCATCGTCGCCGTCTCGGTGATTTTCTTGGTCGTCATCGCCATCAACAAAGTCAACCTTCCCAACCCAGGCCGTTGACATGCGCCGGTTCTCCCAACGCAGCCACCTCGTCACGCTCAGCGAGATCAACATCACCCCGCTGCTCGACCTCGCTTTCGTCCTCCTCATCATTTTCGTCATCACCACCCCGCTTCTCGAGCAAAGCATCAAGCTCAACCTCCCCGGCGGGGGCCGCGACGACAAAAATCCCCCGCCCAAAGAGGACCGTCGCACCGTCGAAGTCAGCCCCGAAGGCCACTACGTCATGCAGGGCAAGCGGATGTCTTTGAACGAGGTCGAGGCCACCCTCGTCCAATCCTTCAGGGCCAACCCCAAGCTTGCCGTGATCATCCGCGCCGACAAGTCGGACAAATTCGGCCGCGTCTCCGACGTCCTGGACATCTGCGACAAAAGCGGCATCCAAAACATCGGCTTCGCCAGCCGCAACGAGAACCGCTGATGTCGCGCCTGCAATCCAAATGCATGCTGGCGTCCGCCGCGGTCCACCTCCTCCTGCTGGCCCTCCTGATCGTCAGCTCCGCCTTCGTCAAGCCCCCCCCGCCTCCGGAGAAGGTCCATTTCATCAAGGTCTTCAACGCCAAACTCACGGATGAGGAAACCACCGGCGGCGGCGGCAATCCGGACGCCGGCCCCCCCGCCCAAGCCATCGAACCCGTCGCGGCGCCCGTCCAACCCGCGCCCACCCTCATCCAGCCCACCCCGGCTCCTCTCCCCGCCACACCCCCTCCGGAGGCGAAAAAACCCACGCCGGACCCCGAGCCCCCCAAGCCGCGCGAAACCAAGCCGCTTCCCGAGCCCGTCAAGCCCAAGCCCAAAATCACGCCCAAGCCAAAGGTGGCGGCCAAACCCGAGGAGAAAAAAGAGCCCGAGAAAAAGGAGCCCGAGCCCAAGCCCAAGCCCAAACCCGAGCCCGCCAAGCCCCGCCACGTGATCGTCCCCGACCTGACCACCCGGAAGGTCGCCTCGGTTGACCCCGAAATTCAGCGCAAGAAAATCCAGCAAGCCGAGAAAGCCCGCCGCGAAGCCGAGGAGCGCGCCGAAGCCGAGGAGCGCGAGCAGACCCGCGCCTACAACGCCTCCGTCGCCGCCGCCAACGCCCAGGCCCGCCGGATCGCCGACGCCCGCCGCGCCGCCGTCGAGGGAGCCGTCGGCAACATCACCAGCGGAATCTCCGGCAGCACCCTCGTCGAAATGCCCGGCCCCGGCGGCGAAGCCTTCGTCAATTACAGCGAGTACATCTGGAGCAAATACTACGCCGCTTGGCGGACCCCCGAGGAGCGCGGTGGCGCCTCCTCCGTCCGCGTTGAAATCGTCGTCGCCCGTGATGGCCGCGTCATCTCAGCCGACATCATCAAGCGCTCCGGCGACGCCGCCCTCGACAAAAGCGTCCGCGACGCCCTCGACCGCGTCCGCACCCTCCCCGCCTTCCCCGAAGGCGCCCGCGATCTCACCCGAACCTTCAAAATCAATTTCACGTTAAAAGCCAAAAGACAATTGGGATGAAACTCCGCACATTCACCGCCGCCCTGCTCGCCTGCCTGACCACCCTTTTCGCGGCCGACCGCGACGTCGAAATCATCAAGGATCCAGAGCCCACCAAGCTCATCCCCATCTCCATCTCCGGCTTCTCCGGCGAAGTCGACGCCGTCGTCCGGTTCGACCTCTCCATCGCCGGGTTCCGCATCGTCACCCAAGGCTCCCAATATGCCCTCACCGGCGCCAACACCGGCCAGGTCGAGGGCCGCCTCAACGACGGCGCCAACTCCATCCTCGCCAAAGCCTACTCCGGCGGCTCCCCCCGCTCCCAGGCCCATGCCCTCGCCGACGACGTCGTCCAGGCCATCCTCGGCACGCCGGGCGTCGCACGCACCAAAATCGTCTTCAAGCGCGACATGGGCAAATTCGGCGAAATCTACGTCGCCGACTACGATGGCCACAATCCCATCGCCGTCACCGCCGACAACGCCATCGTCGCCAGCCCCACCTGGGGCCTCGGCCGAAAAATGCTCTATTACATGTCCCACCGCGCCGTCTACGCCGACATCTATTCCCACGACCTCTCCACCGGCGAGCGCAAAATCTTCGCCAAATATCCCGGCTCCAACCTCAGCCCCGCCGTCTCCCGCGACGGCCGCAAAATCGCCATGGTCCTCAGCAAGAACGGCAGCCCCGACGTCTATGTCGCCAACGCCGACGGCTCGGGCCTGCTCCAGTTGACCAAGACAGCGGATGACGAATCCTCCCCCACCTGGGCTCCCGACGGCTCCAAAATCTGCTTCGCCCAGCGCGAGGCCCGCGCCCTCTTCATTGTCCCCGCCAGCGGCGGCCCCGCCCGCCGCCTCCGCACCGATGGCGCCCCCATCCCCACCGAACCCGATTGGTCCCCGGACGGCAAAACCATCATCTTCACCTCCCAGGCCGGCGGCGTGAACTTCAACCTCTACACCGTCCCCGCCGACGGAAGCGCCCCCCCCACTCTGCTCGTGGCCGGCGAGGATCCCTCCTGGGCGCCCAATTCCCGCACCGTCGTGTTCGCCCGCCGAATTAACAACAAACGTGTGCTCTCTTTACTTGACGTGCCCAGCAAAACTGTAAAGTCTATCCCGACGACTTTGGGAAGCTGCTCGCAGCCTTGCTGGTCCAGGTAATACTAACGCTCTTCCCCACAATAGTTTACACATGAAATCTTTGAACTCGTTAACGGCGGCCCTGATCGCCCTGACCCTTGTTTCCGTCGGCTCGGGCTGCAAAAAGACGCCGAAACCGACCACCTTTATTCCCAGTGTCCGATCCGCTCCGCCCGTCGACGATGGCGCCCCCGTCCGCCTCGCCACTCCGGTCAACTCCACCCGGGCCACTCCGGTCACCACCCCTCCCGGCAAGGGCTTGGACGGCGACGCCGCCCCTGGCGGCCAAGATCTCACCAGCAAAGGGTTGAACGACGGCTCCAACACCTCCTCCAGCAGCAACCTTCCGCCCGTTGACTACGACAAAGCCAAAATCCAGGATTCCCGCCCCGAGATGGACAAATTCACCGAGGACAACACCGTCCTCGCCGCCGAGACTGTTTTCTTCGATTTCGACCGCGCCGCCGTCCGCCCCAGCGAAATCTCCAAGGTCGAGCGCGTCGCCGCCTATCTCAAGAACGAGCCCGCCTCCCAGCTCCGCGTCGAAGGCAACGCCGACGAGCGCGGCACGGAGGAATACAACCGCTCCCTTGGCGAGCGCCGCGCGCTGGCCATCCGCGAACTCCTCATCCATTCCGGCGTGGGCAGCGAGCGCATCAGCACCGTCACCTACGGTGAGGACAAGCCCGTCGACCCAGGCCACAACGAGGCCGCCTGGGCCCGCAACCGCCGCGGAGATTTCGTCGTCCTCCGCCCTCGCGCCCTGCAATAACTGAATCCCTCCCCCTCCCGTGGCGTCCAATCCCCCGGGTGAAGCATTCGAATGACGCGCGGCTTCGGCCGCGCTTCGCTTTTGCAACTTTACGCCCGGCCATTTGTGGCCTACCTTGATTTGTCGTCGGAGTTTACCAATGAATACAATGCTCGCGTTTTTGAATGGCTGGGAGATTGTGGCTCTCCTCGCCGTGGTCCTGTTGCTGGTCGGCGCGAAAAAGCTCCCGGAGCTCGCCAAAGGCCTCGGCCAAGGCATCAAGGAATTTAAGAAATCCTCCTCGGAGAGCGTCGAGGATCTCAAGAAAAGCTGATTTTTATGAACCCCATTCTTGCGATGCTCAATGGCTGGGAAGTGGTCGCCATTCTCGCGGTCGTCCTCGTTCTTTTCGGCGCCAAGAAGCTCCCTGAACTCGCCAAGGGCCTAGGCCAGGGCATCAAGGAATTCAAGAAATCCTCCCGCGAATTGCAGGACGAGCTCGACCAGGCCATGGACACCAGCTCCCCGCCGCCTCCCCAGCGCCAGATTCCCCCCGCCCAATCCACCGTCGATTCCACTCCGGCGCCCTCGCACAGCGAGCATCCCAAAGCTTGAACATCCCCCGGGGAAGCTCGCGCGCCTCGCGTTTTTCGCGCCGCCCTCGCCCATGCGCCCGGGACTTGCGCCCGCTTTCACCTCCTCATTAAATCAACTCCATGGCAGATGATCACTTGCCCGCCGATCACGATCCCGAAGACGAGGATGGCGGACCTGTAAAATCTTTCCTCGAGCATCTTGAGGATCTCCGTTGGGTTCTCATCCGCGTCATCGCCTCCTTCTTGGTTGGCATGACCGTCTGCCTCGTCGCCTCCCCCCAGTTGGTCGAGGCCCTCAAATACCCCTTGGCCGTTTCCGGCATCAACACCGAGATCAAGACCTTCGGCCCCATTGGCGGCTTCATGATTTCGATGAAAGTCGCCTTCTGGGGTGGCATCACTCTCTCGCTCCCCTTCGTCCTCTTCTTCGTCGCCCAATTTGTTCTTCCGGCATTGAAGAAGCATGAAAAGCCCTACTTCCGGAAAGCCTTCATCATCGGCGGCGGCCTCTTCATGGTCGGCGCCCTTCTTTGCTACGGCTTCGTCATGCCCATCGCCCTCGCCGGCATGGCCGAGTTCAACTCCTGGCTCAACCTCCCCACCGACACCTGGCGCGCCGAGGAATATTTCAGCTTCGTCGTCATGTTCATGGTCGGCATGGGCCTGAGCTTCGAAATCCCCGTCCTCGTCCTCACCCTCGTCAAGATGGGCTTCGTCTCCCACGAAATGATGGTCAAGGGCCGCATCTATTTCTTCGTCGGCAACATGGTCCTCTGCGCCTTCATCACCCCCGACGCCATCAGCACCATCTTCATGGTCATTCCCGTCCAGGTCCTCATGGAGATTTGCATTCAAATCTCGGGGCACTGGGAGCGGCAGAAACGGATCGCCGAAGCCAAGAATCGGGGTTAAGCTCCCCGCATGGCCCTCACTCCCTCCACCATGCTGCCCCTTGGAACCGTCGCGCCCCCATTCCGCCTCCCCGCCACGGATGGCAAGGTTGTTTCGCCCGCCGATTTCTCCAGCGCCCCCGCCCTCGTCATCGCCTTCATCTGCAACCATTGCCCCTACGTGAAGCACCTCCGCGCCGGCCTCGCCCAGTTCGGCCGCGACATGCAGGCCCAGGGCGTCGCCGTCATCGCCATCAATTCCAACGACGCCGACCGTTATCCCGCCGACAGCCCCGGCAACATGATCATGGAGGTGAACGCCGCCGGATACACCTTCCCATACCTGCACGACCGGGATCAAACCACCGCCAAAGCTTACCGCGCCGCCTGTACGCCCGATTTTTTCGTGTTCGACGCCCAGCGCCGCCTCGCCTACCGCGGCCAGTTCGACTCCAGCCGTCCGGGCAATGGCGCCCCGGTCACCGGCGCCGACCTTCGCGCCGCCGTCGCCGCGCTCCTCGCCGGCGCCCCCGTGCCCTCGGACCAAATTCCCAGCATCGGCTGCGGCATCAAATGGCGCCCGGGCCAGGAGCCCGACTACTCCTAGTTCCGCGCCAACACGCGCCCCAATCCAAACTGGTCCCCGGCCCGCGCCGCCTTCCCGTCCGCGAAGTCGATCTCCAGCATCTTCTCGCTCTGCACCGCCACCCCGTTTTCATCCGTCAGCCCGCCGACAATCTTCCGCGTCTTCACCTCGATGATGTCCCCCGTGGACGGATAGGCGTACTGCCCATCGATCGTGAACGTGACCCACCCCGGCTCGTCGCGCAGTTCGATGCTCGCCACCTGCTTCGGCGGCATCACCGTGTTGTCGAACAAATGCAGCCGCCGGTTGTGCGCGTCCGTCAGCCAGACCTCCTTTTCGTCCGGCGTCAATCCCACCCCGTGGCTCGGGCAGCCGTGCCGCTTCGTCGGCCCCACTTTGAACCCGGCCACCTCCACCCGGTGCAGCATTTTCCCCCCCTTCAAATCCCCCACTTCAAACCCCAGCAGCGCGTTGAGATTCACAAAGCAGAGCGTCCCGCTCCCATTCACCGTGAACGGCCGGATGAAATTCCCGAACGGCCCCACCTCCTTCACCACCTCATGTGTTGCCGGATCCGCCACCCGCAGCAGCGGCGAGCGCAAGCCCGCCAAATAAGCCCACGATCCATCCAGCGCATAGATCGTGTTGTGCGCCCCCGCGCCCGTCTCAATCCGCTTCACCACCGCCCCCGTTTTCGCCTCCACCACATGCCAATGGCCCTGTTCCAGCGACGGCAGGTATATGAACTTCCCATCCGGCCCCAGCGCCAGCCGGTAGCACCCGCCCGGATACGATTTCTCCCACAGAATCTCCTCCGTCTCCAAATCCAGCGCCGTCAACGTCCGCGTCGTCGTCACGTAAAGCCGTTTTGTCCCGGCGTGCGCCGCGAACCCTTTCACATTCAGCGGCTTTTTCGCCTCGTCCAGTCCGGCCAATGGAATCCGCTTCATGAACCTGTGGCCGTGGTCGATGTCGAAAACGATGATCCCATGCCCCCCATACTCCAGGTAATTCCGCACCCCAGGCGTCGCCACATACAGCCGCCGCTGCTCCGCCCCCGCCACGGAAACGGCGGCCAGAATGAGCAGGAGAATCCGCGCAAAAATCGGGTGGTGCATCCCCTATTTACTCCACCGAACCCCCGCCGGGGCAAGCCAAACCGCGCGCCTCAGTTCAGCTTCTCGAGGATCAACGAATTTGCGTCGAACCACACCTCGCCCCGCGACGCCCGCAGCTCGCACACCAGTGTCACTTCCCGTCCGCCCGCCACTTCAAAATCAAACGCCAGCTTCGTCCACCCATTGTCCCCCTCCAACTTGTTCCGCCTCGGCTGCGTCGTCCCCGAAATGCGAAGCCCCGCTCCCTCCCCCTTTTGGTCCCGCGCCGCCGCCACCTTCGACGTCTTCGCCATGGCCCGGAAGCGGTACCGCCCCGGCTCCAACTCCACCGTCGCGCGCCACGACCCCACGCTCTGCCCCCGCGCCGCGATCCGCAGCGTCGGCGCCGCGTCCACCACCGCCTCCTCGATCCTGACGTCCCCCATCTCCGCCTGCGCCCGCCAGTTCTTGACGATCACCGGCCTCGAAAAATCCAGCGGCTTCGGCTCATTCTCAATCTGCTCCTTCACCCCATTCCACCGCGCCACAATCCGTTCCCGCGTCTCCGCCATCACGTGGTCGTAACGGTTCAATTGTCCCCGCCCAACCTCCGCCAACGCCGCCCGGTTCCGCTTCGCAATTTGGTCAAATCGGTTGGTCAGCACCTCCAGCCGGAAATGGTTCGTGAAGGTTTCCCGCAATCTCTCCCGGTACCGCCTCGACCCCTCCGGCGTTTGCAGGATGGACCATGCGACCAACCCCTCGACCGGCGGCCGGTAAATCGATCCATGAGAATCCCAAAACATCTGGTCCATCCCATGCGGGATGAACACCATCTTCCCCGCCTTGGGATCGCTGTAGATCCGGTAGTTGTTGTGTTTCATCACATACCCGTCCCAATCCCAAATCATCACCTCCAGCGCCATGAACGTCAGGAACCGCTCCACATCCAAAACCTTTTGCAGCGCCTCCCACCGTTGCGCCGGGTCCGCCACCCGCGCCGCTTCCGCCAACGCCCTCAAGTCCGACCGGTCCCTCCGGTCCTCCCCCGCGTCGTTCTCCAAGTCCTCCGTGATCTCCCGGAGAAACCCGCCATCATAAAGGTTCCCGTCCGTGTCCTCGAAATATCGCTTCAGGAAATCCCTCGTGTATCCCTCCGTCAGCACATAAAATCCAAGCATCCGCCCATTCAGGGACACAAACGCGTTCGACACCCGCACCGCCGGAATCCCCGCGTCATTGAACAGCCCCGAGCACAGGTTGTGCGTCGCCAGGCTCGGGTCCTGCGCCGAATTGTTCAGGTGCACCTTCCGCAGGCCATGGAACCGCTTCGCCCCCTCCTGCTTCCCGAAATTCAGCGTCAACCCCGGCCGGTCCCCAATCTCCCGGAAGCTCCCCGCCGCGCCCTTCAGGTGCACCATCACGTTCGTGTAAACGGCCTCCCCCTCCCGCACCACCGCGGGCACCGCCTTCCTCGGCTGCTCCTGCAACGACCGGTAATTCGCCCGCGAAATCTCAATGCTCACATGCGGCGGCGCCGCGTTCGTCGCGAACAAATCGCCGTCCGCCCGCGGTCCGCCCGGCGCGCCTTGGGCCATCCACACCAAAAACCCAAGGGCGCCCGCCCACCTCATTCCGCCAGCGACACGCACACCATCTCCTTGTCATTCCGCGCATACACCGATCGGTTCGCGAACGCCGGATGCGACCACACCACAAAGCGGCCCGGATCGCGGTTCACCGGCTCCACCAATTTCGCGCGGCTGATTTCCTCATATTTTTCCGGCGTCAGCTTTGCCAGGATCAACTCGCCTTTCTCGCTGAAAATGAACGCCCGGTCCTTGTGCTTCACCACGAACGCGTGCCCCCACCGCTCCGATTTCCCGCTCGTCGGCGCGAACGTTTCCCACAGCCTCTCCCCCGTCTCCTCGTTCAGGCACCGGAACTGCCCATAACTGCACGGGTTGTAGATGTGCCCGCCATCGATCAGCGGAGTCGCCATCACGCTGTGCAGCCCGTCCGTGTCCTTCTCGCTGATCTTCCGGCTCGCCCACACCACGGAGGGCTCGTCATCGGTGATCCGCAGCATCAGCGACCCATTGTAAAACGACGTCAGGAACAGCCGGTCCCCCGATTTCAGCGGCGTCGGAATGCTCATCCCGGACTGGATCGCCTTGGTTGGATGCGTCCAAAAAACCTTCCCCGTCTCCGGATCAAGCCCGTTCACGCTCTCCGGGTGCCAGATGATCAACTGCCGCTTCCCGGCGAACTCATGGATCATCGGCGGCGCGTACCCCGGCTCTTTGGCCGTCAGCGCCCGCCAGAGTTCCTTCCCCGTTTTCTTTTCAAACGCCACCGCCACCGTCCCCGTCCCGCCCGCCAGGCAAATCACCTTGCCCCCATCCACCAGCGGCGGCGCCGAGAAACCCCACATCGGCGTCTTCACGCCAAAATCCGTCTTGAAACTTCGCCCCCAAATCTTTTTCCCGGACTCCGCGTCCAGGCACACCAAGTCGCCCTCCGCCCCAATCGTGAACACCCGCCCATCGTCCACGCTCGGCGTCACCCGCGGCCCCGCCGCGTAGCTCATCGTGTACGATGACTCATACTCATGCTTCCAGACCAGCTTCCCATCCTTCTCGTCGAAACAAAGGATCCGCTCCGACCCCGGAATTTCCCCGCGCGAAAACGCGTTCGCCGGGTTCGACGCGTTCGTCGCCAATTGCCGGTCCATCACGTACACCCGCCCCTTCGCCACCGCCGGCCCAGAATAACCGCCCCCCAACGGCGCCCGCCACCGCGTTTTCAATCCCCCCTCCGGAAACTTCTCCACGATCCCCGACTCCCTCCAAACCCCGTCGCGCTTCGGCCCGAGCCACTGTGGCCAATCATCCCCCCGCGTGTCCGACGCCATCGCCATCCCGCCCAAAAGTGCGGCCACCAGCCAGAATCCTTGCCCCTGCGCGTTCATAGTTTTTTTAACCTTCCACCGCGAACTTACCTCCCTCCCTCCCGTTCTGTCGATTCCGTTCACGGTCCATGCGCTCCTGTTTTCCTTGCCGACTCCGCCCGCCATGCCAATGCTCCTCGCATGATCCGACGGACCTCTCCTCCCACCCCTCGTCAATCCACCCCGCGTTGGCCCATCCTCGCCGCCGCCTGCCTCATCCTGCTCTCGGCCGCGCCGGGCCTCTCCGCCGCCCAATTGGACGCCAATTGGCCCCAATTCCGTGGCCCAGGCTCCCTCGGCGTCTCCGACCACCCCAACCTTCCCGACAAATGGAGCGCCACCGACAACATCGCCTGGAAAATCGAAGTTCCCGGCCGCGGTTGGTCCTCCCCCATCGTCTGGGGCCGCCGGGTCTTCCTCACCACCTCCGTCTCCTCCACCGAGATGGAGCCCGCGCGCAAGGGCCTCTATTTCGGCGGCGACCGCAAGGATCTCCCCAAAGGCGAGCAGCGCTGGCTCACCCTCTGTTTTGACCTCGATTCCGGCGCCGAACTTTGGCGCGCCGAAGCCTTTCGCGGCCCCGCCCCGAATCCCCTCCACATCAAAAACACGTACGCCTCCTCCACCCCGGTCACCGACGGCGAGCGCGTCTATGCCGAGTTCAGCGGCGTCGGCCTGTTCTGCTACGACATGGACGGCCGCAAGCTCTGGTCCACCAACTGGCCCCCCGTCAAGACCCGCCACGGCTGGGGCTCCGCCGCCTCCCCCGTCCTGCACGGGGGCCGCCTTTACTTCGTCAACGACAACGACGACCACTCCTTCGCCCTCGCCCTCGACGCCAAAACCGGGCGCCAAATCTGGAAAATCGACCGCGACGAAAAAAGCAACTGGGCCACCCCCTACATCTGGCAAAACGAACTCCGCACCGAGATCGTCACCCCGGGCACCAAGCGCATTCGCTCCTACGACCTCGACGGCAAGCCCCTCTGGGAATGCGGCGGCATGTCCTCCATCGTCATCGCCACCCCCTTCTCCAAGTTCGGCCTCCTCTACGTCTCCTCAGGCTACGTCGGCGACAAAACCCGCCCCATCTTCGCCTTCAAGCCCGGCGCCTCCGGCGACATTTCCCTCCCCTCCGGCGAAACCAACAACGCCCACATCGCCTGGCATCAACCCATCGCCGCCCCCTACAATCCATCCCCCCTCGTCTATGGCGACAACCTCTACATCCTGTTCGATTTCGGATTCCTGAGCTGCCATGACGCCCGCACCGGCCGCCAAATCTACGAAAAGCAGCGCATCCGCGAATCCAACACCGCTTTCACCGCCTCCCCCTGGGCCGCCAACGGCAAAATCTTCGCCCTCAGCGAGGACGGCGACACCTTCGTCTTCCAGGCCGGCCCCGAATACAAACTCCTCCACCAAAATTCCCTCGACGAAATGTGCATGGCCACCCCCGCCATCGCCGGCGACCGCCTCCTCATCCGCACCCTCACCAAGCTCTATTGCGTCCGCCAATCCAAATAACCGCGCCAGAATTCCATGCTCCGATTGATTCTCGTCCTTCCGCTCCTGGCCCTGCTTGGCTGCCAGGTCGCATCCCAAAAACAATCCGCCACCCCTTGGAATCTCCGATCCCTGGGCGTGCCTCCCAAGGCCGACTGGGGCGCCCGCTCCAACCTCATTCAGGAAGTTTACTACGAAGGCGAGCCCTTCCACGGCAAACCCACCCGCGTCTTCGCCTACGTCGGCCGCCCGGAAGGGCAGGGGCCCTTTCCCGGCGTCGTCCTCGTCCACGGCGGCGGCGGCAAAGCCTTCCGCGACTGGGCCGAACACTGGGCTCGCCGCGGCTACGTCTCCATCGCCATGGACACCGCCGGCAACGGTCCCAATGGCCGCCTTCCCGACGGCGGTCCCGACCAAAACGACACCGTCAAATTCAGGAACTTCACCCCCTCCGAAATCCCCGACATGTGGACCTACCACGCCGTCGCCGCCGCCATTCGCGGCCATTCCCTCCTGCGTTCACTGCCCGAAGTCGATCCCGCCCGCACCGCCGTCACAGGCATCAGTTGGGGCGGATATCTCACTTGCATCCTCGCCGGCGTCGATCCCCGCTTCAAAGCCGCCGTCCCCGTTTATGGCTGCGGCTTCCTCGGCGACAACAGCGTCTGGAAACCCGGCTCCCTCGCGAAGATGGACCCCGAGGCCCGCTCCCTTTGGCTCGCCACCTTCGATCCCTCCCGCTACCTCCCCGCCGTCCGCTGCCCAATCCTTTTCCTCAATGGCACCCACGATTTCGCCTATCCCCTCGACAGCCACCACAAAAGCGGATCCCTTGTCCGGCCCTCCCTTCGCTTCGTCACCATCGTTCCCAAATTGCCCCACGGCCACATCTGGACCTTCCCGGAGGTGGACCAATTCATCGACCGCGCCCTCCGCCGCGAAAAACTCCCCCGCCTCTCCGCCGCCCGCCTCAGGAATGGCCGCCTCACCGCCCAATCAAACTCCCCGCTCGCCGCCGCCCAACTCCACTACACCACCGACACCGGCCCGTGGGACAAACGAACCTGGCACACCCTCCCCGCCGCGCTCCAAAAATCTCCGCCCTCCATCCAAGTCGATCTCCCTCCCGAACTCCATTCCCAGACCAACCTCCATTGCCTCCTCCTCGCCACCACCCCCGACGGCCTCCGCCTCAGCTCCGAGCTCATCTCCTTCGTTCCCGCCGCTTGCGGAGGCCCTTGAATCTGGCGAGCCAGAGATGCCGTCCCCAAAAATAGCCCCGGCGCGAATTGGGCCCCTCGAAGAGTCGACTGCGAAATGGGAAGCGGCTTGCGGAACCGGCCCCATTGCGTATCGTGGATGGCATGAGCGAGCTCATTTTTGAGGTCAAGGAGGATGCGGTGGACGGCGGGTTCAACGCGTCGGCGCTTGGCTTCGGAATTCATACGCAGGGAGAAACTCTGGAAGAATTGCGCGCGAACGTGAAGGAAGCGGTGGACTGTTTTTTTGACGAGACAATGGAGGCCCCGAAAGTCATTCGATTGCTTTTTGTGCGTGACGAAGTTTTGGCGAGGTGAAACTTCCCCGGGATGTTTCGGGGGCTGCGCTGGTCAAAGCCTTGCGGGCTAGGCTACGGAAACAACCGGCAGCGGGGATCCCATATTCGCGTCACAACATTGGAAAAAGGCGAACACCATGAAGTCATCCCAAACCATTGCCCAATCAAAGTTGGAACTCTTCATGGAATCCTGAGGAGCATTGCGGCCCACCACAAATTGACGGTTGATGAACTGCTTGATTTGTTGGAATTATGAACGCGCCGAACCGATGGAGCGCGCAAGTTTTTGACCTGCCATTCCTTGCTTGATCATAGGGCCCAACCGCACCTCGTGATGCGCCGACGGGAAATTCGGCCGGCTGAACTCCAAGCGGTCGGGCCAATTCCAAGTCGATTTGATTAACTCCGACGGAGCTGAGTTCGGCTGGCAAAAATGGACCCAAAAGCGACCAGCAACAGCAAGCCCGTCGCTCCCCCATCCGGAGTCGCCACCGGCGCCCCGTACAGGTAAACCATGCCCGCAATGTCATCCGCCTGCGGTCCAAGAAACGCCTCAGTGTAGGTCGGATTCATCAAACTTCCCGCGACCCCCGTGTGGGCCAGACCGAGCGCATGGCCCAGTTCGTGCATCATCACCTGTTTGATGTCGAAACCGGGGCCGCCAAACCCAATTTTCCACGTATCGGCGGAGTCGAAATGTATGTCTCCAGCCGCTGTGGACCCGTTCGCAGGCGGGTAAAAACCATGCGCCAATGTCCCCCCCGGGCCGTCGAAAGGATGGGCGGAGATGCGAATATCCCCAGCTGTGGCGCCCGGAGCATTGAATGCCAACCCACTGTCAGACACTTCGCTGAACGTCACATTCGCCACCGAGGACCACGCGCTGAAGGCGACAACCAACGCGGCATGAAAACCCGTCGGAAAGATCGAAGCGAGCCCAACCGATGTCCCTGAATCCATCGCGACGCCCGCTGGCACGATGCTCCAAGTGATCGTGGCCCCCGTTCCAACCACCGGCGGCCCCCATTTGCCAGGCGTCGTGGGCCCAAGGACAAAATCTTCGAAAACCGGAGTGCCCGGTGCGACCATGTCTGCCTGCGCCGTGGAGGCCGCAGCCGCCAGCGCAAGCAGGGAAGGAACCAATTTCTTCAGCATGGCTCTTTCCGAAGCAGAACCCGCGCCACTCCCTAGTGTAAATCTTAAGATGTTCAAATACAGATAGTTACGGAGCGAAACATTTCCCTTCGCCGTCAAAAACCGTAAGGAATTCCGACAATCGTCGGATTTCCTTACGCTCTGCTTCCCGGTCGTCGCTCTATTTTCTGAAGCGCCAAAATATCGGATTCAATTGCTTTCTCCGACCCTTGGATTCAATCCATCCCGCCGATGAAAAACATGGGAGTCGCTTTCCTTCTGCTGGCGCTGCCGGGTTGCGCCTCGCATTCGCGCTCACACTCCGGCCACCAGCACACAACCTATTCCACCTCCGGACCGAGGCCCTGGGCCGACGAGGACACCCTCCAACTTGCCTATCGCGTCGAAGGAAACGACGCCGTCATGGACTCGAACCGGCTGACGATCATTTTCCCCAATCTCCCGTCCGCGGCCCGCGACAGCTTTTCCTTTCAGCAGGGGAAGGTGTCCATCCAGATCGGCGGCGAATCGACCTCGTCGGTCACCGTGGAATGCCGGCGCAACAACGACCTCTCCTCCTTCCAATCCCAATACGCCAACGGCGCCAACACCGTCACCTTTTGCGGACGCCAAGTGCGGATCCTCGATCACGGCCGGTCAATCCTCACCGCCAAGGAAAGATTCGACTCCTCCGCCGGAAAACCATCCATCCGCGTCGCCGCGCACCCTTCCCGGTAAGCGAGCTTCCCACACTCGGGTAAAACTTTGGCTCGCGGAAATCGTCGGGCGGACCAAGCTTCCCCCGTGAGTCGCATTGTTGGAATTGACCTTGGAACCACCAATTCGTTGGTTGCCGCCGTGGACGAGGGCCTGCCGTTTGTAATCGCCGGCAAGGATGGCCAGCGCCTGACCCCATCCGTCGTTTATTATCCCGCCGACGGCGGCGCGCCCCTCGTCGGACGCCCCGCCCAACGCCTCCGCGCCATTGAGCCGCTCCGCACCGTTTACTCCGTCAAGCGGTTCATCGGCCGCCGCCCCAGCGAAATCGACCAAGCCGAACTCGCCGTCTCCTACCCAATCTCCAACGACGGCTCCGGTTCGGCCCGCATCCAATGGGAGGGCAGGGGAGTCGCCCCCGAGGAAGTCTCCGCCGAAGTCCTCGTGAAACTCCGCGCGGACGCCGCCGCCGCGCTCGGCGAGGAAATCACCCGCGCCGTCATCACCGTCCCCGCCTACTTCAACGACGCCCAGCGCCACGCCACCAAGGCCGCCGGCGAACTCGCCGGTTTGGCCGTCGAGCGCATCCTCAACGAACCCACCGCCGCCGCACTCGCCTACGGCCTCGATAAGCTCCACGAAAACGCCCGCCTCGCCGTTTACGACCTCGGCGGCGGCACCTTCGACCTCACCATCCTCGAATTGCGCGACGGCGTATTCCAGGTCCTTTCCACCAACGGCAACACGCGCCTCGGGGGCGATGACCTCGACGCCGCCCTTGTCGCTCGCCTGCGCGAAAAAATTCTCGCTGCCAGTGGCCCCGACATCGCCTCCGAGCCCGTCCAGCTCGCCCGCCTCCGCGAAGCCGCCGAAGCCGCCAAAATCCGCCTCTCCTCCGAGGTGGAGACCGAAATCAGCCTTCCCTTCCTCACCCCCGATTTCAGCTTCCAATGCCTTCTCACCCGCGCCGAGTTGGAGGCCACCACCGCCCCGGTCATCCAGCGCACCCGCGCCCACTGTGTCCGTTCGCTCTCCGACGCCAACCTTCAGGCCAGCCAGCTTGACCAGGTCGTCCTCGTCGGCGGACAGACCCGCATGCCCCTCGTCCGCCGCCTCGTCCAAGAGTGGTTTGGCTGCGTAGATTTCGAGGCGGTCTCCGGCTCGCTCCGCGTCGGCGCCGACTATCACCGCCCCGCCGGCCCCGTCCTCAACACCGGCCAGAATCCCGACGAAGCCATCGCCCTCGGCGCCGCCATCCAGGGTGAAATCCTCAACGGGGGCTTCAAGAACATGCTCCTCCTGGACATCACCCCGCTCTCCCTCGGGCTCGAAACCTTCGGCGGCTTGATGAATGTCATCATCCCCCGCAACTCCACCATCCCCATCAAGGCCGGCGAAGTCTTCACCACCGCCGTCGACAACCAATCCAGCATGGCCCTCCACATCCTCCAAGGCGAACGCGAGCGCGCCAAGGACAACTGGAGCCTCGGCAAGTTCGACCTCTCCTTCGAGCGCGCCCCCCGAGGCGTCCCCCGCGTCGGCGTCCAATTCGAAATCGACGCCAATGGCATCCTCCACGTCCTGGCCCGCGACATCCACACCGGCCGCGAGAAAATCGTCGAAATGAAATCCGCCGTGGACGTCAACGACGCCGATGTCCAGCGCATGGTCGAGGAGTCCGTCGAGCACGCCTTTGACGACCTCGAAGCCCGCCGCTGGATCGAGGCCAAGGTCCGCGCCCAGGAAACGATCTCCGCCACCCAAAAAGGCCTCGCCTCCCACGGTGCCGAACTCCCGGAGGCGGAACGCGCCGCCATCGAGCAGTCGCTCGCGGAGATCAACCGGCTCGCTGCCGCGGAGTCCGGCCAATCCCAGATTCTCAAAGCCGCCCACGCCGCGCTCGATGAAGCCACCAAGCCCCTGGCCCAATTGATGATGGACAAGGCCATGGAGGCCATGCTCCGCAAGCGCGGGCTGCTTTGAGGCAAGCTTACGGAAGCGTGTTCTTCTGCGCGTCGACCTTCCGCTTGTCCGCGTCGGCCTGCGCCTCGACCTTCTTTTTGTCCGCGTCGATCTGCGCCTTCGCGGACTCCTGGTTCGCCTCGGCTTGCGCCTTCGCCGATTCGGCGTTGGCCTCCGCCTGCTTCTTGGCCGCGTCCGTCGCGTCGTCCACCGCTTCCTTCTGGGCGTTCATCGCGTCCTGTTTGGCGTCCGCGCGGTCCTCGATGGCCGCCTTCTGTTGGTCGCAACCGACCAAGCCCACCGCCATTAATCCGATCAATATGGTTTTTTTCATGTTTATCCCCTCTTTCAAGGATTAGCTTCGCGGAATGCTTGGTAAGGACAACCCGACCCCCCCATGAAATCGCCTTCGGGAAAACCCGGGATGCCTCCCCCTAAATTCGCGGAACGATGCTCCCCGCGCTGACCTGGTGCCGCTTCGCCTGCCGCGCCAATTCCTGCGGCCAGTTCTCCTCCGTGCACGTCATGAACACCTGGCTGTTCGCTTTGTGCGCCCGCTGCAGCAGCGGCAGGAAGGCCGACCGCCTCCGCGCGTCCAGCTCCCCCATCACATCGTCGATCAACAGCGCCGGCGCCGTCCCAAAATGCGCCGTCAAATACTCCGCCTGGGCCAGTTTCAGCGCGATCGCGATCGACCGCTTCTGCCCCTCGCTCGCGAATTGCGCCGCCGATTTCGAGTTCAGCGTCAGCAGCAAATCATCCCGGTGCGGACCCACCAGCGTCGATCTCATCACCCGCTCCCGCACCCGTGCCTGCTCCAGTTCCCGCTGGAAATCCGCCCGCACGCTTGGCTGGTAATCCACCCGCAGATCCTCCGCCGCGTTTGCCACCCGCCGGTACGCGTCCAGCATCAACGGCGTGATCGCCGGCAGGATCGCCTCCCGCCGCGCCATGATCTGCTGCCCCAACTGCACCATCTCCGCCGTGAAGCTCTCCAGGCTCACCGGGTCCGGCGCCCGCGATTTCAGCAGCGCGTTCCGCGACCGCACCGCCCGCGCGTACCGCTGCAGCAACGGCAGGTACGTCGCCTGCGTCTGCGTCAGCACCAAGTCGATGAACCGCCGCCGCCTGCTCCCCGGCCCCTTCACCAACTGCGTGTCCTCGCTGCAAAAAACCACCGCCCGGAACCGACCCGCGTAATCCGACATCCGCCGCACCGCCTGCCCGTCCAACGTCAACTGCCGCGCCCTCGCCGACCAATAAATCTTGATCTCATGGTTGGCCTGCGCCGTGATTTTTGCCCCGACAAAATATCCCTTCTGCTCATGCCGCACCATCTGCGCACTGGCCACCCCCCGGAACGACCGCAGCGTCGCCACCAAATAAATCGCCTCGAGAATATTCGTTTTCCCCTGCGCGTTGTTCCCCAGGAACAAGTGCAGCCCCGGCGTGAACTCCAGGTCCAGCCGCGCGTAATTGCGGAAATCGCGGAGGCGAAGCTGGTTCAAATGCACGCCCGAAATTCAAAAGTGAAAAACCGCCCGTGGAAAGGATTACTTGCGCCGCCCCCCTCCATCTTCCCTTTCCCGCACCGTCTCGCCCGCCCGTTTGTCCACCCGCATTCCCAGGAACACCGGATGCCTCAATCTTCCGTCCCGCGTCCACTCCGAGAACCGCACCTGGCACACCAACACCGGCTCCACCCACACGCATCGTTTCATCACCGCCCGCGTCACCCCCTCGCTGAACCGCCCCCCCCGCTTCTCCGGCAAGTTCACGAACGGGCAATCCTCCCTTCGGATCCTCTCCAACTCCCCGCGCACGCGCCCCAGCATCCGTTCGTCAAACCCGCTCCCCACCCGCCCCGCGAACTCCAGCCCGCCCTTCCCATAATG
>CAZSXX010000030.1:0-21247 GCA_964611245.1 uncultured Verrucomicrobiota bacterium | reverse complement strand
TCAAGTTGGCCCGCAGCGCTGCCGCCAAGTCCCGCTGCGAAAACGGCTTGCGGATGAACGAGTCAAACACCTGAAGCAGGCGCGCCTCTCCCTCCTTCATGGTCGAGGCGGTGATGGCGAGGACGGGCGTCCCTTCCAGCCCGGGAGTCTTTTTGATTTCCATCGTCGCCGCATATCCATCCATCACCGGCATGCGCATGTCCATCAGGACCAAGTCTGGCCGGTGGCATCGGGCCAGGTCCACCGCCTCCAGGCCATTGGCCGCAAAGATGAGCCGGTGCGGGGACCCATCAAAATAGCCGGCCAGCAGCTCGCGGTTCAACTCCGTGTCATCCGCGATCAGAATCGCGGCGGGTTCGAAGTCCGCCAACGTGGTTCCATGGCCTTCGCCCGAGCCCGCGGGCTTTTGTTGGGCCGCCTCCAAGTCGGGAAAGAAAACGCGGAATGTGCTGCCCCGGCCCAACTCGCTCTTCAGGGCCACCGTTCCCCCCATCATCTCCGCCAACCGCTTGGTGATGGTGAGGCCCAGGCCGGTCCCGCCGAATTTCTTTGTGCTCTGCCCGCTGACCTGCAGGAAACTCTCGAAGATGCGCTTCTGGTCCGGGGCGGGGATTCCAATCCCGGTGTCGGCCACCTCAAGGGAAAGGTCCACCCGCCCTTCCGTCCGGGCGGGGGAGGTCCAGGCCCGGATGCGGACGCTCCCTTGATCGGTGAACTTCAGGGCGTTGCCCACGATGTTGAAAAGAATCTGCCGAATCCGCACCTCGTCCAGGAATACGGAGCCCGGAAAATCAACGGGAATCTCCGTGGCCAGCTCAAGGCCTTTGTCGGCGGCCTTGGGGGAAAATATTTGCTGCACTTCCTGCACAATCTGGCGCAGCGAAATGTTCTCATACTGCAGCTCAAGCTTTCCCGCTTCGATCTTGGACAGGTCCAAAATGTCGTTGATCAGCGTGAGCAGGGTCTTGCCGCTGGACGTGATGGCCTGCAGGTGGCTGCGCTGCTTGGGATCGAGCTGGGTGCGGCTGAGAAGGTCCGAAAATCCAAGGATCGCGTTCATCGGCGTCCGGATTTCATGGGACATGTTCGCGAGAAACTCGCTCTTCGCGCCATTGGCCGCCAGGGCCGCCTCCTTGGCGCGGACCAACTCGGCCTCGGCCTGCTTGCGCGCGGTGATATTGGTGCCATAGAAGTTCGCATAGCCCGCCTCCGGGACACAGGCCACGACAAACGAAATGGTTTTGCGTTGGTAAACCGCCTCGAATTCCTGCCGTTCCTCGGTCGCGAAGGCCCGGTCCATGATGGCCAGCCACTCGACGGAGACAATGTCCCCGACCCCACAGCCCATCGTGCGCAAGACTTCCTGCCCGGCGACGTTCCGGTATAGGACCTGCCCATTCCGGTTCACCCGGATGACCGGGGAGGGATTCTCGGCGGGAATGCGCGCCAGGACCGCGTTTTCCTGCAGGGTCCGCTGCAAATCATGGTTGGTGGCGAGGACCTTGTTCTTTAGGTCGGCGGTGTTCTGGGCCTCGGCCAGCGCGTAGGAGCTGGTGCTCAGGATGATCGACAGGAGCCGGAACGTGATCTCTTGGTTCACAACCCGGTGGGCGTTGAGCAGCCCGCAAAACATCCCGACGACATGGGAGGCGTCGCCAAGGGCGTGGAAGACCCCGCGCTGGGGGTCGGGAAAATCACGGCTGTCAAAAAGGACCGGCACCCCCTGCTTCAACGCCCACGCGAACTTTCCGGTTTCGATCTGGTCCTGCACGAGCGCGTCGGCCTGGGCGCGGTCCTCCGTCGGCGTGCAGCCCGCCATGTCGAATTCAAACGTCTGTGGATTGACGAGGAAAAACGCCATGGTCCGGAAAAGGTTCAGGCCGCCAAGATACTGCTCGGTGACCCGGAGAATGTCGTGGACATCGCTGTGCTCCTTGATGTCGCGCTGGAACTGCTCCAGGGCCGTGAGCATGCCCAGCAGCTCGGGCGATCCCCCCGCCCCTCTCTCAATCCGCCCGAGCCCCGATCGGACCAGGTCCGGGTAGATCGACGGCTCGATTGGGCGGCTCATCATCATGCGGGCGCGCTCGCGGCGCTCAGGAACGCGCGTTCCACCTCCGTGATCTGGCCATCGACCGTGTCCACGATCGATTCGAGAATGTCCACGGGCAGGTTGAGCCGTTCCCATGCCTTCGCCTGCAGCGGCGGAATCCAATGTTCCCCGGAGGAGCCGTGCTGCATCGCGTTGACCAAATGGTCGGCCACGTGAACCAACGAAGCCTCCAATTGAAATGGGCCCGCCGACATGGGGTGGTGGTGGTAGCGGACGGTGCTGAACAGGTTGGCCGGGTAATTCCACACTTTGAGCAACGCCTCCCCGATTTCCGCGTGGTCAAACCCAAGCACCTTCTGCTCGGCTTCGCGGAGCAGCACCGTGTCCGAGAGGTAAATGGCGAATATTTGCCGCGCTTCGTCCGGCGCTTGGGAGTACAAGACCATCCGGCCAATGTCATGGAGCAGCCCGGCCACAAAAAATTTCTCGGGTTTGGGCACACGCCGGGCCAGCGCAAGCTGCCGGGCCGCCAATCCGCACGACAGGCTGTGTTTCCAAAACGACCCCATGTTGACGAGGTCTTCGGAGACCCCCTCAAAAATCTCCACCACCACCGAGACGGAGATCAAATCCTGCACCTGCTGGATGCCGATGAGGCTGATGGTCTCGGAGACCGTTTCAATCCGGCTCGGGAAACCGAAAAAGGAGCTGTTGCCCAACTTGAGCAGGCGCCCGGTCAAATCCGGATCCTTTTCGATGATGTTCCCGACGTCGTCCAGGGTGCTGTCCGGGTCGTCGAGCACGCTTTCAATCTCGTTCAGGACGCCCGCGCAGGAGCCCAACGTGGGAATCCCGCTGATTAAATCTTCGATGGAGTTTGGCATTACGAGATGCGGAGTCGCGCCCGGCGGCGCAGGGCCAGCTTGAATATTTCGTTCTGGACGGGAATGGCGGCGTCGAAATCCCAAAATATGGCTTCGAGCTCGGATTGAAGCCTTTGCAGAACCTCCGGTGACACCCTCAGGAGCGTGGTCGAGGTCGGCTCCTCGCCCTCGATCTGGATTTCGGAGACGCCCCAAGTCTGCAGGATTCGGATGTGGCGGGCGCTGAGCTCGCAGCCCGCGGGAATCAAAAGCATGTCATCCATGTTCTTGACGTCCGCGGACACCACCATTCCTTCGCTGACTGCGTCGAGCTTAACCTTCGGCATAGATCGAGCGCTGGCCTGTTCCCGCCCACCCGGCGGCCGGTGAAGGCAGCCAGACAACATTATGGACGGAAACAAGCCGGCTCTTCCTGTTCCATCGGCATGAAGCGGATGTTACTTGATCAGAATGAATGGGTAAGGCGGGCGGGCCCATCCCAGCCCCACCGGGATGCGCTCTTCGGCCTCACCCTGGTCAACGCCGGGCCGTCTTGTTCAAAAAAAGGCGGGTCGGCCCGTTGTTCTGGGTGACCACCAGGTCGGGGGCTCCATCGTGGTTGAAATCCGCGGCGGCGCACCCCCGTTGCTCGCCATAAATGAGCAGGCCGCTCTCGGGGCCGGGCACCGCCCGGAACGCGCCTCGGCCATCGCCCTCCAGCAGCAATCCGCGCCCGGCGTCCAACCGCGTGCTTTCGCTGTGGAGCGCGAAGAGGTTCTGGGCCAGGAAAAGATCCTGCTTTCCATCGCCGTTGAAATCCGCCGCCACCGCGCCCATGGCTGGCGAAAACTGCGCCTCCACCGGAAGCGGGGCCGGCACAAAATGATTGGTCCGATTCAGGAAGAGCATCGTGTCCAGCGTCGAGGCTTCGAGCGTTTCGTGCGGGATCCCCGCAAGCAACTCTTCAGTGCCGGCCGCCCCAAACGCCGCGAAGCTCGGGAAACGGGACGCAGTTTCGGGGAAATGCCGGACAATGCTGATGCGGCCCCGCCATGGGACGTGCTTTTGGAGCGTGGGATCAAAAAACGACTCGAGCACGGATGGCTTCTGGTGGCCATCCCGGGGGATCAACGCGAGCTGAAGCGGCCGCGCCATGAAGCGCTGTGAGCGCGTGTTGCGCCCCCAATTTCCAAACACCAAATCCGGCCGGCCATCGCCGTCAAAATCGGCGGCGGCGACGCAATTCCACCGCCCGGTGAAATGGGCGAGGCCAAGGTGCGCCGAGACCTCAATGAGCCTGCCCTCGCTGGACCGGTAAACTTTGGGCGAACCCCAATCGCAGGCCAGGACGAGCTCCATGCCGCCATCGCCGTCCAGGTCAACCCATAGCGCGGCGTTGACAAGCCCGGCCTCCGCAACGGAGGCGGAAAGCGCCCGGTCAATTCTCCAGCGGGAGCCGTCAAACCTGAAAATTCGGGAAGGCCCCGCTTGGGGATACCGTCCCGGCATGAAACGGGAACCCACGAACAGTTCGGGCTTGCCGTCGCCATCGATGTCGGCGGCGGCCAGCGGACCGGCGGAGGGCCCCTGCCCTGGAATGGCTTCGACGGCGCCGGAAAACCCGCCGACCAAAACCGATGGGTTGTCGAGGCCGCCGCTTTCAAGATTTGAAAGGGCGACGGCGAGGGAGGTCCTTCCGCCAAGGCGGATGGCGGCCAAGCCGTCGTGGTCGCCGGTCGCCAAGGGGAACGGGTGGGGCGCCGGCGCAAAGCCGCCGCGCCCATCATTGCGGAACAAGGCAAGGCTCCCGCCGCGTCCCGCGCCGATGGCAAGATCCTCCCAGCCATCCCCGTCCAGATCGAGGAACAGCGCCTGCGGCCCCAACTGGCTGAGCCGGTTGGGCAACAATGCCTGAAGGCCAAAATCATCAAACGGAGGCTCGGCGTGCGCGTGGGAAAGCCTTTCGCTGACATCTTCAAACCATGGGGATGGGCCGGCTCCCTGCGGGTCGGCGGGGGCATGCGGCGGCTCCGGCTCCTTGATCTCAACAACCTGATTGGGGGCCAGGCCCGGAATCTCCGAAACGCCTCCACTGCGCCAGCGGACTCGGACCGATTGCGCGGGCGCCGGGGCGGCGAACGTGCGGAGTGGCTCATCCCCTGAGAGATACCGCCCGCCCGCGATCATTTCCTGCGTTTGGGGACGGCCATCGGCCAGGACTTGAATTCGCGCGCCAATCCCCGCCGTGTTGCCCGGCCTCCCCTTGAGCCGAACCGCAATCCGGGGGGCGGATGAGTTGTTGCGGTACAGCGCCGCGGCCGTCTGCAAATTGTTGACCACCAAGTCAAGGTCCCCGTCGCCATCCAGGTCACCCAGCGCCATGCCTTGGGAAATGCCGACTTGGTCGAACCCCCAATCGTGGCCGCGCTCGGCGAAGGTGAGGTCGCGGTTGTTGCGGTACGCGCGGCGCGGCGTGTGCAAGGGGGGATATCGGAGCAGCGTCTTGGGCCGGAGATGGGGCGGCAAGCTCAGGTTGGGGGCCAGGAGCGTCGCCACGTCCGCATCCTGGATGTCGTGGTTGTTGCCGGTCGTCACCAACAGGTCTTCCCAGCCATCCAAGTCGACATCGAGGAAAATGGCGGACCAGGTCCAGTCCGTCGCGGCCAGCCCCGCCAGATTGGAAATCTCCGCAAAAGTGCCGTCCCCACGGTTGAGCTGAAGGGTGTTCTGGAAATTCTGGGGCCGGTTCTCGATCTCCCCGGGCAGGATGCGAATGCTGGCCAACTCGGCGTTGGCGCGCTGGGTCTGCCGCCGAATGTTGTCGGGGCTCAGCATGTCCGCCACAAAAAAATCGTCGTGCCCATCGCGGTTGATGTCGGCGAAATCAACGGCCATCGACGACCAACTTGTGTGGCGCACCGCCAGGCGGCTGATCAGCCGGAAACTGCCCCGCCCGTCGTTCATCCAAAGTTGGTCCGGCGAATCGAGGAAATCGTTGCACACATACAGGTCCGGCGCCCGGTCACCGTTCAGGTCTCGGAACATCGCGGCCAATCCCCAATGCCGGGGCGGCGCGGCCAACGCTTTGCCCTCCTCGTCCAGAAACCGTCCGTCCGTCCACGAGGCCGCGGAAAACTTCCCCGTCCCGTCGTTGATATAAAGAAAATCGGGCTCCGGCTTTTCGATCAACTGCGGGCCAGTCGGGCTGTCCCGGAACTCGTATTGATCCTCCGGCTTCGCCATGAGGCGCCCCCCCTGCTGGAACACCTGGAACCCGGGCGGAGGGCCGTCATGGATGGTGTTGCGCCGGTAGGCCGTGACGTACAAATCCAAGTCTCCATCGCCATCGATGTCGGCCAACGCCAGGGACGTGGCCGCGCACTGCCGGTCCAGCCCAGCGTTAAGATCTTCGGCGAAAACCCCGTGGCCGTCATTGCGAAAAAGGCGGGTCCCCGCGGCCAGTCCGTTGACAACCAAGTCCAAATCGCCATCCCCATCAATGTCCGCGAAGGCGGCGCCGGTCGACGGTTGACCCGCGCAGGCCGCTCCGCCCGCGTTGGCCACCTCCGCGAATTTCCACCCGCCCAGATTGCGGAAAAGCGCGTTCGGCCGCTCCAGGCCGCAGATGTAAATGTCGCACCGGCCATCACCATCGACATCGCCCAAGGCGACACCGGATCCATTTTCAAGAATGCGGTTCTTCTCCGCGGAGGCGTCGAACAGCAGGTTGGTGAAGGCCACCCCCGTGTCCGCGGGAAGGAGCTGCGTGAAGCCAGCCTTTCCCCCGGGCGGGACCGCCACCGTGCGGGCTCCAAACTGGGCGCCGCTGGAAATGGCCGCGGCCCCAATTAGGATTCCAATCATCATCGCCGCGCGCACGCACGGACCGTAACCCCATTCCGCCCCAGATTTCAACCCGCCGCGCCGCCCGCCGCTTTTATTCTCCTGTCGTCAGGGGCGTTTTCAGGAAACTCATTCTTTCCAGTGAGCCCCCGGAAATGGGTCTGGCCTCCACCGCGAAATGTTTGCTATAAGTCAACGAGGCGATGGAGACACCGGACCAATTGAGACCGGGGCGGCGGCGCGGGTCGCGCGGCTTCACGCTGATCGAAGTGCTGGTGGTGATCGCGATCATCGCCGTCCTCGCCTCAATGCTCCTCCCCGCCTTGGGGAAGGCCAAGGGGAAAGCCCAACAAATCCGCTGCCTCAACGGAGTCAAACAGCTCACCCAGGCCACCCACATGTATTCCGGGGACAACCAGGAATGGTTCCCGCCCATCCAGGCCTCGATGGGCTCCCACGAAACAAGCTGGCGTTCCTATTTGTACCGGTATGTGGGCGAGAACCCAAACCTCTACGATTGTCCGGTGGAGAAAACCGAGGTCTACGCCTTGGGACGCCTGACCACCAGCCCCACCGGGCCGCCAGCCTTGGCGGCGCGCGGGAAGCCCGTTCCATTCGAGATCGACTTGGCCAGCGGAATTGGGGCCGTCAACGTCCACTGGAGCGGCGGCGGCGCTCCCCCACCGTTCGGCAGGCCCGCCCCCCAATACGAGGGCAACCTCTGCCGCTGGAACGCCGTCGAGGCGCCGTCCAAGCTCATCCTCTTTGGGGACGGGCACAGCGACATCTACGGAACTTGGCCCCACGACCGGTGGTGGATCTGGAAGGAGGTCGGCAACGCCAATTCACCGGGGTTCAACCGGGTCGCGCAGGGGGACCGTGGCGCGGTCCGCCACGGACGCCGCTCCAACTACGCCTTCGCGGATGGCAGCGCCAGCCTTTGGAACGCCGCAATCATTCCCTGCAACACCGAGCAATGCTTCTGGTCGGCCAAGGCGGACCCCCATTGACCATGAACCCGCGCGCAAAATGGCAGGCGGCGTCGGCGGCGGTTCTGTTCACGGTCGCGGGGTATTTCTTTCTCGATTCATGGCGCCAAGGCCAGCGTGGCCAGCAGGCGTTTTTTTATGACCTCTCCAAGGGCGAACTGTTCGTCGCGGACGCAAGACTGATCCCGCCCATCCGTGGGATTGACGGCGCGGAGGAGGACGGAGTCAAGGCGGTGGTGGTGGCGCCGAAGCCCGAGGACAAAAAAGGAAGGCGGATCGCTTACTTGGAGCGTTACTCGCCGGAGCTGAAGAAGGACATGGAGGACGCGCGGGCGCGGAACTCCGCCCCGATGATCGGCAAATCAGCCGCGCAGGCCTTCCGGTTCGTGAAACGGGAAAAGGACAAGGACTGGGTCCCAATGGCGTCCCCGGAAGGCCAGCAAATCGTCAACGAATGGACCGCCCCCGGGCCCGACGGCCTCTCCCCCGTCGTGTGCGTCCCGTAGAATTTAACCTGTAAAATGCATGAAACAGCAAATCCATAAGTCGCTTCAGCGCGCGCGCTGGAGTTTGGTCACAGCCATCGTCGCCCTCGCCGCGGCGGCGCACGCCGCCGCGGCGACGCTCCGGACGGACCACGCAAGTTATGCGGTGGGCGAAACCATCAAGGTGGCATTCACAAATGCGCCGGGAAACGCAAAGGATTGGATCGGGATTTATCGGGCGGTCGACACACCGGAAGTGGTTGGTTCGACAAAATTCCTGTACGTGGACGGCTCAACGGGTGGCGCCTCTGGAGTGGCCAACGGCGAGGTGAGCTTCACCGGGGGCATGGCCACCGCGGGGACATGGGTTGCGTACCTCCTGGAGAACGACGGGTACCGAATCCTGGCCCAGGACACGTTCGTGGTCACGGACGCGGCGGCGCCCATGGTCCGGGTGGCCCGCCAAATCTATCGGAAGGGCGAATCGATCAGTGTCGATTTTGCGCGCGGACCGGGAAATGCCGCGGATTGGATTGGCATCTACGCGGAGGGGGTCTCTCCGGCGCCTGGGCAGGCCGCATTCCTCTATGTCGACAACACCACCGCCGGAAGCGTCGGGAAGTCGGATGGAACGGTGACTTTCACCGCCGGCCTGCAAACGCCGGGAAAATGGGTCGCCCATTTGCTGGAGAACGACACCTACACCTCGCTGGCCTCCGACGCGTTTGAAATTGTCCTGGTCGGAAACAGCCTCGCCACGGTCGTCCCAAATCACGAAAAATACCTCCCCGGCCAAACAGTGAAAATCGCCTTTGATGGCGGCCATGGAAATCCGACCGACTGGATCGGCGTTTACCAATTGGGCCAGCGCCAGCAAGTCACCGGCTCGACCGGTTGGCGCTACGTGAACAACACCCAAGCCGCCACCACTGGGCTCACCCAGGGGGAAGTCTCGTTCGACAACGGATTCAGCGGACCGCAAGTGTGGCGCACGTTTTTCCTTTTGAACGACGGCTACGAGGTCGTCGGCGAGGCCACCTTTGAGGTCCTGCCGGAAGGCTCGCCGGTCGTCCAAACGAGCAGGCGGACCTACGGCCTGAACGAGGAAATTTCAATCAGCTTCCTCAACGCGCCCGGCAACACCAAGGATTGGATCGCTGTGTATCCAAAAGGCTTCATCCCGGATGGCACGCCCGGTTCCACCTTATGGGCCTACACCGACGGCTCCACCTCCGGAACGGCGGGGATTTTTGATGGCACGGTCACCTTCGCCAATGGCCTGGACACGCAAGGCGAATGGACGGCGTTCCTGCTCGAGGACGACGGTTATGTCGTGCTCGCGTCGGAAAGTTTCACCGTCAAGGCGGTGGGGCAGGTTCCGGCCCGCATCGTCTCCATCTCCCCGGCCGACGGCTCGCTGGGATTGGCGGCGCCGGACCTGAAGCTGATCCTCGAAAACCGCGACACCGCCGTGGACTTGGGCACCCTCTCCGTGAAACTGGATGGCGTGCCGGTCGCCAGGTCTGTGTCCGTGAGCGCTCCGTTCATCACCGTGAGGACCACCGTGCCGGACGCCTTCCCGGAAGGCTCCCCGCATTCCTATGAGGTGTCGTTCAAGGACACGGCGGGAACCAGTTTCTCGACGGTCTCCCGCTTCACGATCGGGCCAGTGGTGTCCGTCCGGCTGCCGGATCCCGCGTTCTTCGAGAACTTTGACGGCCCGACCGCCGAAGGGAGCTTGCCCGCCGGCTGGACCGCGTCCAACGCCTCGGATGCCGCGGATATCCCGGCGGACCTCCATCACTTGGGGTCGCTGGCCTACGCGAATTTTGTGGTGGTCAATTCCGCGCGGTTCGCGGGGAACTTCCTCGCCTACAGCGACACGGGTGAGACGACCTCCCCGCTCGTGCAGTTGCTTGGAAGCCCCTCCGTTTCCTATCTGAAGAACGGCGCCATGGTGCGGCAATTCGCCAATGGCCAAATCCTGTTTGGCCTTTCGGGCTATCGGGACGGCGCCCGGCAAATCCTCGACGTGACCACGCCAACCATCAACCTTGCCGGGAAAGACAACATTCACCTGTCGTTTCACAGCCTGCTGACTCAAAATCAGGACTCCATCGCGGGCATCGAAGTCTCCAACGACGGCGGGGCGACTTGGCATCCCGTTGTCTACTACCTGGAGCCGCCCGACATCATCCGCGTCGATGGGGCCATCGACCTGGAGGCGACCTTCAACATTTCCGCTCCTGGCGACCAACATGCGCCCTTTTTTGAGGATGGCTCCGGCGGCACTTATGGCTCGTTCATCAAGGCGCCGCTCGACGAGGCGGCGGGGGCGGCCCTCCGCGGGCGCGTCAATGACGACGCCGCCGACGGGACTCGGGTCGAATTGTTCCGCGTTCCCGCGGCGGACAACCAAGCCTCCGTTCAGTTCCGCATTTTTTACGCCGGAACCGACAGTTGGTATTTCGGCCTGGACGAGTTTGGTATCT
Source organism: uncultured Verrucomicrobiota bacterium (assembly GCA_964611245.1). Lineage (GTDB taxonomy): Bacteria > Verrucomicrobiota > Verrucomicrobiia > Limisphaerales > SXQI01 > CAZSXX01. The sequence goes on along the minus strand of CAZSXX010000030.1, from coordinate 10,522 downwards.
ATTCGTTGCCGCCGGATCCCCAACCGGTTCTCACCGCCGCGCTCAGCGGGTCAAACATCCTGTTGACTTGGCCGGACTTGCCCGGTTTTGTCCTCCAGGCCAACACGGCGGCCGCTGCTGCGGGTTGGGCCCCCATGGAGAATGTCGTCGGGCACAGCCACTCCGTCCCGGCGGACGGGGCCCAGCGTTTCTTCCGCTTGGTGAAAAACCCCAATTGAGAGCGGAGTCAGGCCAAGCCCGCCGGCGCCCACGACAAGGAATTGCCTTGGTGCGCGGCTGGGCCGCCGGAAAACATTGCTGGATTTATCCGGCGGCACGGTTCAACCCGGTCCTTCGCCAAACCGATTCAGGGCCTCGCGTGACCCAGCCGGGCGTGGACGGACGCTAGGGAAACCATAATGTGGACACCCGCCATTTTTCTTGGTTATCGTCACTCTTAACGCGGATCCTTATGGCGCTCCTCAAGATATTAAGCGGCGATGCCGCCGGGACTACGTACACGATCGGCAGCCGCAACCAACGGATCGGACGCGCCCAGTTGAATGACCTCTGCCTGGCCGACATTTCGGTCTCCGGCTCCCATTGCGAAATTGCGCTCGAACCCGGCGGACAACTTCGGGTGCGCGATCTTGGCTCCACCAACGGCACCTTCATCGAGGGACAGCGCATATCCGAGGCGCTCGCAGAACCCGGACAACGGCTCCGGCTCGGAAGCCTTGAACTCCTGTTCGAGGACGCCCCCCTCGGCGCCAATCCATCTCCCGCCATCCCTCCCCCGGCGCTGAACCTCCCGCCTCCCCCCGTGGTGACCCCTTTCAACGCCGGAGCCCGGGTGTCCAATCCAGGGGCGCCGCCCGTGGCCACCCCGCCCACAGCGCGGCCGGTCGCCGCGCACGGGGGCCATGAGTGCGCGAACCACCCCGGCGTGCCCTCCGTGGCCGTCTGCAAAAAATGCGGCGCCAAACCGTGCGTCCAATGCGCCCGCCAGCAGAAGGTCGGGCGCAACATCGTCCATTTCTGCAATGCCTGCGGCGGACAATGCGATTCGGTGGCCGACGCCCAAAAAGCCGCCGCCATCAACGCGGGCCGCACCCGCACCTTTGGGGAGGCGGTGCGCCGCGCGTTCGCCTACCCGTTTCGCGGCAATGGCGTCATCCTCCTGGGCTGCGGAACAGTGTTCTTCGGCGCGGTCGAACTCCTGCCCGGCTTCGGCATCCTGCGCCTCGCGTTGACAGTCCTGACCTGGGGCTACCTCTTCGCCTTCATGCAGCGCATCGTGGTGACTTCCGCCGCGGGGGAGGACCTCCCGCCGGAGTTTCCCGAGGTGACGGAAATTTACTCGGACATCGTCGTTCCGTTCTTCCAATTCTTCGTCACGCTCCTCGTGGCCATCGGTCCTGGGCTCTTTCTCCTCTTCCAGTTCGGCCCGGCGCCCGGAATCGCCGCGCTCGCGCTCGGCATGGTCTTCTATCCAATGGCGTTGCTCGGCGTGGCGATGTCCGACAGTTACACCGCGCTCAATCCGATTTTCGTGTTCTCCTCCATCCTCAAGGTCCCCGGCCAATACTTGATGGCCTGTTTTCTCTTCGGAGCCCTGCTCGCCCTGCGCCTCTTCCTGCAAGCCCTGCTGTATGAGTCCCTTCCCCTGTTTGCCGGGCAGTTCGCGTTTTGGTTCATCTTCCTCGTCCTGCTCATGGTGCAAATGCGAATTCTCGGCATGCTGTATTTCCTCAACCGGCCAAAGCTTGGCTGGCGCCTGTGAATTCCTCGGGCATCCCTCCCCAAAGCGGAGACCCATTCTCAATTTATCGAATCTGCGAAATCCCGCGTCCCGCCCCGGCGTTCCAAATCAACATTTCAGGGCTTTCCAGCCAATATTCCGCAAAAACGCGCGGGCGTTGCCCTCGTTAATGCGAAAAATGCGCCTTTTTGATGCTGGCGCTCCCCCTGCTAAAGGGATAACATGTTCGCGCGTGAGAAAATAACGAAAACTGCGCGCTGCAGTTGAGAGAAACCAATAACCACCAACCGATCACATACTATGAGCGATAAGAGCAAAGAACTCACACCTGAACAACTCGAGAAAATCGCCGGCGGCGGCAGCAGCACCTCTGGCGGAAGTTCCCGCAGCGGCAACCAATACAGCTCCTCGAAGTACACTTCGACCAGCTCCAGCGGCAACCGCCGCAGCACCTCCACGGGCAACACCTAATTCGAGTTTCGAATCAAGTGGACACGGAGCGCGCGAAAGCGCGCTCTTTTTTTCCCGTCGTCGTTATAGTGCTCCGAGCCGAGGGCGGCCGCGAACGGACGGGCTCCCATTGCCCGTAAAAAATCGGCCTGCTTCCACAGCTCACAGCCTCCACCAACAACTCTCGGACAACCGTGGCGTCTGTGCTTCCCATGCCGCGGAGAATGAAGGTCACGGGTTTGATTGCCCGTGGGCCATTCTCCATTCGCGGAGCATCCGCCGGACCGCCATCGGAACGCGCCCCCAGTCCTCTGGCAACCCGCCACATTGATCTGGGACGCCCGGGTCCGCTCCATGTTCCAGCAAGCAATGAGCGACTTGCTCCGAGCGGAGATGGAACAAACAGGTCCAGCCGTCGCAGTCCGTGGCGTTCACTTCAGCCCCGGCGTCGAGCAGCAGGCGGACACATTCCAAGCTGTCGCTGGACACTGCCGCAAAGAGCGCGGTCTGGCCCGTCGAGGTGAGGTTTGGATTTGCGCCTTCTTGGAGCAGAAAGGCGACCGCAGGGGCGTTGCCCGCCTGAGAAGCGTCCTGCAGGGGCCAGCAACCACCGCCGGAGACTTCGTTCACGTCCGCGCCGGCTTTGAGCAGAAGCTTGAGCATCGCCAAATCCTCCGGGAACAAAACGGAATGGATGAGTGCATAGCCGTTGGCGTCCCGCTCGTGCACATCGGCTCCTTTTCGCAAAAGGAAAGCGGCGGCATTAACGCGATTGCCGCTGACGGCTGCATGCAGGGCCGATTGGCCGAACGAGTCCCGCGCGTCCAGCGCGAGCCCGCGGGCGAGCAGCCATTCGAGCATGTGGCAGTGGTTGATTTGCGCCGCAAGATGGAGCGCCGTGGCTCCGCAATGGCCTTTGGCGTGAAGGTCGCAGCCGCGTTCGGCCAAAGCCCGCGCCATTTCCAAGTCGCCCCCCGCGACTGCGAGCAGGAAGGGAGTTCGATTCCACCGGTCCCGGTGGTTTAGTTCTTCCGGCGCCAAGTTCGCGGCCGCGCGTTCGTCCGCAACGCCGGTTGCCAGACTGAGCATGAACGGCGTCCAGCCCGTCGCCTCGGGCGGAATCCCCAACGCAAGCAATGCGGGAACGTCCGGCCACGACGCCGGTTGGCCCGATGCCCACAGCAACTTCCTCCGGCTGTCGGCGCAAAGCGGGTCGATCCGCAAGCCCTGCCGCGTCAGCCATTCGCGAACCCGCGCAAGTTCGGGCGAATCGGCGCTGGGCGCCTGCCTCGCCTTGCTCGGCAGGATTTCGCTCAGTGCGTTTGCGCCCGTGGGACTCGTCCAGAAAACATCCGCGCCAGCCGCGGCAAGTTTCTGGACCAAATCGAGGCGACCCAGCCGGGCTGCGGTCACGAGCGGCGTGTGCTGATAATCCGGGCCGATTCCGTCATACACGCTGTTTGCGGGGACACTCGACTCCAGCAGCAAGCCGACAAGTTCCTCCGCCGCCCCGCCGGCGCGGATGGCGGCATCCATCAGCTCCGCAAGTTCATGGCTTTTGAACTCCGCAAGCCACTTTTCCTTTTCGCGAAGCAAATCCCGGCAACACGCCACATCCTTGAGGTCGATCGCGGACTTCAACTCCATCTCCAACTCAGTGCATTCCCAGGGTCGGCGCAACAATTCGGCGAACGAATCCGCCCCATTGTGCGTGAGCTTCTCAATCTCCTCCGGCGTCATCGGGATGGCGGTTCCACGGGTTGTTCCACGCGCCCACGGTCGGAGCCCTATTTCAGGGGGTGTTCGTTGAGTAGTTCGGTGGTGTTGTAGAGCATGAGGCGGCCGGGGTTGGCGGCGCGGACTTTTTTGACGGCGGCGGGGGTGATGGGGTCGGCTTTGTTGCCAAAGCTGTTGCGGACGAAGGTGAGGACGGCGGCGACTTCGTCGTCGTTGAGGAGGCCGCCGAAAGGAGTCATGGGTACCTGGCCGTCGAACTTGGCGCCGTTGACCTCAATCGGGCCCATGAGGCCGTAGAGGGTGAGTTTGATGAGGCGCTCGGGGGAGCCCGCGACCCAGGCGCTGTTCTCGAGGGGAGGGACCGCGCCCTCGAAGCCTTTGCCCGTCGGAAGGTGGCAGGCGGCGCAGTGGGCTTCGCGATGGTAAACTTGCTGGCCCAAGGTGAATTGGGTGGCGGCGGCGCCTTTGAGGTGGGCGGGGACCGGCATGGCGGTGAATTCGGGACGCTCGTCCTCGGCGACGCCCCCGAGGCGATCAATGGTGGTTTTGACGACGTCTTTGCTCCAGTGGTCGAGGGGTTGGGTGGAGGCGACGGCGGCGATTTTTTTGGCGGCGGCGGTGTCGGGGAACCAGGAGGCGGCGATGGTGGCTTCGAGGCGCACGCGGCCATGGGGATCCGCGGCGGCTTTCTCCAGGAGGGCGGCGCTGTCCGGCACGCGGTGGGTGTTGTAGCGAAGGACGCGGACGGCGGCGGCGCGGGCGCGGTGGTCTGGGCTGGCGAGGAGCTCGCGGAGGAGCCCCTCGTCGGTGGCGTTGAGGCCCCAGGTGGTCCAGAGGGCCTCGAGTTTGGCGTGGGTGTCGGTTTGGGCGGCGGCCCATTTTTTGACGGCGGGAAGGACTTCGGCGGCGGGTTTGCCGCGGAGTTCGCGGCGGGTGCGGTAGCGGGCGCGGGACTCGGGTTGTTTTAGGTTTTCGAGCAGGGCGGGAATCGGCGCCCCGGCGACCTGAGTCGGCTTGACCAGCGGGCGGCTGGGATAGGTGACGCGGAAGATGCGGCCGTGGACGTGGTCGCGGAGGGGGTCGCGGGCGTTGTGCTGCATGTGGCCGATGAGGACGTTGTGCCAATCGATGACGTAGAGCGACCCGTCCGGGGCGAATTCAAGGTCGACGGGCCGGAAGTTGCCGTCGGTGCTTTTGAGCAGGTCCTGGCGGTGCGATGTTTTCCACCCGGCGCCGTCCTCCTCGATTTGGTGCTGCTTGACGCCGAGGAAGCCGATGGAGTTGCAGAGGATGATGTCGCCCTGGACTTCATCCGGGAAATGGCGGGAGGACACGATCTCCAAGCCGGACGTTGGGCGGACGGCGTGGCCTTTCGGGATGAGGTCAACGGTGGATGGGACCTTGCTGCCGAAGGTGGGCTTGACCTGGAGGGGCAGGGCCCAGTTGAGGTTCGGGCCGGAGGTGTGCAGGAGGAAATCCTGGCCCCATTGGTCGAAGACGTAACCCCAAGGATTGGGGATGGACATTTGGATGGTCCGCTCCAGTTGGCCCCGCTGCGGGCTGTAGCGGAAGAAGCCGCCATCCACGCAGCGGACGGGGCCGTAGGGGGTCTCGATGTTGCTGTGGAGGAAGACGCCTTCGCAAAGCATGAAGGCCCCGCTTGGGTCGGCGGTGTAGGCGCTGATGGCGTGGTGGGTGTCGTGGGTGTCGAAGCCGCCGAGGATGATCTCGACGCCGTCGGCTTTGTCATCGTGGTTGTCGTCGCGGAGGAGCACGAGGTTTGGCTCCTGGGAGACGTAAACGCCTTCGGGCGCGAATTCAAAGCCGATGGGCAGGTGCAAGTTGTCGGCGAAAATGGTTTCTTTGTCCGCCTTTCCGTCGCCGTTGGTGTCTTCGTAAATGATGATCTTGTCGTTCGGCAAGGGGTCGCCGGGCCGGTAATGGGGATACGTGGGCATCACCGCGACCCAGAGGCGGCCTTTGTTGTCAAAGGAGAGCTGCATCGGGTTGGCGAGGTTGGGGAACTCCTTCTCGCTGGCGAAGAGCTCGACTTTGTAGCCGGGGGGCACCGTGAGGGACTTGACGGCGTCCTCGCCATAAAGGTAACGCTCAGTGCCGTTTTTGGCGCTCGGCGCATAGTTGGAAGGCACGGGGCCGAGCGGCCGGGTGCGACTGTCGTCCACGGCGAGGTCGGTCTTCTTTCCGGTGGCGACCTGGTGGATGAGGGAGTCGCGCAGGGCCGTCATCTCTCGGGTTTTGAGGACTTCATCGGGGTAATTTTGCGGGCCGTAGGGATTGTAACGGCCGCCATAGGCGTGGACCCCATTGACGAGGTTGTAGTCGGCGTTCCAGAAATAGTCCTTGGCTTTGACGGCGGCGTGGACGAGGGCGGGGTCGACGTTGGCGGCGCGCGGTTGGTGGCCGTACAGGCCGGTGGCGAGGATTTCGGCGATGACCTGGTACCCTTCGTCGTTCGGCACGAAACCGCCGGTGGTGAGGGGCCGCGCGGACTTGGCGAACAGGTCGAGCGTCGGCTTGAAGAGGTCGATGAAAGTGAGGCCGTGCTTCTGGGCGACGTTGGCGATGGCGGAGGTGTAGAGGGTGAGGTTCGAGTTCTCCTTGTTGCCGGAGGGGAGGTCGCGTTTGGCGGACTGGTTTTCGTAGGCGATGGGGGAGACAAGGACGATGCGCGGGGCGGCCGTGCCGTTGTAGGCGTTGCCGAGGGAGTGCTGCACCCAGGCGTCGAGCTCGGCTTCGAAGTTGGCGACTTTCCCGGGGCCGTCGAAAGACTCGTTGTAGCCGAAAAAGGCGACGAGGGTGTCGGTCTTCAGGTGGGTGAGCCATTGGTCCGGCGTGCCGTAAAAGCCCTGGCCTTTGTGGACCTGTTTGTCGGGGTGAAATTTCTCCGCGCCGGGAAACGCCCACTGCGAGGCGCGGGAGGGATGCGGGCGGAAGCCGGGCGTGTCGCCAACGTGGCCCATGTTGCGCACGATGAGGGCATGGTCCGGGAAACGCAGGGCGAGCGCGGTCTCGATGCGCCCGTAATAAACGTCGCGCTCGGCGAGGCCATTGCCGATGAGGACGATGCGCTCGCCCTTGGCCGGGGGCGCGACGGCCTGCGAACGCCGGGATGTGGCGGCCTCAGGCTCGGCGGTCAGGGCATGGGCGGCGTTGGCGGTGGCCTCCTTGTTGGCCGCCTGGCGTCTCCGGCGGGCTTCGGCCCTTGATTCCGCGGGAGTGGCGGGCGCCTTCGCGTCGGCTTGGGCAAGGGTGTAAACGACGGCTTCGGCGCGCGGGGCGCCGGTGTCAGCGGCAGCCTGGCCGGAATTCGCCGACGCGTTCGGTGGGCACGCCAGTGCGACGAGAGGCAGCAGGGAAAGGAGGATGTGTTTCATGGATTCTGTTTGGGCATCCCGCGCTCAGCGCAGGGAAATCTTGATTCAAAGTGTCGTTGGTTTTCGGCCGGGGATGAAAGCTAATTTGCCTCCCGAGTTTCTTTGGGCTGATCCCACAACCGCCAAGGATCATCCAAGCGGCGCATTTCGGAGAGCAGCAGCGCCTCCATTTCCTTGAGCTTGCCTGCGTGGCGCGGGTCGCCGGCCAGGTTCACTTGGCGCGCCGCGGGCGTGGCGCCGGTGAGGGCGATGACTTTTGGGTCGTGGTGCTGTTGGAGGAATTCCTCCGGATTCTCCGCAAGGTTGAAGAGCTGCGTCTCGCGGACGGAGCCGTTGAGCACGTCGTACTTGATCAACTTCCAATCCCCTTTTTTCACGGATCTCATGCCCGGCTTGGTCCCACCGTTGTACACGCCGAAAAGCGCATCGCGGATCGATTTCTGTTTGCCCTCGAGAACCGGCTTGAAGCTGAGGCCTTCGTTGGATTCGGGCGGCGTGACGCCCGCGAGGTCGCAGAGGGTGGCGAGCACGTCGAGAAGGTAAACGTTCCCCTGCGCCCGCGAGCCGGGCTTGATGCCGGGGCCTTTCACGACGAAAGGGACGCGCCAGGTGTGCTCGTAGAGGTTCTGCTTGCCCTGCAGGCCGTGCCGGCCAATCGCCATGCCATGGTCGGCGGTGTAGAGGATGTAGGTGTTCTCCAGTTCGCCCATCGCCTTGAGCCTGGCCAGCACGCGCCCAATCTGGATGTCGATGTTCTCACTGCACGCGAACTCTCGGCCAAGCTCGTTGCGGATGGTGCGCTCGTCGCGGCGGGTCCACACGCCGCTCACCGCGACCTCATCGCGCAGATTTGGATGGCCATGGTGGAAAGGATGCGCGGGCAGATAGTTCGCCGGGAGCGCGGGCTGTTTCGGATTCGCGGGCGGGGGCGAGTCTTTGTCCGTGTGGTTCACCGCCCCATATTTGGCGAGCAACTCCGGCTTCCCATCGCGCGTGTCGTGCGGGTGCGAGAAGCCGAAGTAGATGAGGAACGGCTTCGAGTCCTTCGATGATTCGCGCTCGTCCAGGTACTTGAGGACCTGCTCGCCGTGCCAGGCGCTGCCGCTTTCGTCCGTGCCCCCGCGCTTGGAGGCGTCGCGGCGGACGGTGAAGAGCTTGTTCGCGCCGTCGTAACTGTTCCCCACCTTGCAGGTGCGCATGGTGGCGTAACCGACGCGGTTGAAGACGGCGGGCAGGGTGTTTGTCACGACATCCGGCGGGCAATGCCCCTGGGCGCCCGGCCCGATGGGCAGATGCCACACCGTGCGGCCGGTCATGATCATGTGCCGCGACGGCGTGCAGACCGCTCCGTTGAACGCGCCCATGTGGTAAGCGCCGTCAAGGACCATTCCCTCCGCCGCGAGCCGGTCGATGTTTGGCGTCTGCAGGGTCGACTTCGAATTGTAAAACCTGAAGTCGAACGGCGACTGGTCATCGACGAGGATGAAAAGGATGTTCGGGCGCTTCGCCGCCGGCCCGGCCGCGGCGGCGTCCAACGCCCCAACCAAGCCGATTGCCAGCGCGAAGAGGGCGAGGCGGCGGTGGAGGTGGATTCTCATGTCGAGTGGCTCCGGCAGTTTACCTCGATGAAGGCGAGAGCCAAGCGGAATTCAGCTAAACCACCCATGCCACAGGGTCATTGGCGACGCTCTGCAGCGTGAGCCGGTCCTCCCCCAGGAAATCCGCCTCCAAGTCCCCCACCACCTCGTAATAGCGGTGCCCCTGCCCGTCCCGGTGCGCCTCCTTGAGGAACGTGAACACCGCCGTTTCCCGAAGCTCATTGGACGCGAGGCGCCTGGCCGAAATCGCCCAATGCCCGGCCGCGGGGTTCATCCTCACCTCCCACGTGTTGAACGGCTCCAAAAAACGGATCGGTGGCTCCAGGTCCCGCGCCATCTGCATCACCGCGTTGTGCCGCTCCAGGTCCTCCCGCGTTTCGTCCGGGATCGCCTTCAGCAATTTCTCCATCAGCTCCCCAATGCTGTTCAGGCGGAAGCTCCGCAGCGTGGTCGACTGCGCGATCGCGTCCGCCAGCCATTTCAGCGAATCGGGCAATTGGTCGGAGATGAAATTCGCCCCCACCGAGAGGAGCAACCCCCGGTGCTCCGATTCCGTCATATTCTCGAAATCGGGGACCTGGTGGCGAAGGTACCCTTTCAGCAGGTGCCAAAACTCGGAGAAAAGGATGCGCCGCTCCCGGAGCTGCGTGGCGATGAGCGGCAACGCCTCACGCAAATGCGGATAGGCCTTCCAGATGTCCCGGATTTGCGAGTCCCGGAACAGGAAGATCTCGGGCATCGACAGCATCTCGTCCGCGCACGCATCCGCCATGCCCAGGCGCGAGGTTCCCATCGCCATTTCAAACATCGCCACCCCGGCCGAGAACATGTCCGCCCCTTCCTTGAGCGGCAGGCCCGTCTGCACCAGCGACGTGTCCGTCACCAACTCCGCGTAATCCGGCGTGGCCGAATAAACATACTTCTCCGTCTCGCGGCTGTGCCGCGGCGTGAAGAACGCCCCCATGTCCACAAATTTCATCGCGCCATTGGAAAGGCGGATCACGTTGTCCGGCTTGAAATCAATCAGGATGATGTTGTGCTTGTGGAACCGGCGCACGATCTCCAGCGTCTCGTACAACGCCGCCCGGAATTCATCCGCCCACCCCTCAGGATAGCAGGAATCCGCCGCCGCGCGGCACCACGACAGCAAGTCCTGCCCCTCCAAGTATTCCATCGCGATGAACGCGAACTTCCGCTCGTAATCAATGTCCGCCCCGTAAAACGCCGGCACCCGCCCGCTCAACTCCTCCACCGCATGGACGTCCTGCCAATTCTCCAATTCAACGCAATACCCCATGTACGGGCCATAACTCACCTCATCGGCCTTCCCGCAGCCCAGGTCAAACGTCTTGAAAACCATCCCAGGCCGCGTGGAGGCATAGATCGACGTCTCGCTGTTCTGGTGGAGCAGATGGGTCAACTCCACCCGGCCCACCGCCGGCACCTGCATGGAATAGCCGGCGAACTTCGCGCGCGACGCATCCTCAGTGGCGGAGAGGGACATAGGTTAAATCCTGGTTCTGGCGCTCAAAACGATGCGGTTTTTCGGGATTTCCAACCCTTGCGGGGGGGGGGGGGGGGGGGGGGGGGGGGGGGGGGGG
>CAZSXX010000029.1:0-21688 GCA_964611245.1 uncultured Verrucomicrobiota bacterium | reverse complement strand
AATTTTGCCGCTTTTTTTGCTCATGTATGCCGGGCCAACGTTAAGCCAATGACACCCGCGACGGCAACCACGCCGCCGAGCAGGGAGCGGCGGGAGGGGCGTTCGCCGTCGACGGCCCACGCGATTGGAATGATGGTGAGGGGGGTCAATGCGACGATGGGGAGGACGATGGCGGTGGGGGCGGTGGCGAGGGCCCATTGGTAGCAGGCGACGCCGAGGGCTGGGCCGGTGGCGGCGTTGATCAGCAGCCAAGGGGTGACCTTTCTCCAGTCCTTTTTTGCGCGTGGTTCGCGGCGAAACGCCTTGATGCAAACGACGCTGATGACCGCGACGAGGAGCCCACCCCAAATGCGCTGGTATGCGGCGGTGACGCCACCGATTTCAAAGCCGCCCGCCCGGGAGAAGTCGAAGGCTTTGCGGCTGAGGACGGCGCCGGCGCCTTGGCCGAGGGCGGCGAGGATGCCCATGGCGACGCCGAAGACGAGAGTTTTCCGGGGAATGGCGAGGTGGTCGGACGGGGCGAGCGCGAGCACGACGCCAAAGAGGATGAGGGCGCTGCTGGCCGCTTCGGCGGCGGTGATGTGGGTTCGGAGCCAGAGCCATTCGACGACAGCGGCGAAGGGGGCGGCGAGGCAATGGACGAGCATGATGGAGAGGCGCGAGCCGAGCCTGGGAAAGGCTTGATAGAGGGCGAGGTCGCCGATGCCGAAGCCGACGACGCCGCTGGCGAAGAAAAGGCCGAGAGCGGGACCTTGGAAGCCGGCGCCGATGGTGTGGCTGAGGGCGGCGAGAATCAAAGTGGCGAGGAGGATGCGCCAGAAACTGGCCTCGGCGCCGCCGAGGAGGCGGGCGGTCCGGTTCGCACAGACCGCCGAGACCGAGAAGAACACGGTGGTCAGCAGGGCGGCGAGCATGCGCCGGGAGAATCCGCGAGCCGCCCAAAAAAGCAACCAAAACAAGGGGGAATGGGGGCGGTTGGCTGGCCCGGAGGCCGGGCGGGGCGGATTTTCGGATGGACGGGCTGGCAAGTTTGACTTTTTACTGGCTGGATAGATTGATTATGAATTCGACACCTATTCGCGTCGCGGTCACGGGAGCCGCTGGACAGATTGGATACTCGCTGCTTTTCCGGATCGCCTCGGGCGCGATGTTCGGGCCGGAACAGCCGGTGATTTTGCATTTGATCGAAATTGAGCCGGCATTGCCGGCGCTGCAGGGGGTGGTGATGGAGTTGGACGACTGCGCGTTTCCGCTGTTGAAGGGGGTCGTGCCGACGGCCAGCCTGGATGAGGGATTCAAGGGGGTGAACTGGGCTTTGTTGGTGGGGAGCGTGCCGAGGAAGCAGGGGATGGAGCGGAAGGATTTGCTGGGGATCAACGGGAAAATCTTCATTGGGCAGGGCCAGGCGATCGAGCGGAACGCGGCCAAGGATGTGCGCATCCTGGTGGTGGGGAACCCGTGCAACACGAATTGCCTGATTGCGATGAGCAACGCCAAGGGAGTGGCGAAGGACCGATGGCACGCGATGACGCGGCTGGACGAGAACCGGGCGAAGTCGCAGTTGGCGCGGAAGGCGGGGGTGGACGTGACGGCGGTGAGCAACCTGGCGGTGTGGGGGAACCACTCGGCGACGCAGTATCCGGATTTCCACAACGCGAAGATCAATGGGCAGGCAGCGAGCGCGGCGATCAGTGACCGCGCCTGGCTGGAGGGTGAGTTCATCACGACGGTGCAGCAGCGCGGGGCCGCGATCATCAAGGCGCGCGGGGCTTCGTCGGCCGCGAGCGCGGCCAATGCGGTGGTGGATTCCGTGCGGTCGATCGTGACGCCGACGGCGCCGGGGGACTGGCACAGCGTGTGCGTGTGTTCGGATGGGTCGTATGGGATCGAGGCCGGGCTGATCTGCTCGTTCCCGGTGCGGAGCGACGGAAAAAAGCTGGAAATTGTGCAGGGGGTGGAGGTCAACGAATTCAGCCGGGCGCGAATCGACGCGACCGTGAACGAGCTGAAGGAAGAGCGCGCGCTGGTCGGGGACCTGCTGCCGAAGTGATGGCGACGAGTTTCACGCCGGCGGATGTGGCGCGCGCGACGGAGTTGACCCTCGTGCGCGCGGACGCGACGCGGGCGCAGATCGAGGCGTTGTGCGCGGCCGCCGTGGAGCGGGGATGCTTTGGGGTTTGCGTGAATTCGGGGCGGGTGCGGGAGGCGCACCATTTCATGGAGGAGGCGGGGCTGAAGATCGTCGCGACGATTGGATTCCCATTTGGATCGATGGACGCGGACGCGAAGCGGTATGAGGCCGAAGCCGCCGTCGATTCGGGGGCGCACGAACTGGACGCGGTGATGAATGTGGGGCTGCTCAAGGACGGAGCGGACGAGGCGATATTGCGGGAGTTGCGGGACATTGTGGACGCGGCCGACGAGCGGGTCGTGAAGGTGCTGGTGGATTTGAGCCTGATCACGGAGGCGGAAGCGTTGCGGGCCTGCCAATTGGCGGTCGATTCGGGGGCGCAGTTCCTTTCGGTGTCGGCGGGCACGGAGCGTGTGAAGCAATTGGCCGAAACGCTGGGGCCGAAGTTCCAGGTGAAAGCGTTCGCCTCGAAGATGGGGGAGGCGACCCGGTTGCTGGAGGCGGGAGCGCGGCGGATCGGGCAAGTCGCGAGCTGAACATTTCCGGCGGCGGAGCCGGGCGGGATTCATTCCTTGGCAAGGACCGAAGGGCGGGGGAGATTTGGCGCGGGCATGAGCTTGATTGCGCGGGTGACATTGGAGATGGCGATCCGCAAGGAGTTCGACTACGCGATCCCGGAGGAATTCGCGGGGGCGGTGGAGGTTGGCTCGCGGGTGAAGGTGCCGTTTGGGAGCCGGGAAGTATTGGGAAATGTGACGGCGCTCGTGGGGGAGTCGCCGCACTCGAACCTGCGGCCGATATTGAAAGTGATCGGCGGGGCGCCGCTGTTGACGCCGAAGGTTTTGAAGCTGGCGCGGTGGATTTCGGAGTATTATTGCTGCCCGCTGGAGGTGACGTTGAAGAGCGCGGTGCCGGAGGCGGTGCGGAAGGAGGAGGACGGGTGGAGGGAACGGTTGCAGGTGAGGGCGATCCAAACGAAGGCGGAAAAGCCGAAATTGACGAAGCGGCAGGAGGAGATTTTTGAGATTGTGTCGGCCGCCGGGGAGATATTCCTGCAGGAGCTTTTGGACCAGGCGCACACGACCGCGCAGATGGTGCGAAAATTGGAAAGCCTGCATCTGGTGACGGTGGCGCCCGCGATTTCGGAGCGGGATCCGTACGCGAACGAAACCATCCTGCCGACGCAGCCATTGGCGTTGAACCCGGAGCAGGCCAGGGCGATGGAGGCGATTCTCGGGGCGATGGAAAAGAGGGAAGCCCGGACGTTCCTGCTGCATGGGGTGACGGGGAGCGGCAAGACGGAGGTGTATTTGCAGGCGATCGCGCAGGCGTTGAAAACCGGGCGTGGGGCGATTGTGCTGGTGCCGGAGATTTCGCTGACGCCGCAAACGGTGGAGCGGTTCAAGGCCCGGTTCAGCAGCGGGGGCCAGCAAACGTTGGTGGCGGTTTTGCACAGCCACTTGTCGGGCGGGGAGCGGCATGATGAGTGGCAGAAAATACGGCAGGGGCGGGCGCGGATCGTGATTGGGGCGAGGTCGGCGATCTTCGCGCCGGTGGACCCGCTGGGGCTGATCATCGTGGACGAGGAGCATGAGCACTCGTACAAGCAGGAGGAGGCGCCGCGGTACCACGCGCGGGACGTGGCGACGTTGAGAGGACAGTTTGAGGGGGCGGTGGTGGTTTTGGGGTCCGCGACGCCGTCGCTGGAGAGTTACCACAACGCGCAGAACAAGAAATACACGCTGCTGGAGATGCCGACGCGAGCGGATGACAAGAAGATGCCGTTGGTGAGGGTGGTGGACATGCGATTGGAGAAGGGGCGGGACAAGGGGGGTGGCGTCCCGGTTTTTTCCCAGCGGCTGCGGGACGCAATCAGCCTCCGTTTGGAGCGGAAGGAGCAGACAATTCTGTTTCTGAACCGGCGCGGGTACGCGTCCTCGATGCAGTGCCCGAAATGCGGATATGTGGCGGGGTGCCCGAATTGCAGCATTTCGTTGACCTATCACCGGGCGGCGCAGGAGCTGAGGTGCCACATTTGCGCGCATGTGATGGCGGCGCCGACGGCGTGCCCCAAGGTGGATTGCCGCAGCCCGGCGATCCGGTTCGCGGGGGTGGGGACGGAGCGGGTGCAGGAGACGCTGGGCAAATTGTTTCCTCACGCGAAGGTGGCCCGGATGGATTCGGACACGCTGAAACGGAAAGAGGATTACCGGAGGACGCTGGGGGATTTCCGGACGGGGAAGATTGAAATCTTGGTGGGGACGCAGATGATCGCGAAGGGGCTGCATTTTCCAAACGTGACCTTGGTGGGGATCATTTACGCGGATTTGAGCCTGCACATGCCGGACTTCCGGGCGGGGGAGAGGACATTCCAGCTTTTGACGCAGGTGGCGGGCAGGGCGGGGCGCGGGGATGTGGAGGGAGAGGTGATTGTGCAGGCGTTCACGCCGTTCCATCCGGCGATCCAATACGCAAGGCGGCATGATTTCGCGGGATTTTACGAGCAGGAGATTGAGTTCCGCCAACAGTTGAAGTATCCGCCAATCGCGCGGGCGGCGATGCTGACGTTGAAGGCGCGGAACGAGGAGAAGGTGAAACTCAGCGCGGAATATGTGAAAACCGAAATCACGCGGGCGCTGGCGCCGGTGGAGGACGCGATCATCGCAGGGCCGGCGCCGGCGCCGCTGCTGAAGGCGGAGACGTTTTTTCGGCACCAACTGATGGTGCGCAGCGCGAGGATGACGGCCGTGAGCCGGATATTGAACCAGACCCTGGGGAGGTTGAAATTGCCCGAGGGGGTATCGATGGTGACCGATGTAGACGCACTGAGCCTTTCCTGATGACTGATTATTTTGAGCTTTTGAAATTTCCGCGCGGGCCGTGGCTGGATCCGGCGGAGGTGAACGCCCGGTTTTTGCAGCTCTCCGCGCCATTGCACCCGGACCGGGCGTCCGGGACGGGCGCGGTCGAAATCGCGTCGGCGAACGAGCGCTTCGCGGAGATGAACGCCGCGGCGATGTGCCTGCGGGATTCGCGATCCCGCCTGCAGCATTTGTTGGCGCTGGAGTCGGGGGCCAAACCGCCCGCGGCGCAGCGGGCGCCGGACGGGTTGGTGGACCTGTTCACAAAGGTCGGCGAGATTTGCCGGGGCGTGGATGGGTTCCTTGCGGAGCGGGCGCGGGCGACTTCGCCGATGGTGCAGGCGGAGTTGTTTGAGCGGGGGCTTGAATGGACGGACCGCGTGAGCGAATTGCAACGCGCGGTCGGGGAAATCCAAGCGGAGGCGGAAGGGCGCCTGAAGGCGATGCAGGGTCGATGGCCCGAGGAGAAGCCGTTGGACGAGATCGGCGGGCTGGCGCACGTGTTCGCGACGGCCGGCCGGTGGGAAGGGCAGTTGAAGGAGCGATACGCGGCGCTGGCGGCGGGATAATTGGACGAGAAAGGGACGGAGGCGCTAGGGTCGGGGATGGATTTGTTCCCGAGACCTGAAGTGATTTGCACGCACGAGAGCGACTTGGACGGGCTGGTGGCAGGGCTTTTGTTGCAGCGGCTTTCGTTGAAAATGTTTGGCGAGGCGGCCCCGTTGGAGGCGTTCCACAACCACAATTGGAAGCAGCGGGCGCTGCCGGAGAAAGCGGCGTGGGTGTGCGACCTCAGCTTTGAGCCGAGGCTGGACCGCGCGAATTGGGTGGTGATCGACCATCATGTGACGGAGACGGCGCCGAAGAAGGCGCGGCTGATCCATGACGCGGGGAAGTCGGCGAGCCGCCTTTGTTACGAGCTGTGCCAGGAGCACGGGCTGGGGAGCGCGGAGCTGGACCGGCTGGTCCACCTGAGCAACGTGGCGGACTTGTACCTGGAGGAGGATCCGGATTTCCAGGCGGCGATCGACCATGCGAGCTTGGTGAAGATATACGGGTTTTGGAACCTGCATGAATTGGTGGAGGGGCGACTGGAGGGGATATTGAACCACCCGCTGCTTGAGGTGATCGAGGTGAAGAGCCGGGTGGAGAACCAGCTGGGGCACGCGTGGAGCAGGAACCATGTCACGGAGGTGACCGAAGAAATTGGGTTTGTGGACACGGTGGTGGGGAACATCAATTGGATCGTGCACCGGCTGCTGGAGGGTGGCGAAACCCGGTATCCGGTGTTGCTGACGCTATTGCGAAAGGGGAACGGGACGATGATCGTCAGCCTGCGCAGCCGGAATGGGGAGGCGATTCGGTTCGCGGAGAAGCTCATGGGGGGAGGACACCCGAACGCGGCGGGGGCGACGCTGCCGAAATCGGTGCAGGATGTGCCGTCGGCGCTGCGCTACTTAAAGCAGCAGTTAGCGTCACAACCTGTTCTAATTCAAGACATCACTGGAATCGAATCCGCGTTCCCAGACGCGAAATCAGATTAGATTTATTCAAAATAAATGGGATTTTTTCGGGGAATAATCGCATTTATTCGCGTTTGAGCGGTTGACAGAGGGATCAGGGTTGCTGTTCATTAAGGGAATGCAAATTGAGAGTTTGAAAGTGTTCTGTGATCTCGCGGAGACGGAGAGTTTCACGAAAGCGGCGCAGATCAACCAGATCACGCAGTCCGCGGTCAGCCAACAAATTAGTTCGCTGGAGCGGACGTTTAAGTCCCTTTTGATCGAGCGGAGCAAGAAGAAATTCCGGCTGACCCGGGAGGGCGAGATCCTTTACGATTACAGCAAGCAGGTGATCCACACGTATGATTCGCTGCAGCACCGGCTGCAGGAAGTGAAGGACATCATTTCGGGGACGATCCGGGTGGCGACGATTTACAGCATTGGGCTGCATGACCTTCCGCCCTACCTGAAAAAGTTTTTGAAGGCGTTCCCGACGGTGAACGCGCATGTGGAGTATCGGCGCTCGAACCAAGTGTACGAGGATGTGCTGGGGAATGTTGTGGATTTGGGCTTGGTGGCGTACCCGGTGCGCGATCCCAAGTTGGAGATTGTGCCGCTGCGGAAGGACAAGATGGTGTTGATTTGCCATCCGCAGCACCCGTTCGCGAAGGAGAAGGCGATCCGGCTGAAGATGTTGACGGACCAGAAATTTGTGAGTTTTGAGCCGGACATTCCGACGCGGAAGGCGATCGACAAGATTTTGAAGGACAACAACGTGCACGTCCTCAACGTGATGGAGTTCGACAACATTGAGACGGTGAAGAGGGCGGTTGAGATCGACGCCGGGATTTCGATTGTGCCGGAGACCACGGTGGCCCAGGAGGTGGCCAAGCAAACGTTGGCGCAGGTGGACTTGGAAGGGTCGGAGTTTTACCGGTCGCTGGCGGCGATTTACAAGAAGAGCAAGGTGCTTTCGCCGGCGATGAAGCAGTTCATCGCGATTTTGAAGGGCGAGCAGAAGGAAGAGGCCCCGGAGAAGCCCGAGCGGAGCCGGTCCAAGAAGGACGCGTAGGCCCGCCACGCCATCAAGGCCGCAGCCCGGAACGAGAAATTCCGGGTTTTTTGCGGAGAAATGGGCCGGCATTTCGCCACAGAACATTTGAAATGCGGTCGGGGAAGTGTATGATAGGGGCGTCAGTCGCCCACTATGGAAGATGCGTTGGCCCCCGGAATTGAAGCAATGAGCCCACCCGACACCCACTATGTCAATGCGGCGTGGGGGTGGTATGAGTTGGACAACATCCCGGAAGCGTTCTTGGAGCTGGACCGTGTGTCCAGCCCGGGGAAGGGGCATCCGGACGCGCTGGCGTTGCGGTGGGAACTGCTGGGGCATTCGGGGAATTGGAGGGAGGCGCTGGAGACGGCGCGGGGGCTGGTGCAGGTGTCGCCGGAACGGCCGGACTCATGGATCAAGCAGTCGTTCGCGCTGCATGAGCTGAAGCGGACGCAGGAGGCGTGGGATTCGTTGGCCTCGGTGGCGGAGCATTTCCCGAGTGTCTGCACCATTCCTTACAACTTGGCGTGTTACGCGTGCCAATTGGGGCAGATGGCCGCGGCGATGGCCTGGCTGAGCAAGGCGATGAAGGTTGGGGGGCGGGAGTCCGTCCGGCGCATGGCGCTGAAGGATGCGGATTTGAAGCCGCTGTGGCTTCAGATCAAGAAACTTTCAACCCGGACCGCTTGAACCATTGGACGAAGAGGGGGATGCCCTCCTCGATTTTGACTTTGGGCGAGTAATCAAGGAGGCGCTGGGCTTTGGAGATGTCGGCACAGGTGAAGGGGACGTCGCCGGGTTGAAGGGGCTGGCGGTCGATGACCGCTTTCCGGCCGATGGCGGCCTCGAGCAGTTCGATGAGGGCGGCGAGCTTGACGGCGTCGTGGTTGCCCAAGTTGAAGACTTCGTATCCGAATTCCCGGCGCGTGCAGGCCAGGATGCCTGAGACGGTGTCGGTGACATAGGTGTAGTCGCGGGAGGTGGAGCCGTCGCCGAAAACTGGAATGGGCAGGCCTTGGGAAATTCTGTGGGCGAATTTGCAGATGGCGAGATCTGGCCGCTGGCGTGGGCCGTAAACCGTGAAGAACCGAAGCATGGCGATGTCCAGGCCGTAGATGTGGTGGTAAACGTGGCCGAGGGCTTCGCAGGCGAGCTTGCTGGCGGCGTAGGGGGAGATGGGATGGAAAATGGGATCGCTTTCGGAGAAGGGCGACTTGGAATTGACGCCGTAGACCGAGGAGGAGGAGGCGATGGTGATTTTTTTGACGCCGCGATGGCGGGCAGCCTCCAGCAGGCGGACCGTTCCAGTGACGTTGACTTCCTGGTATAGGACCGGATTTTCGAGACTGGGCCGGACGCCCGCGCGCGCGGCCAGATGGACCACCTGGTCGAATGGGACGCTGGCGAAAACCTCCTCGAGGCGACCGGGATCGTTCAGCCCGCCTTGGATGAAGGAGAAAGGTTTGCCCAAGGCGGCGAGCTCGCGGAGGTTTTTCTCCTTCCGGGCGGGGTCGTAGAAATCGTTCAAGTCGTCGAACGCCCAGACGTGATGGTTCTCGGCAAGGAGCTGCTCGCAAAGGTTCGAGCCAATGAAGCCCGCGCCGCCGGTCACCAGAATATTCATCGGAGTGAACGCTACCGGAGCCGGGCGGGATTTGGCAAGAAAGGCGGGGCGGGAAGGACGGCGACGCGGCGGCTGAAGGCCGAGAACGGAAAAAAAGGCCAGCCCCGCGGGGTTGGCCTGCACTGAGCGCCGGTTTTGGAGGAGGTCAGGCTTCGCGCCACTGGATGGCGTGCTGGACCAACTCGGTCGCGTTCTTGAGATTGAGCTTTTCTTTGATGTGGGCGCGGTGGGACTCGATGGTCTTGATGCTGAGGTGGAGTTCCTCGGCGATCTGGCGGGTGCCGTGGCCCTGGCCGATGAGGCCGAAGACTTCGAGCTCGCGGTCGCTGAGGTCCTCGATGGGCGAGCCGGTGCGCGCGGTGCGGCCGCCGACGAGTTGGTGCATCATTTTCTTCTCCATGCGCTCGCTGAGGTAGATTTCGCCGGCGAGGACTTGGCGGATGGCGGTGAGGACCTTTTCCGTGGCCTCCTGTTTCATGATGTAACCGCCGGCGCCGGCGCGGAGGGCGCGGACCGCGTAGAGGGCTTCGTCGTGCATGGAAAGGACGAGGACGAGCATTTTGGGGAAGCGCACCTTGATGTTTTTGAGGAGCTCGATGCCGTTGCTGCCCTTGAGGGAAATGTCGGCGACGACGAGGTCGGGTTTGAGTTTTTCGATGGCGTCGAGGGCGCGATGGACATCCTCGGCGGTCCCTGCGACGACGAGGTCCTTCTCCTGGTTGATCATTTCGGCGAGGCCCTGGCGGACGATGGGATGATCATCGACGAGGAGGAGGCGGCTTTTGGGTTTCTTGGCGATGGAGGAGGCGACCATAGAGTCCTTTCTTGGAGTGGTTTCCATTTGGATTGATGTTGAGTTTGGGATAAATCGACTGGGTTTATTGGATCACAGATTGAACGCGGCGGAGCAGGCGCCATCCCTTCCAGATGAGGATGGGAATACGCAATACGCGGCGGATCGGCAACTTTAAAGCCAAGAGGCCGGCGGCGGCCCAGAGCCAGGGTGAGGGCAGCCTGGAGACGGTCCGCTGGCAGGCGTCGAACGGGCGCCGCAACTCGCGGAAGGCCGCGTCCAGAGAATGCCGCTGGGCGAGGGCGTCGGCGATGAGCGCCTGCTTGCGGGACTGGATGTCTGCGAGGCTTTGGTTCATTTGGCGAGCGGCGTGGCGAGGGCCGCTTCGTCCTCGGCCAGTTCCTTGGAGGCGGCGGAGAAGAGGCGTGGCCGCGAGTTGGCTTGGTTCCTGAAAGTGAGGATCGCCCACGTCCCGACGCCCAGATAGAGCGCAGAGAACCCTCCCAGGACGGCGATGGGGTGGGATTCCCAGAAGAGGGCGACGACGAAAAGCGTGGCCATGAAGAGGCCCATGCTGAGGCAGAACAGGCCGGTGAGGGCGAAAATCACGAGGCGCTGCATCCATTCGCGCTGCTCCTCGAGCTCGAGGGAGATGATCTCAAGACGGGTCCGAACCATCCTCGCCGTTGTGCCCAAAGCGGCACGAACCGAATCAAGCACACCGACGCCGGAGCCGCGGGAGGGGACGCCGCCCGGGAGGTTTGGTGAAGCAGAAGCGGAGGGCATAGGTTTCAATCTGTCACTGGCGGCGGAACAGGAGGCCGGCGACCAGGCCGAGGGCGGCGGCGACGCCAATGGCTTGCCAGGGTTTTTCGTGGACAAAATCGTCCGCGCCCCGGGCGGCGCACCGCGCGGCCTCGAGAGCCTTCTTTTCCAAGTCGTGAAGCTGCTCCCGGGTGTGGGAGAGCGCGCCCTCGATCCCATCCGCGACGGCCGCGAATTGGTCGGCCGCATTGTTGACCCCATCTTTGGCAAACTGTTCCGCGTTCATGGCAAGCATGTGGTTGTTCGATTGGCGGAAGGCGGAGACCTGACCACTGATTTATGGTATTCCCGGACCCCCGGCCCCTCTCCAATCATTATGAAACACAGGCTATGCCTGACCCCGAGTAGGGGCTATCGGGACAACGCCTGTTTTGAGGGGAGCATCAGGGCCCCAAGAAAACATAGGGGAAAACCCGATACTGCTAGGGGTCGGGATTTTGGCGCAGCCACCATCGACCGGCGCAGGGCGTCCTGGTGCGCGGTTGGCCATCAGGGCAACGGGGCCCGAGGCGCCAAATCTAGGGAAGGGAGATTTTCAATTGAAAGAATGAACTTGAGGGAAGGTCGCCTTCGACGAGGAAGTGGACCAAGCCATTGTTGGTGGAAGCCAGCACGGAGGGCAAGGCACGGGGAAGGGTCCCCGGTTCGTCGAACGCCAGCAATTGGAGGGTGGCGCGGGGATCATGGATGGCCGCGAAATGGCGCGGGCCGAATTGTTGGATGCGGCTGACGGGGAGGGTGTCGAAGGCGGCCCGGGCGGCGGCGGCGAAATTGACGCGCCCAGCGCCGAAGAATGGATCCCATCCGGGAGCGCCGAGGTCAGCCACGGATTGTTGGAGGATGTTGGTGAGTTGGGCGGTGGTGAGGGAGGGGTTGATGGCGAGGAGATGCGCAGCGATCCCCGCGACGATGGGGGCGGCGAAGCTGGTCCCGGAGGCTCCGTCGTAGGCACCCGCGATGGTGGTGGAATAGACATTCCATCCCGGAGCGGTGAGGTCGATGAAGTCTCCGTAACCTGAAACGGAGGCGTCACGGTCGTCGGTCATCCCGACGGCGATGATGAAGGGGTGGTTGGGAAAGCTGTAGAGGCGGCGGGGATTGTCGGCGGAGACGAGG
The DNA here is from genome assembly GCA_964611245.1 of uncultured Verrucomicrobiota bacterium. Classification (GTDB taxonomy): domain Bacteria; phylum Verrucomicrobiota; class Verrucomicrobiia; order Limisphaerales; family SXQI01; genus CAZSXX01. Next base: position 9,782 of record CAZSXX010000029.1, on the reverse strand, counting down.
AAGATGCCTTGGGCGCGGTCGCGCAGGTACTCGCCGGCGGCGTTGAGGGTGGGGCTATGGGCGACGTTCCAACTGACATTGACGACGCGCGCGCCGTGGTCGGCGGCCCAGATGATGGCGTTGTGGATCTGGGATATCGAGTAATCCGGGGCGGCGACGGGGAGGATTGAGCAGCGGGTCAGGCCCGCGACGCCAACGGCGTTGCCGGTGACGGCCGCGATCAGCCCGGCGGCGAGAGTTGAATGGCCAAGGCCCGAAGAGGCGGTGACCGCTTGATGGAGGGAAACGTTCCAGCCTGGCACGACGTGGGGCGCGAGGTCGGGGTGGTCCATTTGAAACGGGTCGTCCACGATGGCGACGCGGATGGAGGGCGAGCCACCTGCGACTGTCCAGGCGTTTGTGGACCCGATGAGCGGGTGATGCCATTGGTTGGTGGCCTTGGGATCGTTCAAGACGACCGACTGGCGGTCCGGGAAAACGTCAAGCTCCGCAAAGTGGGCCTCCGGGCTGGTCGCCAAAAAATCCCGAACGGCGATCTCGTGGCCCGCTGGAACGGAAACGATGGAAACACCCGGCGCGCGTTTCCAATGCACCAACACGACGCCTGGCCGAAATGGTTGTTGGTCCGGAGTCGATCGGCGCGGGTGGATGAAGGAATGGCGGAGCAGGTCTCCCGCATGAATCAGGGGGAGCGAGTTCGCGCGAAGGAACGAAGCGTCTTGGCGGGCGGATGGGCCGGAGGCAACGGGAGCGGCCACTGTCCCGGCCGGAGACGGGGGCTGTCCCAAAAAAAGACAAAGCGCCGCTGCGGCCGAAACCGAGAAGATGAGGCGGGGAAAATGGAGGGCCTGCACGCGGACTCCACTTAATCCAGAAAGGTGGTTTTCTCAAGGAAACTTCGATCTATTGGAGGGAGGTCTAAAGAATCCGGGGAGGGTTTTGGGCTTCTGGCATGGCGCGTGCGATGGGGGGATGGCAAATGGGGAAAAGGCAAAAACCGCTCATTTTTGAGCGCGTCCGGCGGAGGCCTCCTTCTCGGCCGACGAGCCTTTTCCCCCGCTTTTCTGGAACTCGATGATGATGATGCTGGATGGATGGCGGTGGGAACAGGGCCGACGGATTCTGCGCCGCGCGGCCGTGGGCTTCGTTGCGCTGGCCGCGGGATTGGCCTGCCAAGCCGGAGAGAAATTGGTGGAGATCACGAACGTCAAGACGAACGGGGCGACGGCCTTTTTCGTGCGGAACCTGCAGGGCGCGGATGTGACCGTGACGATTGAGGCGAAGCTGAAAAACTACACGTGCGCCCACGCGCTGCCGCGCACGGTCACGGTTCCGGCGAACGGGAGCATCGAAGCGTTCGCGATAGCGCCGGGGAAATCGAAGGGGGCGGGGAGTTGGGCGTACACCTACCATGCGACTTGGGGCAACACGAGCGCGCGGCATGACGATGAGCATGTGTACTTGCTGCCCTACGCGGCCGGGGAGGCGTACGCGGTGTCCCAGGGATTCCATGGAAGCTACAGCCACACGGGCGGGGACGCTTACGCGATTGACTTTCGGATGGCGGAGGGGACGCCGGTGCACGCGGCGCGGGGCGGGGTGGTGGTTGGGTCACGGGACGACTCGGCGGTGGGCGGGCCGAGCAAGGACTATGAGTGGGACGCGAATTACTTGATGATCAAACACAGCGACGGGACGTTGGGGCATTATGTGCACCTGCAAAAGGGGGGGAACCGCGTGAAGGTGGGCGACGAGGTGAAGGCCGGGGAGTGGATTGGGCGGTCCGGCAACACTGGGCACACCACGGGGCCGCATTTGCACTTCGCTGTGTTCAAGGCGGCGGACGGCAAGACGCGCGAAACGTTCCCGGTGCGCTTCAACGCCTTTGGGGCGATTGCGCAAACGCTGAAAGAGGGCAACGCGTACCGGGCGCTTTAAGGGATGCGCGGGAGGTTGCTGGCGTTCCACTTGCGGCGCCATTTGTGGACGCGGGAGACGGCGTCCTTCTGGCTGTGGTATTCGGCGTGGCCATCGGCGTACATGAAGAAGCAGCCTTTTCCATGCTTTTTGCTGGGCCATTCGGGGTCTTCCCGTCCCGGCCCGGGGGCGAGGCCGTCGGGATCGACCGCGGTGTCCCAAATGCCGTCGGAAATGCTTTCGGCGAGGCAGATCATGTCTGAGGGGACCTTCACGTGGGATTCCTTGGGCTCCTTGCACCAGGGAGCGGGGTCAGCGGGATCGAGGTCGGCGCCGAGGCCTTCGTAAGGGGTGGTGAATTCGGGGACGCCGCCCCAATCGTTGTAGGCATAGCAGAAGCCGGTGCTGCCGGGGAGGATGGTGGCGGGCTTACCTGTGGTGGGGTTGTTGGTCCAGTAGTAGCGTTTCTTTTCGGTGGGGCAATTCCAGACGTCGAGCGCGCCGGCGAGGTAGGGCATGAGGCGTTTTGGGTAAACGATTTCGCCGGCGGGCCGGAGAAAATGGCCGGGATAGCGCTCGGAGTCGTGGAGGTACATGCCGAGGGCGAGGCCGATTTGGCGAAGATTGTTGCCGCAGCGGGTCATCTGGGTTTTTGACTTGGCCTTGCCCAGCGCCGGGAGCATGAGGCTGGCGAGAATGGCGATGATGGCGATGACGACGAGCAGTTCGATGAGGGTGAAGCCGAAACCCGAGCGCGGGCCATGGCGAGAAATCGTTCGCATAACAGATCAAATTTCCTAAGAATCCCGACGAGAACCGGGGCGAGACGGATGGCGCGCCGCGGACACAATCGCTGATTTACCTGACGGTACGCAATGAAGGGTCCCGGAGCAATAGCGCAAAGCCAACATGACCTATCTGAAACCCACAACGTGGGGGACAGGACGAGGGAGTGGATCGTGCAGGCGGAGGAATGCCCGGCGCTGCGGTGGTATCAAATCCGGCATGTGGGGGTGGCGGACGCGGCGGAGCCGTACCAGATGGTGCGGACGAATTTGAGCGGGGCGTACCTGCTGGCGTGCCATGGGGGGGAGGGGCGGATATTGCTGGACGGGAAGTGGAGGATTTGCCGGGCGGGGTGGGCGTGCCTGGCGCCGCCGCATGCGCTCCACGCGTTCCATTGCGTGCCGAACAGGAGGTGGCAGTTTTCGTGGGTCCGGTATGGGCAGCCGGATGGCCAGCAACGGATCACTTCGGCGTCCGCGCCGGTGCTGGCGGCGTATGACGGGCAGCCGATGAGGCAGGCCGTGCTTGGGCTGCACAGTGAGATGCTGGCGGCGAAGGATCCGGTGGCGATCCAGCATTGGGTGGAATTGATCGAGCGGTACGCGCAGCGTTTCGCGCAGCCGTGGCATGTGGACAATCCGCTGGTGAAGCTGTGGGAGACGGTGGACCGCACGCTGGGGGAGCCGTGGTCGGTGAAGCGGCTGTGCCAGATGGCGCATTGCAGCGACGAACAATTGCGGCGGCTGTGCCATCGGCACCTGGGCCGGAGCCCGATGCAGCAGGTCACCTACCTGCGGATGCGCCGCGCGGCGCTCCTGCTGGAGCAATCGGAGGACAAAATCCAAGCGGTGGCGGCCGCGGTAGCGTACGCGAATCCTTTCACTTTCTCGAGCCGGTTCAAGCGGTGGATTGGCTGGTCGCCCTCGAAATATCGGGGCCGGCGTGTGGTTCCTGGATAGCCGGGGTGGGTCAGGCAATGATCTCTTCGACCACGCGGCCGGCGACATCGGTGAGGCGCATGTCGCGCCCTTGAACCCGAACGGAGAGGCGTTTGTGGTCGATGCCCAAGAGGTGGAGCATGGTGGCGTGGAGGTCGTTCACATGGACCGGGTTCTCGACGACGTCGTAGCCCAAGTCGTCGGTTTGGCCGTGGGAGAGGCCCGGTTTGACACCGCCGCCGGCCATCCAAATGGTGAACGCTTTCATGTGATGGTCGCGGCCATCCCGCTGGGCCATGGGCGTGCGGCCAAATTCACCACCCCAAATGACGAGCGTGTCTTCGAGGAGGCCGCGTTCCTTGAGGTCGGAGATCAAGGCGCCGCAGCCGCGATCGACCTCCGCGCAGGTGGTCTGAAGGCCGACGTCGATGAACGCATGGTGGTCCCATTCGCGGTGAAACACCTGGACGAAGCGGACGCCGCGTTCGGCCATCCGGCGAGCGAGCAGGCAATTGGCGGCGAAAGAGCCGTCGGGGGCGGCGACGCCGTATCGACGCAGGGTGGCGGGGCTCTCGCCGGAGAAATCCATGAGCTCCGGAGCGGAGCTCTGGAGGCGGAAAGCCATTTCATATTGGCTGACCTTGGCGGCGACGGAGGCGGCGTCGGCGTCCGGGCTGAGGGCCTGGAGTTGGTTGATGGCGGCGACGACGTTGCGCTGCTGGCCGGCAGTGACGCCGCGGGGGCGCGACAGGTAGGGCAGGGGATCGCCCGCGCTGCTGAAGTGGACTCCCTGGAATTTGGCCGGGAGAAATCCGCTGTGCCAAAGGCGGGAGGAGAACGGTTGGGTGGGGGTGTAACCACCGTTGGAGATCAGGACGGCGAAGCCCGGGAGGTTCTCCGTTTCCGCGCCGAGGCCGTAGTGGATCCATGATCCCATGGAGGGGCGGCCTGGAATGGGGGCGCCGGTGTTCATCAAGGAATGGGCGGGATCATGGTTGATCGCGTCGGTGGCCATGGAATGGATGAAGGTGAGATCGTCGGCGACCTTGGCGGTGTGCGGGAGGAGTTCGCTGATCCGGTGGCCCGATTTGCCGTGGCGGGAAAAGCGGAATGAGGTGGGGAGGCAGACGATTTTGTCGAGCTTTTGGAGCTGGGCGACAGGGGTGTTTTTGATGAGGGAAGCGGGCATGGGCTGGCCCGCCCGCTTTTGCAGCTCGGGTTTGGGGTCAAAAAGGTCGAGCTGGCTTGGGCCGCCGGACATGTAGAGGAAAATGACGCGCTTGGCGCGGGCGGGGAAATGGAGAGGGGAGGGAGTGGAAGAGCCTGCCCGGAGCAGCCAATCGCCATGGCGGGCCGCGGCCAAGCCGAGGAAACCGAGGCCCATGCCGCGACTGAGGAACGCGCGGCGGGAGGCGAGGCGATGAGGGGAGGAATTCATTTATGGGCGCTGGTTGAGTTCGTCCAGGTTCAGGATCGCGCGGGCGACATCGGTCCAGGCGGCGAGTTCGACGGCCTCCATGTTTTTCGGCCAACGATAATTGCCGGTGCGGATGGATTGGGCGGCGCCGATCTCATCGGCGGAATAGGACGCGCGTTGGCTGGCGAGGAGCGCGGTCAGGACCGCGAGTTCGGCGCTGGAGGGCTCACGGTCCAAGGCGATCGCGTAGCCCGCCCGGATGCGTCCGTCGTCGTTCCGGGCGGCGAGATGCATCCGCTCTCCGAATGCGCGGGCGGCCTCGACGAAGGCGGGGGCGTTCAGGAGCGCGAGGGCCTGATGGGGGATTTGGGACTCCGCGCGTTCCGAAACGCATTCTTCGCGGCTGGAGGCGTTGAAGGCCGCGAGGGTGGGGTGCAGGAAAGTTCGTTTGTGGTAAAGATAGACGCCGCGGCGGTACAGGCGTTCGCCTCGATCCGGGACGTAGGGATCCTCCCCGAGCGTGTCGATGTTGTCCAGGAATCCGGGCGGGAGGTACGGCTTGACGGGCTGGCCGAATTGAGCGCGGGAGAGCAGTCCGGCCGTGGAAAGGATGTTGTTGCGGATGAATTCGGCCTGAAGCTGAAAGCGGGATTGGGTAGCGAACAAGCCGTCGTCCGGAGCCCCGGAGGCGGGGGCGACCTGTTGGTAGGTGTGGCTGGTGACGATCAAGCGGAGGAGACGTTTGACGTCCCACCCGGAGGCGATGAACTCGCTGGCCAGCCAGTCGAGGAGCTCGGGGTTGGCGGGCGGGTCGCCTTGGGCGCCAAAATCGTCGAGGTTGCGCGAAAGCCCCGCGCCGAAACAGAGGCGCCACAGGCGATTGACGGTGACGCGCGCGGTGAGCGGGTTGTTGGGGGCGAGGAGCCATTGGGAAAGATGAAGGCGGTTCATCCGCTCCTCGGAGGAATTGTCGTCCCCAGGGGATTCGAGCAAAAAGCCCGGGGACACTGTGGGCCCGCTGGAGTCTGTCCAGTCACCACGGGGGAGGGCCCGCACAATCCGGACGGGGCCCGGCTCCGTGATCAATGACCGGGGGCGGCCCGCCTCCTTTGAGGCCCTGGCCTTGTTCAGCTCAATGAGCTGGGCGTGGAGGCCGTTGAGGAAGTGGCGCGCGAAATAGCGTGCGATGGTGGCGTCCTCGGACGGCGAGGTTTTGCCGTCGGCTTTTTTGTGGATGAGCGCGAGGACCAGTTTTGTTTTGGCGCTTGGCGGCCAGCGATCGGGAATTGTGCCGTCCCGCAGGTAGGCCGACTCGGCGATGATCTGCGCGCAGACGGTCTCCGGGGAGCCCGCGGCCTGGATTCTCCGGATTGCCTCCGTTTTTGCGATGTTGTCCCGGTATCCGGGATCGCTGATGCCGGTGTAGACCTCGGATTGAGTGCGGACGGCGGCTTCCTTGATGTCGGCGAAAAAGGCGGCGGTCCGGTAGAAGTCCAAGGCGGAAACCGGGTCGAATTTGTGGTCGTGGCATTGGGCACAGCCCAGCGTGAGGCCCATCCAGACGCTGCCGAGGTTGCGGACGCGGTCGGCGGCGTATTTGGCGCGGTATTCGGCGGCGTTGGCTCCGTCCTCGTGGGTGGTGCGGTTCAAGCGGTTGTAGCCGGAGCCAATTTTTTCCTCCCAGCCCGCGCCGGGAAGGAGATCGCCCGCGAGCTGTTCGGTGGTGAAGCGGTCGAACCGTTTGTTGGCATTGAAGGAGCGGATGACGTAGTCGCGGTAGGGATAGACATTGCGGTGGGAATCGGCGAAATACCCTTCGGAATCGGAATAGCGAACGAGGTCCAGCCACCAAACGGCCATGCGTTCGCCGAAACCCGGGGAGGCGAGGAGGACTTCCGCCTGCTTCTCCCAACTCAAGCCAAATTGCCGACGTTGCGGGGGGAGGCCGGTCAGGTCAAAGGCCAGCCGTCGGCGGAGAATTCGGTCGCTCGCGCGGGGGGCTGGCGCCAGGCCGCGGTCCGCGAGGCCTTTTTGAATGAAAGCGTCGATTGGGTTGCGGGCCAGCGAGGGGTGGACGGCTGGAGGAATCGGGGGCCGGGTGATTGGCTTGAAGGCCCAATGCTGATCCCAAGTGGCGCCTTGGCGGATCCAGAGATCCAGGGCCGCGACCTGTTGCGGGGTCAGCGGGGGCTTTCCGGTCTCCGGAGGGGGCATTTGGTCGTCGGACGATTTTGTGGTGATCCGGCGGAGCAACTCACTTTTTTCCGGGTGGCCGGGGACGAGGGCGGTGTTGCCGGATTTGAGAGGGGATTTCGCGCTGGATTCGAGGTCCAAGCGGAGGCCGGCTTTGGCTTTGGCGGGACCATGGCATTCGAAACAGGCCTCGGCGAGGGCCGGGCGCACATCGCGGTTAAATGAGATGTCCGCAGCGGCCATCGCGCAGGGGATGGATCCGCCGACGCAAAACCAGAGAAGGAAAAGTTGGAGCCGCATCAGTGATTTTTCACCCCCACTTTACCAAAATTCGCGCCAAGATCGAACGAAAAGGCCGGTTATTTTGACGGGGTGGCGGCGGTTTCGGATGGCTGAAAAGGGGATGGAACCGGAGCGCGGGGGTTCAATCCAAGGGCTGAAAAAAGTCGCGGTTGCCCAATGATGGGCGGTCTTGCTTGCGCCCGAAATACTGGAGCCAGAGGCGGCCGACGAGGGAGAGGGGGAGGCGGTAGATTTTTTGCTTCCAGGTGTTGAGGGTGCAAACCGGAACGGGGGCGGACGGGGCGGCTTGCGGCTGCCAGAGCGGCACGTAATCGCTTTGCTGGGGCGGGGACGCAAAGATCGGACGGAGGGCGACGCGGCGCGCTTCAATGAGCAACAGGGCGGGGCGGTTGTTGACGAGTTGGACGCGCCGTCGCACCGCTGCGGGATCGGCGACGGAGCGAGGCTTGGCGGCAAAAAAATGGCAGGGGTAGAAATGCTCGAAGATTTGCATGCGCCGGACTTCGAATCCGTTCGCGTCGGAAAAGACGCGGTAGAAAAGCTCGGGGCTGAATTGGTAGAAACCGTGGCCGAGGTAATTGTTCGCCGGGGTTTGGATGAACAACGAGCCGCCGAGCTTGAGCGCCTCCATTTGGTTGCGAATGGCGGTGGGGAAATTGAAGATGTGCTCGAGCGAACCCGCCTCCAGCACGGTGTCGAACTGGCCATGAAGGTGGCTGGGGAGGGGGGAATTTAGGTCGTGCGTGTGGACGGCGCCCTCGTAGGTTGACACGTCGATGGACTCGACGGAGGAGGCGCGAAGGAGCGAGGAAAAGAAGGGCTCGACATAAACCAACGCGCCGGGGTCGTGGGACTGGATGAACTGGCCGGCGTCAAAGGAGAATTCGCGGGCGAGATTCTCGAGTTGCGGGCGGGTGACGACGAAGTTTTGGCGGCCAACCGTCAGGACGCGGCCAAAGTCCACGCCGCGGGCGCGGGCTTGAAGCAGAAACCGGCTTGTAAAATATTCCAGACCCATTGTTCTGCGCAGAAGTTACAAAAGCGGGACCGGGAAACAACCAACTTCGGGGATTTCGTTCATCCGGGAATGTTCATTGAGGGGCGGGCAGGGCGAGGGCGGGGACGTCCGGGAGGGCGGCGGCGCCGAGGATGCCTTGGACGCCGCCGTAGAGTTGGGCGGTGGAACTGAGGGCGAGGCGGAGCTGCTTTTCGCGCTTGGCCCAGATGCGGTCCATGGCCTTGCGCTCAGCTTCGAGGTCGGCCTGCATGGAGCTGTAGGCCTCGACGATGGCTTCGATTTTTTGGCGGAACTCGGTGCTGGTGAGGAAGCCGTAGAGCTCCTCCATTTTCCCGTGCTTGCCGGTTTCGGATTGGCGGACGGCGGCCATGGAGAGGAGGCCCTGGCGGAGCGCGGTGGCGAGGGGAAGGGCGGAGGCGAAATCGGTGACCCAGATGCCGTCCACGCAGCCAAAGGTGGTGACTTCCTTAGGGAGGGCCTGGGTGACGATGATGGCGAGTTCGGCCTGCTCCCCGCGCTGGTCGGCCTTGAGCTTGGCGATCCAGAGGGGGCTCCAGTTGCGGGTGCGCTTGGCTTCCCAAAGGATGGAGCCGCAGACGTTGCCCGGAGCGGTTCGGACGATCTGGCGGACGTCGGCTCCGCGCTGGCCGGTGGCGACCGGGGAGATTTCATCGGCGGGAAATTGGGCACGGAGTCTTGCCTCGAAATCGAGCTCAAGGACTTCGCCCTGGGTTTGGACGGAGCCTTGGAGGGCTTTTTGTTGGAGGGTCTCGATCTGCTTGCGGAGGTCCTCGGCCTGCTTGTCCTTTTCGAGCATGCGGAGGCGGCTTTCCTCCAGGGCCTCGGCGCGAGCTTTGTCGGCGACTTTCGAGCGCTCCTCGCTGAGTTGGCGTTGGACTTGGAGGTCGAGGTTGCGCTTTTCATCCTCGAGGTCCGCTTTTTGCTTGAGAAGCTGGAGCTCGCGGGCCTGGGCCTCGGTGGCCTGTTTTTCGCGGGCGGCCAACTGCTGTTGGAGGGCGGCGAGCTCGCCGCCTTTTTGGGCCTCGAATTCCTGGCGGAGGCGGGCTTCGGCGACCGCTTTTTCCTTTTGGAGGCGGTCTGCGAGTTCGGACTCGATTTTTGCGCGGGCGGCGTCGAGCTGCTCCTGCATTTGCAGTTTGAAGTTGCGTTCCTTGTCCTCAAGGTCCGCTTTCTGGCGCATCAGGAGCGA
>CAZSXX010000028.1:12484-22283 GCA_964611245.1 uncultured Verrucomicrobiota bacterium | reverse complement strand
TGACAGGATGGTAAATCATGGCGATGAAATATGCCGTCCATCGCCTGGGGAGTGGAGCGCGCCCCAAAAGACGCGCGCCGGAACGCTCCCGCTCTTCCGCTCAGGGCATCTGGACCGCCTCGAGCTTTTCGATCATTTTGCGCAGTTTGGCGAGTGCAATGTTTTGGATTTGGCGGACGCGCTCGCGGGTGACGCCAAATTTCTGGCCGACCTCCTCCAGGGTCTTCTCGCTGCCGCCATCCAGGCCGAACCGGTAGCGCAGGATCGTCGCCTCGCGCTCGTCAAGCGTCTTGACCATTTCCTGCAGCATGCGCGTGACCGTCTTCTCCTCGAGTTGTTCGTAGGGGGTGTCGGCGTTTTCATCCTGCACCACCTCGGAGAAATTGTTCGAGTCGTCGTCGCCGATGGGCGCGTCCAGTGACGCGGGCCGGATGGCGGCCGTGCGCAACTGGGAGACGCGCGAGGCCGAAATGCCCAGCTCTTCGCCCAATTCCTCGTCCGTTGGCTCGCGCCCAAACACCTCCTGGAGGCGCATGGCGGTCCGCCGCATCTTGGAGATCTTGTCGACCAAGTGGACCGGCAGCCGGATTGTTTTCGATTGGTTGGCCAGCGCGCGCTTGATTGACTGCTTGATCCACCAAGAACCGTAGGTGGAGAGCTTGCCGCCCTTGGCCGGGTCGAACCGTTCGACGGCTTTCATCAGGCCAATGTTGCCCTCATTGATCAAGTCAAGGAGCGGCAGGCCGAGCCCCTCGTAATCATGCGCGATCTTCACCACGAGGCGCAGGTTGGCCTTGATCATCAGCTCGCGGGCCTTCTTGTCCCCCTTCTTGATTTTCGCCGCCAGCTCGATTTCCTCCTGGGGCGTCAGCAATTTCACCAACCCGATTTCGCGCAGGTACAGCTTGATGGCCGTGTCGCCGTCATAGGAGCCGCGTTCCCGCGTTGGGACCGCCGCTTCGGCGTCGCGGGGAACTTCCCCGGCCGGCGTCGTTGGGACGGATGTGGCTGGCGAGGAAACCAGGGTGGTCTGCCTGGGCTGCCCCAATCGTGATGAAACTTCCCGATGGGGAGCGCTGGCCTCATCCGCCTCCACCGCGGTGGGCTTGCGCCCGCCCACCGTCTTTTTAATTTTTGAAATCATTGGCTGTTTCCTTTCCACTTTCTTCACTCCGACGCTATTGGGCGCCGTTTTTGTTAACAACACGCGGTTGCCCGAATCGGCCTTCATGGAATCCGCCATTCGGCCCTTCGCCCTTTTACGGGACGGACTGACGGTCGTTTTTTTCATTTCAAGATTCCCTTTCCGCGCTGCGCATCCTCAGGAAGAAATAAAGGAACTGCAGCAAGGCGGTCACCATGGCGGCCACATAGGTCATTGCCGCCGCGCTCAGCACCTTGCTGACGCCGGCCGCCTCGGCCTCGCCACGGATCAGTCCCAGCTTCTGCAATTGTTTTTTCGCCCGGCTGCTCGCGTCGAACTCCACCGGCAGCGTGATCAACTGAAAGAGCGCGATGATTCCATAGATGATCACGCCCGCCATGACGAACTTCATCATGCCCATGAAAAAACCGACCAGGGACAGGATGACGGCTCCCTGGGTGGCGATGTTCGTGATGGGGACCATCGCCATCCGCAAATGCAACGGAAAATAGGCGGCGCGGTGCTGGAGCGCATGCCCCGCCTCGTGCGCGGCCACGCCAACCGCCGCGAGCGACCGGCCATAATAGTTCTCCTCCGAGAGGAAGAGCGCCTTGCGCATCGGGTCGTAATGGTCCGTCAAATGCCCTTGCACCATTTCGACGGGCATGGCGGTGAGCCCTGCGTCGTCCAGAATTTCCCGGGCGGCTTCCGCCCCTGAAATGCCCCTCGACGCCGGAACATTGATAAAACGATTGTAGGTGCCGCTCAACTTGAACTGGGCGTACATGCCCAGCAACAAGCCTGGCAGCATCAGCAGCATCATCATCGGATCAAACATCATGAATCCAAACATACTCATAAAGACACTTCCTTGGACGGCGCGTTTGGCCGTCGGTTCAATATTCTTTGCAGCGGAAGGGGCGCCAATCGGGAAGACCCTTATTTTTCAGGGGTTTTGCTTTGCCACGGCCACGGTCGGTTTCCCATTAAGGCGCAGTCATCCACGACAAGTGGGACAGACTGGCGCAATTTTGGATGGAAAATCGGACACCGACCATGGCCGGGGATGCGGTTTGCCGTTGACACGCCATCACTTTGTGTTGCAAAGTTGAGTTGTGGACCGATTTGGCGCCAGCCAGCATTTGGAAGTGATCCGGACCCTCATGGAACGATCGGCGATTTATCGCCGCGCGCTCGCTCCCTTGATGGTGATGCTCGGCAGCATCGGTTTGGCGGCCGGGGTCGCGGGCTTTTTCCTCCCCTTGACCGATTCCCGGCGGTTCGCGGTCTATTGGATTGGGGTCAGCGTGGCTGGCCTGGCGGGCGCTTATTTGCAAATGCGCGGACAGGCGCTCAATGATCGCGAGGAATTCTGGTCGCCTCCCACCCGCCGCGTCACCCAGGCGCTGGCTCCCGCGCTGGTGGTCGGGGCCGTTTTCGGAATCGGCACCGCGCTTTCGCCCCGGACCCTGTTCTACGTGCCGGCTGGCCTGCTGTCGGCGGAGCCCGCCTGGCAGCTCCCGCCCGTCTGGATGCTGCTGTATGGGTGCGCCGTCCATGCCGCTGGTTTCTTTATGCCGCGGGGCTTCAAGCTCTTTGGCTGGGGATACATCGCGGCCGGCGCCTTCGTCTTCGCCGTCCTCTCCCGGTTGGACGCGGGGGCTTCCCTGAAGCTCGCGCATCTTCTCATGGGTGTCTCCTTTGGCGGGGCGCATCTGGCTTACGGGATATATCTGGCCATCACGGAGAAACGAAAGGGCGGCGCTTGAAAGCGACTCTTCCATCGCTGCAACTGGACCGGGTGATCCACGAAAAGGGGCGGATGGCGATCGTCTCCCTTTTGGCCGCGAACCCAGAATTGGCGTTCACGGAAATGCGGAACGCGCTCTCAATGACCGATGGCAACTTGAGTGTGCACCTGAAAACCCTCCAGGAAGCCGGCTATGTGGCGATGACGAAATCGTACCACGACCGCAAGCCGCTCACCACCTGCTCGCTGACCAAGGAAGGCCGCGCGGCGTTCGCAACTTACATCAATCTTTTGGAACAGATCGTTCGGCAGGCGAAGGGAGAATAGACATGAATGAACACAGCGAATGCAATCTCGGGCAAACCAACTTTGCCATGCAAAGGACTTTATGAAAATCATCAAGGCTGAACATCTCGGAATGTGCTTTGGCGTCCGAGACGCCATCGCGCTGGCCCGCCAGGAATCCGCCCGCCACCCCGTGACGATTCTGGGCCAGCTCGTCCATAATCCCACCGTGCTGGCCCAGCTCCGCTCGGAGGGAATCGCGTTCGCCGACGACGCCTCGGCCGTCAAAACGGGGGCCGCCATCATCACCGCCCATGGCGCGTCCGACGCAGCGATGGCGCGGGCGCGGGCCCGGATCGGCCATGTGGTCGAGGCGACCTGCCCCCTCGTGCACGCCGCCCACCGAGCGATCCGACAACTGGTCGCCGCCGGATTCCATCCGGTCATCATTGGAATGCGCGACCATGTCGAGGTGCGGGGAATGACGGAGGATCTCGAGGATTTTGATGTGGTCCTGTCGGAGGGGGACATCCAAAAACTTCGGCCCCGCGAGCGCCTGGGGGTGGCCGCGCAGACCACCCAGCCAATCGAGCGGGTCCGTGGGTTGTGCAGCCGGATTCGCCAACAATTTCCACGCAGCGAGGTGAAGTTTGTGGACACGGTTTGCCAGCCGACCAAAATGCGCCAGCACGCCGCGGCGGACCTCGCGGCCCGCTCGGATGTGGTCATCGTGGTCGGCGGCGCCCACAGCAACAACACAAGGGAACTGGCTGAGACCTGCCGGAAGTCGTGCGCCCGCGTTTTCCAGGTGGAGACCGCGGCCGAAATCCGCGCCGATTGGTTTGAGGGCGCCGAGACGGCTGGCCTGACGGCGGGGACATCCACGCCGGACGACGTCATCAAGGGCGCCGAAGCCAGGATGCGGGAAATCGCGGCGGCGGCTTCGCGGGGGGAGCCCGCTTTTGGGGAGGGCCGCCATGCAGCCTGAATCCAAAAATCAGCCTGCCCTGGCGATCCTCGGCGCGGCGTTGGCGTTGGGCCTGGGCGCCGACATTTTGCTTCGCGAGGGCCCCTGGGGGATCAATCTCACCTTTTGGATTGGGCTGTTGATCATCGGTTTGATGGCCGCGAAACGGGGAAGCGGACGCGAGCTTGCGCCCGGGACGGGGCTGTTGATCGCGCCCATGCTCATTTTTGGCGCCTGCTTTGCCTGGCGCGATTCGCCGGTCCTCCGCGCGCTGGACCTGGGCGCCATTGTCATTGCGGCGTCGTTGGTCATCACCCGCCAAAGCGCGCCGTTCTGGGTCCCCTCCATCGCGCGTGTGGCGGGCAGTGTTTTCAACCTGGCGGGGAACAGCCTCGCGGGTTTTGCGCATTTGATCGCGCGCGACATCGATTGGACCCAGCGTGGCAGTTCCGCGGCGGTCGCCCACGCCCGCGGCGTCGCCGGCGGGGCGATGCTCGCGCTTCCGCTGCTCGCCGTTTTCACGGTTCTTTTCGTGCGGGCGGACGCCGCGTTCGAGGCGTTTTTCATCGACCTGGCGAGCCTCAACATCCTCAACCATTTGCTTCCCATCACGGTGGGCGGATGGGTGTCCGGAAGCTATTTGCGGGGAGTGCTGGTGCGTTCGGAAGCGGCCGTTCCCCCAAAGAAATCCAGCCTTGAGGTCGGCGCCATGGAATTGAATGTCGCGCTGGGATTGATCAACGGGCTGTTCTCCGCCTTCGTGGCGGTGCAGGTTCAGTACCTGTTCGGCGGCGTTCAACTGATTGAGGCCACGCCCGGCCTGACTTACTCCAGCTACGCGCGGCGCGGTTTCTTTGAATTGGTGGCCGTGGCGTTGCTGGTTCTGCCGATCCTGCTGGCGGCCGACCAGGTGCACCGTCCCCGTGAGAACAAGCGCCTCCTTCGCCTCCAATCCGTGATCCTGGTGGCTTTCGTCCTTTGCATCATGGCCTCGGCCCTGCACCGGATGCAGCTCTACCAGCGCGAGTTTGGGTTGACGGAACTTCGCTGGCACACCGTCGCGTTCATGATCTGGCTGGCCGGTGTCTTCGCGCTTTATTGCGCCACCGTCCTGCGCGGCTTGCGTGGCTTGTTTGCCATGGGGACCCTGGCCAGCGCATTCTTGGGAATCTTGGTTTTGCATGGCGTCAATCCCGACCGCTGGATCGCCAACGCCAACATCGAGAACGCGCGCGAGGGGCGCCGGTTCGATCCGGATTACCTGCGGCAACTCAGCGCCGACGCCGTGCCGGTCGTCCTGGCGAATGCCGCGGCCATCAGCGCCCCCGAGCGGGAGAAGTTTTTCGCCTTCCAAAAAACACGGCTGGCGGAGGCGTCCAACTGGCGGGCGTGGAACTACGGGCGGCATGCCGCCGCGCGGGCGCTGGCTGAGGCTGCCCGGCCCCGTCCTTGATCGGCCGGGGTTTTTGCGTGCGGCGCCCGGCTGCCTTGCGCCAAGATGCGGGCATGCCCTTGGAGTTCTTGAGTTGCGATTGGGGGACGAGTTCCTTCCGGCTGCGGCACGTCGTTGACGGCGTGGTCCGGGCCGAGGTGCGGGAGCCCGCGGGCGTGAAATCGATCTATGACTCCGCCGCGCCGGGCGGCAAGGCCCGCGCCGACCTCTTTGCGGACTATTGTTTCGCAAAGCTGGAGCAGATTCGGGCGGGCGGCCCAGTCACGCAGGGGAGCCCGCTGGTGATTTCCGGCATGGCAAGCTCCACCATCGGCTGGAAGGAGCTTCCCTATGCTTCTGCCCCAATTTCCTTGAGCGGCGAGGGCCTGCGCGTCGAGAAGTTGGATTGGCGTGGTCCGGCCTGGCTGGGGCCCACCTTCCTGGTTTCCGGAGTCGCCACCGACCGCGAAATGATGCGGGGCGAAGAATGCCAGGCCGTTGGGCTGATGGCGCTGGCTCCCATGGATGAATGCCTGCTCATCCTGCCGGGCACCCATTCAAAGCACATCGATATCTCGTCGGGCAACCTGAAGGATTTCCGCACATTCATGACCGGCGAGTTATTTGATGTCCTTGGCCGGCACACGGTCTTGCGGGCCACGGTTGACCTGGCGGCGCCGCCCAACGGCCATTTGGAAAGTTTCGGCGCCGGCGTGGACAGCGCGCGGGAAATTGGCCTGGCCGCGGCATTGTTCCGCGCCCGGACCCGAGGCGTGCTGGCCGGGCGGTCCGGCGCGGAGAACGCGGCCTTCCTCAGCGGGGCCTTGATCGGTGGCGAACTGGTCGAAGCCACTCGGGGCGGCCTGCGCATCGTGATCGCGGCGGCAGGACCATTGGGTGACCTTTATCGTGTGGCGCTCGAGAAAATGGCCCCGCCCGGATTGGTGTGGAGCCAACTCACTGGAACGCTCCTTGACGACGCCACTGTCGCCGCGCACGCCGCCATTCTCGGGAGGCAACGTGCAGGGGTTTAATTTGGACGTGCCGATCGTCGGCATCCTGCGCGGCTTTTGGCCCTCGGACGCGCGGGAAATTGTGGCTGCCTCCATCCGCGGCGGGCTCAAAAATCTGGAGATCACGATGAACACCCCCGGCGCGGCGGACCAGATTCGCGCGGCGCGCTGCCTGGCGCAGGGATCGATGTCGATCGGCGCGGGGACCGTGATGACGATCGCGGACCTCGACTTGGCGCAGGGGGCCGGTGCGGAATTCATCGTCGCTCCGACGGCGCAGCCGGCGTTGATCCGCGAATGCGTCCGGCGGGGAATCCCGGTGTTCCCCGGGGCGTTCTCCCCCACTGAGGTCGCCCAAGCGTGGGATTTGGGCGCCACCATGGTGAAGCTGTTCCCGGCGGAAATCATGGGCCCGAAATACATCCGCGCCATCAAGGCGCCATTTCCGCACATCAAGCTGATGCCGACAGGCGGGGTCGATTTGCAAACGCTGGATCAATACCGGAGAGCGGGCGCGGATGCGTTTGGCGTGGGAAGCCCGCTCTTCGAACGCGCCCGGGTGGAGGCGCGAGACTGGCAATGGATCGAGGCCCGGTGCCGGGAGTTCACCGACGCATTCCTGGCGGGTGGACAAGCCCAGGCCTAAGGGGCGGCGATCGTGTTCGTCGTGTAGTACTTTTGGAGGATGGGGGCGAGGGTGGGGTGGGACCGGCAGAAATTCAGCATGTTCGTCCGGACGGCCTCGGCCAGCGGCACAAAACTGGCGTTGTAATCCTGAACGTAGGCCTTCAGTTCATCATTCTGTCGGCGCGTCACTGCCAGTTGCTTGAATAGGAACACGAAAATGGTCGCGCTGAGAATGATGCCGCACAACGCGGAGAGGTGGACCATCGCACGCAATTTGAGATGGGCGCGCCGCAGGTCGTCCAGTTCCAGGCGCTCAGGTGGTCCATCCGTTGTTTCGGGATTCATGGGCGCGGGCCGGACGCGGCGTTGGTGGTTGGGCGCAGCCGGATATTCAGTTTTTCCAAGAGCGGTTCGAGGGCCGGGTTCCGCCGCGCGTAATCATTCAAATCAATCGCCAGCGCCTGCATCCCGGCGCGTTTCTGGTTGATCTTGACGGTTTGGGCCTGCAGGAAACGAAAGTCGCGGCTGGCTTTCAGGTATTGATAACAAATGGCCGCCGTCGCGGCCGTGCTGATGGCCAAGGCGAGGACGAGGACAGTTCCAGCGTGGTCGCGTTTCATTTCTTTTTGCGCAGCCGCGCTTTGGTCGCCTCCTGCAGGGCGTCAATCTCGTCCTTGTTCTCAAGCTTCCCCTCCCGCGTCATCCGGTCGATGAACAGGATGCCCTGGAGATGGTCGTGCTCGTGCTGGATCGCCCGCGCGAGGAGGCCGCCGCATTTGAAACGAATCTCTTTTCCGTCGCCATCGGTGGCCCGCACGTCAATCTCCGGCGGGCGGGCGATGTCGGCGTAAATCTCCGGGAAACTCAGGCAGCCCTCCGGCCCCTCCACCGGCTCGCCCGCGGTGGTGAACGTTGGATTCACCAGGGTCAACGGCATGAACGCGTTCGGGTCGCTCTCTTTGCCGTCCAGTTCCAGCGTCGAGGGCCTGTCCGGCACCTCGCGCACGTCGATGATGCAGAGCTGCAGGGCGTGGCCAACCTGCTGCGCCGCCAGGCCGACGCCCCGCGCGGCCTTCATCGTGTCAAACATGTCCGCGATCAAACCCTTGATCTCGGGGGTGATGGTTTCGATCCGCGCGCCTTTTTGGCGCAGGATTGGGTCGCCGTATTTTTTGATGGAGAGCACCATTCTAGGAAGGCCAGTTGCGCAGGAGTCCTGCGAGGTCAGCCAGGGTTGGGGTTTGGGCGGTCCGCACGTAATATCCGCTGGTGGCCACCCCCAGCAGCACGCAAGCCGCAATGTCGAGCCCGAGCAGTTGGCCCAGGCAAAAGCCCGAATTGAAATGGTCGCCGGCCCCGGTCGTGATCAACGGAGTGCGGACCGGCGGCCCGGAAACGCTCGCGGTTTCCCCATCACGGATCGCCAGCGCATAGGTGACAGGGTGGATCACCAGGCAGTCAATCTTGAGGCGGCAAAAAATCTCGCGGCCGGTGCGGGCCAGCCCGGCGGGCGTCTGGTCCTCATGCTTGACCTGGAGCACTTCCGCGATTTCGGACGACTCCTTCTCGTTGAGCCCGAGGGTGACGTCGAAAAACTCCTGGAACCTCCGCATCAGGCTGAGCGCGCGCTGGATGTCCTCCGCGCAACGTTTTTGGGGATCCGCCAAGTCAAAGAAGATGCGCCGGCGCGGGCCCACGGCGCGCCCGCAAAACTCGTCGAGGAGCGATTCCCAGATGTCGCTCATGCTCGGGATCATCGTCCAGTTGACGAACCCGATGAGGTTGGATTGGTTGAAGGCGGCCTCGAAGCGGTCCCGCCCGTAGCGCTCCTGGATATTGGCCCAGGTGATGTCCTTCAGGGAGTTGCTTTTGACCAGCATCACCTTTCCGTCCAGGAATTCGACGGCGTCCGTGTGCCCGCTTTCCGCGATGCTGTGCACCTCGGCGCGTTCGGCGAAGGGCTTGAACACCGGGTGCAGGTTCGGGTAACCCAGGGCCCCGACGTAGGTGACCTTCAGGCCCAGCGTCGCCAGCGCGTTGGCCATGATCGGCCCGTTGCCCCCCAGCTTGGTCTTTTGGTTCACCAACTCGATGTTCGTGCTCTTGCCGGAGGCCTGCTTGATCCGGTCGCCAAAATCCGAAATGGTCTCCAGCCGGGTGTAGCTCTCCGCGTTGGCCCGCGTGTCCACCGCGTGGATGATCTCATCGACAAAACCGTCGAGGCCAACAAACGCGGACATGCCGC
Organism: uncultured Verrucomicrobiota bacterium; assembly: GCA_964611245.1. GTDB lineage: Bacteria > Verrucomicrobiota > Verrucomicrobiia > Limisphaerales > SXQI01 > CAZSXX01. The sequence continues at coordinate 12,820 of CAZSXX010000028.1, read as the reverse complement.
GGACCCGGTCGACGGAATCCTCGAGGGCCTTGGCTGCGGATTCGCGAAGCTCTGGGGTGTTCATCGGTGACATGGCAAAAATGCGGACGGCGGCTCACTCGGCCGGAACGCCGAGCAACTGGAGAATTCTCTCCAGGTCGTCGTCGTTGAAAAAACGGACTTCGATGGCGCCTTTGCCCTTCCGGTAACGCAGCAGGACTTTGGATCCAAGGCGTTCCTGTAGGCGGTTCTGGAGCGCGGAAATGTTTGGATCCGTGACGTGCCGCGCCGAGGCTTTCCCATTGCCCGCGGTGATGGCGGCGCCCTGCGGGGCCGACCGGCGGTTGGCCAAGAGGT
>CAZSXX010000028.1:0-12474 GCA_964611245.1 uncultured Verrucomicrobiota bacterium | reverse complement strand
CCAATCCCCGCACACTCAAGCCAGCCGTGATCACGTCCCGCGCGAACTGATCCTGCTCCGAGGCGGTGGGAAGGCTCAGCAACAGCTTGGCATGGCCAACCGAAAGCAGCCCCTTGCGCACGTACCCCTGGATGTCCGGCGAAAGATTCAGGAGCCGCAATGAATTGGCGACCACGCTGCGCGCCTTGCCCATGCGAACGGCGATCTGGTCCTGGGTGAGGTTGAATTGCTCCGCGAGCTGGGAATAGCCGAGCGCCTCCTCCATCGGGTTCAAATCCTCCCGCTGAAGATTCTCGATCAGCGCAAGTTCGAGCGTGTGGCGGTCGTCCGCGTCGCGGACCATGACCGGGACCTCCGCGATGCCCGCCGCCTGGGCCGCCCGCCACCGGCGCTCACCCGCGATCAATTCGTAATCCGGGCCGCTTCGCCGCACCAGCAGCGGGGTCAGCACCCCTTGCTCCTTGATCGAGTCCGCCAATTCGCGGATCGATTCCTCGGAAAAGTGTTTGCGGGGCTGGAAGGCGCACGGGCGAATGCGCGCCACGGCGATTTTTTCGATGCGTTCGCCAGGGGGCGGGCTAGGGGCCGGGCGCACGACTTCAGGGGCGGATTTCACCGTGGGTGAGGATCCGCCCATCAACGCTCCGAGTCCGCGGCCTAACGCCGGCTTCGCCATCGCGAGAGATTGAGACACGGACCCTCTGATGTCAACCGATTGGGCGGCCAGCCGGGTCTGCCTTGGTCCGCCGCGCCGCGCCCGATCACGGAGCCGCCGTGGTGGCCAATGGTTTCCGTGCCCGGGCGGGAGGCGGGAACGCCTTGAGCAGGTCGCCCTTCTCCGCGTTCCAAACGCGGAACTGCGAATCGCTGCCGCCCGCGATCAGGTACCGCCCATCCGGAGTGATGGCCGCGCTCTGGGTGTAATCGCTGGCGCCACCGAAGGTTCGCACGTTTTTGCCGTCCTCCTTGAGCAGCCGGAGCTGGTTGTCGCCGGAGGCCGCCAGCGCCTCAGGCGCGCTGTCCAGAAATTGAAAGGCCGTGATCTCCTTGCTCGATCCGCCGATCGTTTTCTTTTGCTCGCCATTGGCGAAATCCCAGAGCTTGATCGCGGAATCCGCCCCGGCGCTGGCGATCGTCCGGCCGTGGCGCATCCAACTGACATTCAGGACATGGTGCGTGTGGCCCTCGAACGAGCGCACGAACTTGCCCGACTCCACCTCGAAGGCTTTCATCAGCTTGTCCGCGCCGCCGCTCGCCAGGAATTTCTGGTCCGGGGAAAACTTGACGGCGAAAACGCTGTCGCTGTGCGCGTCCTTGATTTCGCGGACAAGGGAACCATCGGCCACATTCCAAATCTTCAGTTCACCCCCGCGGGATGGAACCCCCCCGCCCGTCGCGAGCAGTTTTCCATCGGGCGAAAAGTCGATGGCCAGCACCCGGTCGGCCAATGGGGATTTTTCCGAGCCATGCCCAATTTGCCGCTCCAATTTCCATGAAATCGACGGGGCGGCCAGATTGGCGCCCGCCACGAGCGCGGCCGCGGCGGCGTCCGCGTTCAGGACGGGCCCCGGGCGCCCACTGTCGGCGTTGAAGGAGCGGATGGTGTTGTCCTCCGCGGCGACGAGGAGCCAGGGGCCGGCGAAGGCGGCGGCGCGCACCTTCTTTTCCGAGTCGGCCACCCTCTTTTTCGCGGCCTCCACCTGGGCGGCGAACTGTTTTTCCGTCCCTTCGGCGTCCCCCAAAAGCTTCTTGGCCGCCACCACTGCCTCATCCGCTTTTTTGGCCACGGCCGTCGTGCCCTCGAGGTTGGTGGCCACGTTCTTCACCGTGGTCTCCGCTTGCTTCTGCGCCGTCTCCGCGTCCGCGAGCTGCTTTTCGGCGGCTTTCAGTTTGCCATCGAAGTCCTTTTGCTGGTTTGTCAGGTCCGCGACGGCTTTCTCCGCCCTGGCTTTGCTTTCCAGGGCGGTCTTCGCATTGGCGGTGGCGGTGGTGGCGGCGGCCTGGGCGGCGGACTTCGCGGTTTGCGCGTGTTCGAAAGAAAGCTTGATGACCAGCGCCCGGTCAATGGCGGCGTGCGCTTCCGCCGCTTTGCCGCCGTCCGCCTTCGCGGCGGCCGCGAGGGTGAAGATGTCAGCGTAGGCGGCTTCCCGGTTGGCTTTGGCGCGCTCGAAAATTTGCTCCGCCTCCGTGGCCGAGGCGGCGGTTGTTTTGGCCGCGCTCTCCGCGGCCTCGATCAATTTTAGGGTGAGGTTCCTGTTCTCGGTGGCCTGCGCGATGGCCGCAACCGTGTCGTTCAACACCTTCTGCGCTGCGGCCCGGGCCTCAGCCGCCTTCTTTGCCGCCTCGGCTTTTTCCGCCAGCGCCTTGTCCGCGGCCGCTTTGGCGTCGGCGACCTTCTTCAAAGCCTCCGCCTCCGTTTTTTGGTTTTTCTCGGCGGTCTCGACGGCGGATTTGCGGAATGCCGTCTCGGATTTGGCGAAGGCGAGGTCCCGGTCCGCGCGCGCGGCGGCGTGCTGCTCGCGGGGGTCTCCCTTCAGTTCGGCGAGAACCTTTCCGTCCTCAACATTCACGAGGCGAACGATCGAGTCCTGGACCGCCGCCAGGCGCTTGCCGTCCGGGGAAAGGGCCACCGCCTGCGCGGCGACCGTGATTTTGCGGTGTTCCTTGCCGTCGGCCTGCAGAACTTGGACTTCCTTGTTGGTGGTGATCACCGCCGAGAAGGCGGGCGGATTTGTGGCCGCGGCGATGGCGCCCAAAACAGGTGGGGCAAACCGCCAAAGCTTGACGTTGCGGTACGACCCGGCGGCCAGAAGCTGCCCGTCCGGACTGAAGGCGAGCGACTCGACCAAGTCCCGGTCGGCCGCGCCCAAGGCGGGATCGACCAGGGAGCCCGCGTATTGCAGCGTGGCGATTTCATAAATGTCGACTTGATTTCCGCGCGCGCAGGCGGCCAACAGGCCGTCCGGCGAAATGGCGCAGGCATGAATTGGATTGAACGACGCCGCCAACTCCTGCCAGCGGACGGGCGGCAGGACCGAGACGGCGCCCGTGGCTCCCTGCGCGATCCACAAATGGAGCAAGCCAAGCTCGTCCGGCGTCAGCGGCTTGGCGTCCGCCTTGTTGGTTTTCGGCGGCATGATCGGCTTGGCCTGATGCGTGGCCAGCTTCATCAACAGGCTCTCGGCTGGCTTCCCTGGAACCACCGCCGGTCCGGTTTCGCCACCCTTCAGGATGCTGGCCGGATTCTCCAGAACAAGTTCACCTTTCGCGTCCGTTGCGTTGTGGCAGGCCAGGCAGTTCTTTTGGAACACCGGGATGATCTCCGTCGAGAAATCGACCGCTTTCTCGCGCTTGATGTCCGAAACGGCGATCGGCGTCGGATTCTCCGCGGCCAGCGCGAATGGCGCGAGCGCATAGAGGATGATGAGGCGCAGCATGGGCGGAGGATATCTTGGGTCGCCGGTGAATAAAAGCAGGAACAAGGTTTCCCCCTGTCCGCGGGAACTCGGAGAATTTCTGATCGATTTGAGGCATTGGTTGGTCGAGTATCCCGCCCATGACCTTGCGCCTCCTTGTTTTGCTGTCGCTTTTGCTTGGCTCGCTTTCCCTTCAAGCCGCGCAGCCGGTCCCCAGGACGAAAGTCCTGTTGATCACTGGCGGGCACGGATTCGAGCGCGATCCATTCCTGAAAGTCTTCTCCGAAAATCCATCCATCGAGATGACCCACGCCGAGCACGCCAGCGGAACGGCCAACGCCTACGAACGGAAGGACCTGTTTGATTACGACGCCATCGTCCTGTACGACATGCCGAAGGAAATCACCGACGCCCAGAAAGCGCGGTTCATGGGGCTGCTCGAGCGGGGCATCGGGTTGGTCGTCCTGCATCACGCGCTCGTCTCCTATCAACATTGGCCGGACTATGAGCGGATCATTGGCGGGCGCTACCCGGAGGCGGATGGAAAGGGCGGGGTCGTCAGCGACGAGGTCGGCTACAAGCATGGCGTCAAAGTTTCCGTGGAAATTCTGGCCAAGGACCATCCCGTCACCGCCGGGCTCGGCAATTTCACGATTGACGACGAAATTTATTGGGGCTTCCGGGTTGGGGCGGACGTCGTCCCATTGATTGGGACAAGCCAGGAAAAAAGCGGCAAGATCTTGGGCTGGCATCGGGTGGAAGGGAAATCGCGGATCGTGTATTTGCAGCCGGGCCACGGCCCGGAGGCGCACGCGAATCCCGGATTCCGAAAGCTGGTCGGCCAGAGCATCCAGTTTGTCGCCCGGCCCATCGCGCCGGCCGCCGGCTGGGCCCCGCTTTTCGACGGCAAGACCCTGGGCGACTTCGACCAAAGAGGTGGCAAGGCGGAATACCGGGTCGAGAACGGGGAAATCGTGGGCCGCAGCGCGCCCAACACGCCGAACAGTTTTCTCTGCACCAAACGGGCCTACTCGGATTTCGCCCTCGATCTGGAGTTCAAGGTGGACGACAGCTTGAACTCAGGCGTCATGCTGCGCAGCCGCGCGTTTGACCAACCCGAGGAATTCATGTGGCACGGCAAAAAGGTGAAGGCTCCCGCCGGCCGGGTCCATGGCATGCAGGTGGAGATTGATCCCTCCGCCCGGGCATGGACGGGTGGTTTATATGGCGAAGGGGGCGGCGGCTGGTTCAACGACCTGAAAAAGAACGAGCCCGCGCGCAACGCGTTCAAAAAAGGCGATTGGAACAAGCTGCAAATCGAATGCCGGGGTGACACGTTCAAGACTTGGCTGAACGGTGTCCCCGCCGGCGGTGTCACCGACGATTTTCCGCAGACCGGCTTCATCGGCTTGCAGGTGCATGGCGTGGGGAAAAAGGAGAATGCCATGGAGGTCCGCTTCCGAAACCTGCGGATTCTCGAGCTGACCCGGCCTTGAGCCGCTTTCCCCACGCAACTCCCTTCATCCCTCGGCGGGTCGGACACCTGCCGACGCCGGACCGAAGTTGCCCTCCGCGCGCCCGGCCGATATGTTCCGCCGGATTGATTTCCCGCGCATGGAGTTTCATCGCGCGGCCGTTTTTTTATGCCTGATGCAAAAGAAGTTCTGAAGGAAAAGGTCCTGCTCGCGGCGGGGCGCCTTTCCGCCGTCCGCGCCGAGGTCCAAAAAGTCGTCGTGGGCCAGCACGCGCTGATTGACCGCCTGCTGATTTGCCTGATCGCGCGCGGCCACGTCCTCCTCGAGGGCCTCCCCGGGCTCGCCAAAACGCTCACGGTCAATTCCCTCGCGCGCAGCTCGCATTGTTCCTTCGCTCGCATCCAGTTCACCCCCGACCTCCTGCCAGCCGACATCACCGGCACGTTGATCTACGATCCCGTCAGCGGCAAATACTCCACCCGAACCGGCCCAATCTTCGCCAACCTTGTCCTTGCCGACGAAGTCAACCGCGCCCCCAGCAAAGTGCAAAGCGCGCTGCTGGAGGCCATGCAGGAGCACCAAGTCACCATCGGAGACCAAACCTTCCGCCTGCCGGAGCCGTTCCTTGTCCTCGCCACCCAGAACCCGATTGAGCAGGAGGGCACCTATCCCTTGCCCGAGGCGCAAATGGACCGGTTCATGTTGAAAGTCGTGGTCGGCTACCCGACCGAGCAGGAAGAGCGCGCCATCCTGGACCGGATGGCCTCCACGCGGCCCAGTTTTGCGCTGAATTCGGTGGTCGCCCCCGCGGAAATCCTCGGCGTGCAGGAATTGGTCAACCAAGTGTACGTGGACGACCAGATCAAGGACTACGTGATCCGGTTGGTCCTGTCCACCCGCCCCGGCGAACGGCTGCCGACCGAAATGAAGCGGTTGGTCCGTTGCGGCGCCAGCCCGCGCGCCACCATCAACCTGACCCTGGCCGCGCGAGCCCATGCCTTGCTTCAAGGCCGCGCCCACGTCACCCCCGACGACATCAAGGCCATCGCCATGGACGTGCTCCGCCATCGCATCCTTCTGACCTACGAGGCCGAAGCGGAGGAGATTACGACCGATTCCATCGTGGAAAAGATTCTCGGCAAGGTGCCAGTTCCGTAAGCGAACGCAGCGCACCACCTCGAATTGCCCCGGCAATTCGAGGGCAACAAACTGTAAAAGAACCCGACGCCCGAATTCTCCGCCCGCGATGGCGCGCCGAGGTTCGTAAGCATTTCAAAACAAATAGCCTGTGTTGTCCTTGTTTTGCGGCAAACACCTTCCGGATGTCGGGTCCACCGTCGGGAAACCTTACAGATCGGCCTTGTTTGAATATCCGGACGGGAACGATATTAGAGTCTGAACTGTTTCTCATTCAATTGGTTGCGAATCGATCCGGAAAAAGCCCCAAGAATTGGCCTTTCTGATGCTTCTAATCTGGGTTGAAGCCTTTGTTTTCCCGTTGCGCTATGTCGCATTTTGAAAACCGGGGCCAAACAAAAACAAAAAAGGAAATGGTGAGTGTTATGCATTTTTCCAAACTCCCTGCCAGGAAACTGATCTTAGTTTTTGCACTCTCATGGATGGCGCTGGCGTCGCGGGCAGATCAGATTCGATTGCGGGCCCCGATCTTGGAGGCGCCGGGATTCCCCTCGTTTTTCGACGTTTTTGTCGAAATTGACCTTCCGCCCATTGCGTTTCCGGGTCCGCCAGTTCCCGGCCCGGCTGGGGGGACGATTGGCGGCGTTACAGTCGGCGGCGGAGCAACGGTGGCCCCATTAGGCCCTGACGGCAGTGGTTTTATCGACGTTGAAATGCTGCAACTCCAATTGACGGGACCGGGGATTATGATCCGAGAAAGCCCCACGCGGCCCTCTCTTGGAAAAATGCCGAATGGGAGCACAATCACCAGTTTCTTTGATGTCTTCGTCGAATTGTCCGTGGATGACGGCCAGAGTTGGATTCCCTACGACCAACCCCTTCAACAAACCGTGCCCGACGGCGGCGCGACGGCGGCGATGCTCGGAGCCTCTCTTGCGGCATTGGCGGGATTGCGGCGGAAGCGCGTTGGTTGATCGGACCTTAAGGTAGGCGGAAGCGCGTGGATTCCCACCTTCGCTCTGTGCGGGCGTCGGGGTCCCCCGCATTGACCGCTTGGGCTCCGGCTCCTAAGCTCCGGGTGTGGAGACGTCGCCAACGACATTCGTCAAGCCGCCGGAAGGCCGGATCGCGACGCGCATCACCCGCAGCTACCTGAACCTGATCGGGCGGGCCATCCTCCATGTCATCCGGACCATCCATGGCCTGGGCGCCTTCGCGCTGATCACCCTTGGCGTCACGGTCACCAAGTTTGGCCGATCCTCCCAAGTCATCTATCCGCTGGTCCTCTCGCAGATCAACCGGGCCGGGCTTCGTTTGCTGCCGATGGTCTCCTTCCTTGGCGTGGCATTGGGATTGGTCATCATTGGCCAGTCAGTGGCGCTGCTGAACAAATATGGCGCCGGGGCCCAGAATTACGCGGGCGTGGTCATGGTGGCGGTGGTGGTGCGGGAGTTGGGGCCGCTGGTGACGGCGCTGCTCGTGCTGGCGCGGGTGGGGACGGCGATTGTGATCGACTTGAGCACCCAGCGCGCGCTGGGTGAAGTGGAGGCCTTGGAGGCGCTCGGCATCGACCCCATCCACTACCTCGTCGGGCCGCGTGTGTGGGGCCTTGCCATCTCCATTTTTGCGCTGACCATTTACATGATCATCATCTCCCTGGTGTCCGGCTACATCTTCGCCTTCATCCAGGATGTGCCGCTCCGCCCCGGGGAATACTTTGAGCAACTCGCGACCTCCCTGCGCTGGCAGGACTTTTTCCTTCTCGGCTTGAAGACTGTGGCGTTTGGCGTGGTCATCGCCGTGATCACTTGCTACCAAGGCCTCGCGCACCCGGTCCGGATTGAGGATGTGTCCAACGTGACCACCAACGCCGTCGTGGAGAGCGTGGTGGCCTGCATCCTGATCGACGCGCTGTTCATCATCCTTTACCTCGTCATCTGAGATGGAAAACCCTCCAACCCCCGTCTTGGAACTGGTTGATGCGGACATCACGGGCGCGGAACTGCGCGCGAGCATGGTGACGGTCAAACAAGTCAACTGGAAGGTGCACAGCGGGGACTACTGGGTGGTGGGCGGGCTGCCCGGATCCGGCAAGACGGACTTGCTCGCCACCGCTGCGGGCCTCCAGCGGCCCGGGACAGGGGATCATTTCCTTTTCGGCCGCAACCTCCAGCGGATGGGCGAACAGGAACAATTGCGCGAGCGCCTCAGGGCCGGCTTTGTGTTCCAAGGTGGAGGGCGCCTGTTCCATCAGCAAACCATCCTCGAAAACCTCGCCCTCCCTCTCTGCTATCACCAGAACCTTCCGCTGGAAAAGGTGCGGGACCGTGTCGGCGAAATCCTCAAGGTGACCGATCTCACGGGCTTGGAAAAGCGGCGTCCGGGCATCTTGACGCGCAACATCCATGAACGAATCGGGTTGGCCCGGGCGCTCATGCTCGATCCGGAAGTCTTGTTGATCGACAATCCCCTGGCCGGCATCGACGCCCGGCAGGCCTATTGGTGGCTCGATTTTTTGCCCAGGCTGGCGGCGGGCTTGCCGGAGTTCATGCATCGCCGCATCACCCTGGTCGTCTCCACGGACGACTTCCGCCCCTGGAAAGGGCAGGGGACCCATTTCGCGTTGGTGCACGCGAAAAAATGGACCATCATCGGCGGGGGCGCGGAACTGGAGGCAAGCCAGGACCCCGCCGTGCGCGAGGTTTTGACGCCGGAATTTCAACGAAAGGAGAGTTAACCATGCCTGTCCAGGATTTAACGCCGCAGCTACGGACCCGCCTGAGCCGGGTGGAGCGCGCCGTCGGGATTTTCGTGATCCTCGCCACGCTGCTGCTTTTGGCGGGGTTGGCCTTCTACATCCACAGCACCGCCCAGCGCAAGGGGTGGACCAAGGTGAAGTTCAACTATTACACCTACCTGCGCAGCGGCGAAGGCGTCCGTCCGGGCGACGAAGTGACCCTCCTGGGCTTTCCCGCCGGGCGCGTGACCAAGGTCGAGGCCATGGAACCCTTCTATTGGGAGGGCAACGTCTTTGTGCAGTTTGAGATTCTCGAGCCGTACGACGGCTATATTTACGACGATTCCCGTGTGAAGATCGTCGCTAAGGGGTTCCTCGGCCAGCGCGGGCTGGAGGTCCTGATGGGCGGAACCACCCCGGGCTACAAACCAAAGCCGACCTATGACGTCGCCCGCGACAAGGCGGGGAAGATCATCGAGGTGAAAGGCGTTTGGGACCACCAACAAGGCGCTTATCTTCCCAGGTCCGAACGGCCCAAAGGCTTCGGCCTGGTTGCGGACGAAGGCGCGGCCGTGACGGAGCGGGCGGAGAAACTCGTCGCGCAGGTCGAGGCCTTCCTCCCCAACCTGACCAACCAGGTCTCCAATATTCTTTCCAACCTGACGTCGGTCACGGCGAACGCCGACTTGGTGCTGGCCGACGCCCGTCCGTTGATGAGCAATGTCACCGTCATCACCGAGAACCTGAAAGATCCGAATGGGTCGCTCGGCAAATGGTTCCTCACCCCGGAGTTGAACGGCCAGATCACCCAGACGCTGGCCAGCCTGAACATCACCCTGACCAACGCCAACGAAACGGTGGTTCAGGCCAAGCTCACCATCGGCAACACTGACAGCAACGTGACCAAGTTGGCCGGCAGCCTCGACCAAACGCTGCTCAACCTGGCGGACATCACCAGCAACCTGAACGCGCAGGTGCAAATGAACACAAACTTGGTCAGCAACCTCAACGCCACGATCATCGGCGCGGACACCATGATGCAGGGCTTGAGAAAGCACTGGCTGCTCCGAAGCGCGTTCAAGGAGAAAAAGTCCAAGGAACCCAAGCAGGTGACCCCCGTTTCAAGGACAAAAAAATAGGGGAGCCGGGCCTCGCCCGCTCCCCTCCGCCCGCCGTCCGGGTCAATCGGTCAGGTAATGGCAATTGTAGCCGCCGGGATTCTTGACCAAGTATTTTTGGTGGTAATCCTCGGCGACGTAAAACTCGGACGCCTTGGTGATTTCGGTGACAATCGGCCGCTTGAATTTGCCCGAGCTGTTCACGCGCGCCTTGACGGCTTCCGCCACCTTCTTTTGCTCGTCGCTCACGTAGAATATCGCCGAGCGATATTGCGTGCCCACGTCATTGTGCTGCCGGTTCAACGTGGTCGGATCGTGCATCCGGAAGAAATAGCCGAGGATTTGCTCATACGTGATCTTCGCCGGGTCAAAGGCGATCTCGATCGCTTCCGCGTGCCCGGTGGTTCCTGTGCAAATCATCTTGTAGGTCGGGTTGGGCGTCGCGCCGCCCGTGTAGCCCACCCGCGTCGTGATCACCCCGGGGATCTTTCGGAGAATCTCCTCCATGCCCCAGAAGCAGCCGCCCGCAAGGATGGCCAGTTCCCGGCCGCCCGGCGCGGCCTTTTCAGCCGTGGCCGCAGGGGTTGCTGACGCCGTGGTCTTGATCAATCCGGCCTTCTGGAAGGGCGGGAGGAACTCGGCGTACCCTTCCTTCTCCATGTCCGCCACCGGCACAAACCGCAGCGAGGCGGAGTTGATGCAATAGCGGAGGCCGCCCTCGGCTTTGGGGCCGTCGTCAAAAACATGCCCCAGATGGGAGTCCGCCTTTTTGGACCGGGCCTCCACCCGCTCCATTCCAAAGGTCGAGTCCTTTTTCTCGACTATCTCCGTCCCTGAAATCGGCCGCGTGAAGCTGGGCCACCCGGTGCCGGAATCAAATTTGTCGAGCGAGCTGAAGAGCGGTTCGCCGGAGACGATGTCCACGTAAATGCCCGGCTTTTTGTTGTCCCAGTACGCGTTGCGGAAGGGGGGTTCGGTGCCGCACTGCTGGGTGACGCGGAACTGGAGGTCGTCCAGCTTCGACTTCAGGACTGTTAGGTCCGGTTTCTTGAATTCGTTGGTCGCCATAGTTGGGTCCACTTGTTTCTCGGCGGCCAGAGTGACTTGCGCCGCCTCTTGTTCGCACCCCGCAAAGGCCATGAGGACGGCCGCCAAACTGAAGAGTTTTCGTAAAATCATAACAAGATGTCGCGTTGAGCAATCGAACCTGACACCATTCTGCCAGAAAAGCGGCGGGAACACAACCCGGGATCATCCGGTCTGGCGATTTTCCATGGCCAGTATATGTTCCCACCATAAGGCGGGCTGGGAACGCGCAGGGCGGCCCCCGCGCGCCGGGATTTTTTTGAGAACAGGAGCATAAATGAAACGAAGATTGGTCTCCATGGCATGTGTCGGTTTTGGGGCGGTTTGGGCATTCACCGCGCTGCAGTGCGTCCCCCTCCACGCCAAAGACAAACCCGCCCGGGCCGAGAAGGACGCCTCCGCCAAAAACCCGGCCCCCAAATTCCGGCTCGACCAATCCCCCATCCAGCGCGAGGGGACCCTCCGCAACAGCTTCGCCCCGGTGATCAAAAAGACCGCGCCCAGCGTGGTCTCAGTTTTCAGCAGCCGCACCGTGCAGGAGCAGGATCCCCGCAACAATCCCCTGTTCAACAACCCGATGTTCCGCCGCTTTTTTGACATGCCCGACGAGGGTGCGGGCGAGGACGATGGCCAGTCCCGTCCTCAGCGCCGCCGCCGCTCCCATCAGGAGACTGGGCTCGGCTCCGGCGTCATCGTGACCGAGGACGGCTACATCATCACCAATTACCATGTCGTCGAGGGCGCGGATGAGGTCAAAGTGGAAACCACCACCGGGACCCGCCACACCGCGCGGGTTATCGGGACCGACGCGGCCACGGACACCGCCGTGATCAAAATCGACGCGGAAAACCTCCCTGCCATCACCATCGGCACCAGCGAAGGCCTCGAGGTGGGCGACGTGGTCCTGGCCATCGGCAATCCGTTCGGGATCGGCCAGACCGTCACGATGGGAATCATCAGCGGCATCGGCCGCACCGACCTCGGCATCCTCGGCTTCAATGGCTACGAAGACTTCATCCAGACCGACGCCGCCATCAACGTGGGAAATTCCGGCGGCGCCCTCGTGGATGCCCAAGGCCGGTTGATCGCCATCAACACCGCCATCCTCAGCCGCACCGGCGGCAACGTGGGGGTCGGCTTTGCGATTCCGATCAACATGGCGCGTTCCGTCATGGAGAGCCTCACCAGTTCCGGGCGCGTGTCGCGCGGGTTTCTTGGCATCGGAATCCAGCCCGTGACCCCGGAGTTGGCCCGCCAATTCAAGCTGCCCCACGCCTCGGGCGCCTTGGTCGGCGGCTTCGCGGAGGGCAAATCCCCCGCGCGCGAGGCGGGCATCAAGCCGGGCGACGTGATTGTGGAGTTCAACGGCAAGAAGATCACGGACGACCGGCACCTTCGGCTCACCGTCTCGCAGACGCCCCCCAACACGGATTCAACGGTCAAAGTGGTGCGGGACGGGTCGGAGAAGACGTTCAAGCTGAAGCTGGGGGAATTGCCCGCGTCCG
>CAZSXX010000027.1:0-22639 GCA_964611245.1 uncultured Verrucomicrobiota bacterium | reverse complement strand
TTTGTAGTCGAACAGCTCCAGCTGCGATGGCGCGCCCACCATGTGCAGGTAAATCACCTTTTTGGCTTTGGGAGCAAAATGCGGCCCCGTCGCCCCCCCGGCCGTTCCCGCCCGCGCGCCCCGGGGCAGCAGCGAGGCCAGGGCCGCGCTCCCCATGAAGCTGCCGAATTTGCGGAAAAACTGCCGGCGTGTCTCGTATTTGACGTAATCGTGGAACAGCGGATGCATAAACTATTTGTTGAGGACTTCGTCCAGGTTCATCAGTTGGTTCACCGCCATCGTGTAGGCGGCCAGCTCCGGCTTGTTCAGCTTCGGGTCGCTTTTCGTCTCGCCCACCGCCAGCAGCAGTTCCGCGTCCCCTTTTGCGCCGCGGTACTCGCGCAGCAGGTCCTCCAGCACGCTTTCCGCCACGCGCAACTCCTCCGCCCGCAGCGGCCGCGCCAGCAGCCGCTCCGCGATGTAGTTCAACCGCGCCCGCGCCGTGGACCCTCCCTCCTTGAGCGCCCGCTCCGCCAATGCCCGCGCCGCCTCGATGAACTGCGTGTCATTCAAGGTCACCAACGCCTGCAGCGGCGTGTTGGTCCGTTCCCGCCGCACCGTGCAGGTTTCCCGGCTTGGCGCGTTGAAAATGTCCATCGACGCCGGCGGCGCGCTCCGCTTCCAGAACGTGTAAAGGCTTCGCCGGTGCAGGTTCTCCCCGCTGTCCTCCTTGTATGAGCGTGTGTCGCTCTCCCGCATGGCCACCGTTTCCCAGACCCCCTCCGGCTGGTACGGCTTCACGCTCGGGCCGCCGATCCTCTCCACCAGCAGGCCGCTCGCCCACAGGGCATGGTCCCGGATCATCTCCGCGTCCATCCGGAATCGCGGGCCCCGCGAAATCAAGCGGTTTTCCGGGTCCTTTTGCTGTTTCACCTTTGTGCCCACGGGGGATTGCCGGTACGCCCCTGTCATCACGATGTTCTTGAAAAACCGCTTCACGTCCCACCCGGATTCCACGAAGTCCACCGCCAGCCAGTCGAGCAATTCGGGGTGGGACGGCATTTCCCCGGCCACGCCAAAGTCTCCCGCCGACCGCACCAAGCCGATGCCAAAGACCTCCTGCCAAAATCGGTTCACCGCCACTCGCGCGGTGAGCGGATGGTTCGGGCTCACCAGCCAGCGGGCCAAGCCCAGCCGGTTGCGCGGCCATTCCTCCGGCAGGGGCGGCAGCGCCTCCGGTGTGCCCGCCAGAACGCGGTCGCGGCGGCGGTCATATTCCCCCCGGAAAAGCAGGTGCGCCATGGCTTCGCCCGGCTTCTCCTGCATGACATGCGCGATTGATCCGCGCTTTCGGATGTCCCGGTCCTCCGCCTCGAGGCTCGCGAGCGCCGCGGATTCCCTCTTGAAGTCCCCATCGATCGTTCCAAGCCACGCCCCAAAGAGTTCGTCGCGTTCGCCCGGCGTCCGCCCTTCCGCCGGCTTGGCCGTCAGCCACGCGGCCCGCGTGTTCCGCGCCAAGGCCGCCACCGCCTCCGGCGCAAGTTGCGCCCCGTACACGCGGACATCATGGATCCCCACGTTCTTCAACGACCCCCCGCCATGCCGGTGCGCGATCGTCAACGGCGCCGTCGTCCGGATTGTGTCCGTCAACGCCTTGTTGTCCGAATCCGCCTCCGAGAGCTTCCCATTCACAAAAATCCGGACTCCCCCCGGCTTGGCGCTGCCGTCGTACGTCACAAACAGGTGCGTCCATTTCTTGGGCTCGATGCGCGTCTTGCTCGCCACCCGCACCGCGTTGTCCGGCCACTTGTTCACGAAATGCGCCACCGGCCGGTCCTTGTCCAGGAACAAATCCCAGCCCCGGTATTCGTCCTTCTCGTCCATCCGGGCGATCAGCCCGCCGACACTCTCCTTGTCCTCAATCCGCACCCACGCGCCGAACGACCACGAGTTGGTTTTCTCGAAATCCCCCGCGTCGCCAAGCTTGAGCTGGAAATCGGGCGAGCTCTGGAACGCCTGCGCGGAAACGTGCCCGTCGATCCATTTTTGGCTCACAAACAGGTCCGTGCTTTTCTCTTCGCCCCCCGCCTGGTGACGAAGCGCCCCCTCTTTGGCCCCATCCAGGGGAGCGTGCAGCGCCAGCCCATACGTCAGGATGCCATTCTCAAACGGCCGGGCGTCGGGCGCCGCCAGCCACGTCTCAAAATCTGGCCGCGCCGCGCCTCTCCTCGCCTCCACTCGTTCCCGCGCCGCCGGGGTTTCTTTCGCCAGCGCGGACCAACGGGCCCGGTCGGCGTCCGTGGGAATGACCACCACCGGGGCCGGGTCCTTCTTGTTGCCATCCCGCGACCCCGCCGTGCTGTTGTTGAAGAACGCCGCCAATTGGTAGTACTCCCGCTGGCTCAACGGGTCGAACTTGTGGTCATGGCATCCAGCGCAGGCCGCCGTCGTCCCCATCCACACCTGCGCCGCCGTCTCCATTCGGTCCTTCATGTACAGGACGTAATATTCCTCGTCGATCAACCCCCCTTCGTTGCTGGTGATGTTGCAGCGGTTGAACCCGGAGGCCGTGAGCTGCTCCAGGGTTGGATTCGGCAGCAGGTCCCCCGCGAGCTGTTCGACCGTGAACTGGTCGAACGGCATGTTCGCATTGAAGGCGTTGATGACCCACTCCCGGTAAGTCCACATCTCCCGGTAGTTGTCGAAATGGATTCCATGCGTGTCCGCGTACCGCGCCGCGTCCAGCCAATAACGCCCGCGATGCTCGCCCCAAGCCTTCGAATCCAGCAATTCGTCCACGTATCTCTCATACGCGTTGGGTGATTTGTCCTTCAAAAATGCGTCCACCATCTGGGGCGTGGGCGGCAGGCCAGTCAGATCCAGGCTCACCCGCCTCGCCAAGGTTCGGGCGTCCGCCTCGGGCGCGGGCGCGAGCCCCTCCGCCTCAAGCCGGGCCAAAAGAAATTGGTCGATGGGGTTCTTCGCCCAACGGGCGTCGCGGACGGGCGGGGGCGTTTTCTTCGCGGGCATTTGGTAGGCCCAATGCGCCTCGTATCGAGCCCCTTCCGCTATCCAGGCCCGGATCATCTCCTTCTCCGCGGGCTTCAGCGCCTTTTTTGTTTTCGGCGGCGGCATCACGTCGTCCTCGTCGTCCGTCACGATCCGCCGCATCGCCTCGCTTTGGTCCGGGTCCCCGGGCACGAAGGCCGGCGCGGCGTCCTGGCGCGCCGCCGTTGCGTCCGCAAATCGGTCAAGGCGCAAACCCGCCTTGCGCGACGCGGAATCCGGTCCGTGGCAGGCGAAGCAATTCTCCGAAAGGATCGGCCGGATGTCCCGGTTGTACCGGATTCCTTTCCCCGCCTGGCGTTTCCCCACGGATGGCTCCGCGGCCGCCCGGAGCCGCTCGGCAAGGTCGGCCGGCGCCGGGTTGGACTCCACCCGCACGTTGTCAATGGTCCAATCCCCCTTGCCATCCTTGTCCAATTCTCCCGTTGCAATCGAAATCCGCATCGCCCCGTTCGGCGCCTCAATCCCACTCGTGAATGTGGCCGTGAACTCCGTCAGCCTTTGCTCCTCGAGCAATTCCCTTCCGACCAGGATTTCTTTGATGGCCAGGGTCCGTCCCGGCTTGCCCGCCTCCGAATCGAACGCCTGCAGCCGCATCATCAAGGTGGCCCCTGCCGCCAGGGGCGAATCTTTCCTCAAGCCCACGTGGATGGTCGCGGTGTAAACCGACAATGGTTGAATTTGCGGCGCCACCAGGTGCGCAATCGAGCTGCTCTTCGCGCCATTCAGGTAAGCCATCTGATTTCCGTCAGCCCCGGACACCGTCTCACCGAACGAGCCATTGTTGACGAACACCCCGGCGCTCCCCTCGATTGTCCATCCGTCAACCAAGTTGGTCGCTCGCGGTCCATCCCCCGCAAGCGCGGGGCTCTCAAACGAGGCGTTGTTCAACGGCAAACTTTCCCCGCGCGCGAACGTCGTCGCGGCGAGGCAGGCCAGCATGGCAAGGAATCTCATGGCGTTTTGCGGCAATTTACGACGATCAGACGCGTTTCCCAGCCAAACTTTCAATTCAACCTTCGTTTCTCCCCACATTTCTTGCCGTGGTTCGCTCCGCTTAGGCGTTCCCTCCGCCGCTGTCCGCCGGTTCTGCATTGAAATCCGGGGACCCACCGGGGCACACTGAAAGCCATCAATATGGAAACCGCCCCCGACCCGTTTCGTGACGCCCGCAATCAGGATGGCCTCCTTCCATGTGAGTTCCAGGGCGAGCGCGTCCCAATGATCCTCCGCCATGACGAGGTCCGGAAAGCGGCCAAGGATTGGAAAACGTTCTCCTCGGACGCTCCCTTCCGCGTCCCAATTCCCTCGGAGGAGGAGTTTCGTTCCATGCGGCAGCTCCCCGTGGAAACCGACCCCCCGGACCACACCGAATACCGCGAGATCGTCGAGCCCTTCTTCCGCCGCGCCAAGGACCCGGCCATGATCGCCCAGGTCGAAAACCTCATCGACCGCCTCCTGCTGGACGCCATCCGCCGCCCCTCCATCGAGATCGTCCGCGAATTTGCGCTGCCCCTCCAATCCCGCGCCCTCGCCCATCTGTTGAACGTTCCGGAAGCCGAAGCGGAAACTTGGATCGGCTGGGGCACCCATGTTTTCCGGGATGGCCCTTCCGGAACCAAAAAAGGGGCGGCCCTCGAGGAATATCTCCACCAGCGGCTCGATCGCGCGGCCGAGAATCCGGGGGCCGATTTTTTCAGTGCCCTCGCCCAGGCCACCTTCCGCGGACGCGCCCTCACCCGCGAGGAGATGATGGGCTTCGCCAACCTCACCTTCGCGGGCGGGCGCGACACCATCATCCACACCGTCTCGTTTGCCCTCGCCTACCTGGGCCGCAACCCGGCGGCCCTCGCTTTCCTCCGCGAGGATCCCCGCCGGATCGTCAACGCCTGCGAGGAATTTTTCCGCGTGCTCACACCCCTCACCCACATCGCCCGCGTCTGCCCCGTCTCCACGGACGTCCACGGCATCCCCGTTCCCCCGCAGGGCCGCGTCTCCCTCTGCTGGGCCTCCGCGAATTTCGACGAAGCCGCCTTTGAGTCCCCCGAACAAGTCCGCCTGGACCGCAAACCCAATCCCCACCTCGCGTTCGGCAGCGGCCCCCACCTTTGCCTCGGCGCTCCCCACGCCCGCCTGATCCTTCGCACGCTCCTCCAAAAATGCGTCGATCGAATTGGCTCCATCGCCATCCTCGAGGCCCGTGAACATGTGGAACGCGAGGCCCGCTACAACCGCGCCGTCGGCTACGAATCGCTGGTTGTGAAACTGGCGCCGCGTTGACCCACCCTTCGGCTCCGCCAAGCCCGGGCCGGCCGACCGCCATTTTGAACTTCATAAACCGGGTGCGCCGGTTTACAACAACGCCATGCCCAAAATTCCCGCCGTCGCCGCGCTGCTGGCCCTGCTCACGTTCGGCGCCACCGCCGCCGAGGCTTACAAAGAAAACCCAGGCCCCGATGGCAACGGCAATTTCACCATTGGCCCCGAGTACAAGACCGACCCCGACCTCACCGACCTCGGCAAGCCCAAGGGCAAATCGTTCGAATTCTCGATGCCCCTCGCCGAAAGCAAGATTTTCAAGGGCGACGACGCCACGCTCGAGCCGGACAAGAAAAAGGTGAACGTCACCCGCAAAATCAACGTGTACGTTCCCGCCGCCTACAAGGATGGCGCCAAAGCCCCCATCCTCATCATCCACGACGGCCCCGGCCAGCTCGGCCTCGTCCGCAACGCCCTCGACAACCTCACCGTTTCCACCGACCCCAACCGCAGGCTGCCTGCCTTCATCGCCATCGCCGTCCAAAACGGCGGCAACGACGGCAAAAACTCCCAGCGCGGCCTCGAATACGACACCATGTCCGACCGCCTTGCCCGATTTATCCACGACGAAGTCCTCCCCGCCGTCCTCGCCAACCCCGACCTCAAAGCCGCCTATCCCAAAATCGCCTTCACCGAGAATCCTTGGGGCCGCGCCGTGCTTGGCTGCAGTTCCGGGGGCGCCGCCGCGCTCACCATGGCCTGGTTCCGCCCCGAATGGTACCGCCGCGTCATCGCCTATTCAGGCACGTTCGTGGACCAGCAGGACGACGACGCCCCCGAGGAAGCCAAATTTCCCCTCGGCGCGTGGGAATACCATTCCAGCATGAAGCTCATCGAGAAGAGCGAGAAAAAGCCGCTCCGCATTTTCACCCACGTCTCCGAAAACGACAACCGCCCCAACGACCCCGAGGAGACCTACCACAACTGGGTCATGGCCGGAAAACGCACCGACGCGGCCCTCTCCGCCAAAGGCTACGACCATCGCTTCCTCTTCAGCCTCGCCAGCCGCCATTGCGACGGCCGCGTTTTCCAGCACACCCTCGCCGACACCCTCGTCTGGGTATGGCGCGGTTATCAGCCGGAGTGAATCTGCCGCCCATGCTCGTCGCGGCCCTGCAAATCGCGGAACTGGCCAGTTTGGCTTACCTTCTGTCGATCATCTGGCGCCTGAGCAAGCGGCC
Source organism: uncultured Verrucomicrobiota bacterium (assembly GCA_964611245.1). GTDB lineage: Bacteria > Verrucomicrobiota > Verrucomicrobiia > Limisphaerales > SXQI01 > CAZSXX01. The sequence continues at coordinate 16,094 of CAZSXX010000027.1, read as the reverse complement.
CCATTGGCGAATTCGTTGCGTCATTTACGGTTGGGCCGCCATCTTTGGATGGTCCCTTATCTGGGCGGTGTTCGCTCCCAGCGCCTTCCGGTCGCTTCTGGATTCGAAAGAGATGATCAATGCGTTTCTGGACGGGACGATTGCTATGGCATGCTTGGTCGGAGGCTGGTTTTATCCCGCCGCCATTGTCGCGATCCGCCACGCGAAACCGGACTGAAGGAAACGGAGAATGCTGCGCGGTCGCAAGGATCTGCGATGCGTCTGCGCTCAGCCCCGGAATTTTTTGGCGATGGCCGTGGCGTTGTGCCCGCCAAATCCAAATGAATTGTTCACGATCGCCTCCACCTTCATCTGCCGCGCCGTGTGCGGCACATAGTCCAGGTCGCACTGCGGATCCGGATTGTCCAGATTGATCGTCGGCGGCACCGCGTCCGTCTCAAGAGCCTTGGCGCAAATCGCCATCTCCACCGCCCCCGCCGCGCCCAGCATGTGCCCGGTCGCGCCCTTGGTGGAGCTCACCGCAACCTTCTTCGCATGCTCGCCGAACACCGTCTTGATGGCTTCCGTTTCGCACACATCCCCCACGGGCGTCGAAGTCCCGTGGGCGTTGATGTATGAAATGTCCTCGGGATTGAGGCGCGCCGACCGCAAGGCCATCCGCATGCACCGCGCCGCCCCTTCGCCCTGCGGGGCAGGGGAGGTGATGTGGTTCGCGTCCGCCGTGTTCCCGTAGCCAACCAGTTCGCAATAAATCCGCGCGCCGCGCGCCTTGGCGTGCTCCAGTTCCTCCAGCACGATCACGCCCGCGCCCTCGCCCATGATGAATCCATCCCGGCCCAAATCGAACGGGCGCGACGACTTCTTCGGTTCCGCGTTGCGCGTGCTCATCGCGCGCATCGCGCAAAAGCCCCCAATGCCGAGGGGAACAATCGTGGCCTCCGCCCCGCCCGCGAACATGACCTGGGCGTCGCCCATCTTGATCGTCCGCCACGCCTCGCCAATGGCGTGGTTCGCCGTCGCGCACGCCGAACACGTGGCCACGTTCGGTCCACGCAGCTTGTAATACATCGAGAACAGCCCGGATCCCATGTTGAGGATCAGCATCGGAATCATGAACGGTGAAAGCCGGCCCGGCCCCTTTTCCAGAAGCACCTTGTGCTGCTCCTCCGTCGTCTGCAGCCCGCCGATGCCGGAGCCCAGGAAAACCCCGATCTCGTCGCGGTTGGCCTTCTCAAGGTCGAGCCCGGAATCCACCAGCGCCCGGTGCCCCGCCGCGACGGCGAACTGCGTGAACCGGTCGGAACGCCGCACATCCTTGGCGGATGGAAACGACGGCAGCGGGTCGAAGTTCCTCACCTCCGCCGCGATCTGGCAGTCATACGCCGAGCAATCGAAGTGGGTGATCTTGTCGATCCCGCACTGGCCCGCGAGCAGGTTGTCCCACAGCTCCGTCACCGTGTGCCCCAGCGGGGTGACCACCCCCAGGCCTGTGATGACCACTCTTCGATCGTAGTTGTTCTCCGCCATAAAAATCAAACGGGGCAGCCTCGCCTTCAGTGCGTCGCTGCCCCGGTCCAAATTCCCGCCAAATTACTTCTGCTGCGTGTCCTCGATATATTTGATCACGTCGCCCACGCTCTGCAATTTTTCCGCCTCTTCATCCGGGATCTCCTGGCCGAATTCCTCTTCCAGGGCCATCACCAATTCGACGGTGTCCAGGGAGTCGGCGCCCAAGTCCTCGATGAACTTCGCCTCGGGCGTCACTTGATCCGCGTTCACGCCGAGTTGCTCGACAATAATGTCTTTAACTTTCTGTTCGATTGACTTTTCAGCAGCCATGTTTTTCTCCGTTATGTTGCCCGTTGTCTAAGCGACGGTCAAAACCCCGTCAAGCCCTGATTCGGGATTTGTTTTCCTGCGGGACGTTTCCAAAACCCTCCGCGCTCCAGCCCCGAAACTGGCGCCCATTGCCCCCGGGCGCAATGATCAATTTCTCTTTTCTCCCCCTCCAATTTTCGGTCCCCGAATCCGGGGGGCTCGCCTCACAATCTTTCTGTCGCCATCCCCCCGGGCTGGGAACCCCGCCAATCCCCTCCCCATCCCGCGCGAAATTTTCCCCGAAAAATATCCTTGCCACGGTTGTGGAAATTGCTAACATCGCAATACCTTCTGTTTTTTGCCTTTGCAGAAGGAACCTTCTCTTATTGCCTTTCGAGAAGGATATAGCGATTGTGCGCAATGCACCTCGCGAACGGCCCCGCAAGGGGCCGTTTTTTTATCCAGGGCCCCTTTCCGTCCGCCGCGGGCCCCAGTTGAAAATCATGAGAATTTCCCAAATTGTTGTCGCCTCCCGCAACGCCCACAAAACCGCGGAGATCGCCGCGATGCTCGCCGGTCTTACCGCCGTCCGGAACCTGCGTGATTTCCCCGACGCCCCCGAACCCGTCGAGGACGCCCCCACCTTCAGCGGCAATGCCCTCAAAAAAGCCGTGGCCTTGGCGAACTGGTTGGCCTCCCGCCCACCCGCAGTGGATTTTTGGGTTCTCGCCGATGATTCCGGATTGGAGGTTGACGCCTTGAACGGCGCGCCGGGCGTTTTCTCCGCCCGTTTCGCCGCCCTCGACACCGGCGCCACCGGGAATTCCTCGGACGCCGCCAACAACGCCAAATTGATCCGCCTGCTCGCCGGCGTGGACCGCCCTTGGACGGCCCGCTTCCGCTGCGCCATCGCCTTGACTCCGGTCCCAACGCGCGTCGACCCGGCGTCCTCGCCGACCTGCCTGCTGGATGAGGCCGAGGCGGGTGCGGTCATTTTCGAAGGCGCCTGCCCGGGCCAGATCATCCCGGAAGCCCGGGGAGCCCACGGCTTCGGCTACGATCCGTTTTTCGTGCCGGACGGATTCAACCGGACCTTCGCGGAATTGACCGACGCGGAAAAAAACAAGGTCAGCCACCGGGCCCGGGCCATGGAAAAGCTGCGCGCCGCACTCCTGCGGGGAGAGGGCAGGGGACCTTCGGCGGGCTAGTTGACTCTCCCTTGGGCTCGCCGCTGGTCCCGGATCGGGATCATGTCCATCGGCGGCACTTTGTGTCGCATGCAGAATTCGACCAGGCTGACGCCGCTCGGAAAAACGAACGCGTCCGAAGCCTTGTTCGTCCAATTCCAAACGTTCTTCAAATACAATCCAGTTTCTTTGTTTCGGATGAGCCACTTCATAATGGTGACCGTTTCACAGGGAAAGACAGCGCACTGGGCGCGCTGTTCAAAACTGCGAGTCGGCTCATGCGTTTTTCAAAAGCATTGGCGATGCCAGAGCCTCCATCCGCGCGGAATTTCGCCCTAACTTCACATTTTTTTGAAAAATTCCCGCGCCGTTCCACATGTGGCTTGGCTCAATTCGGCCAAAGTGCACTTTTTTATCTGCGCCACCGCCTCCGCGATTTCCCGCACATAGGCGGGTTCGCATCGCTTCCCTCGGTGCGGCGCCGGCGCCAGGAACGGGCTGTCCGTCTCCAGCATCAGTTTGTCCAGCGGGGTGGCTCCAATCGTCTCCCGGACGAGCGCCGCGTTCTTGAAGGTGCAAATCCCGGTGAAGCTCACCAACCCCCCGGCCGCCAGGACCTCCCCCATCGCCCCCGGCCCTTCCACAAAACAATGGAACACCGTCCGCACCTTGCCCGCATGTCCCCGGACAATCTCAATTGTGTCCGCGAACGACTCCCGGGTGTGGATGACGCAATTCAGCCCAAACTCAGCCGCGATCCCCAACTGCTCCTCGAACAGCTCCCGCTGCCGCCGCTTGACCGCCTCATCCTCCTCCCCACTCCCGCCCGTTTTTGTCGGCAGCCGGAAATAATCAAGCCCCGTCTCCCCAATGGCGACGACTTTGGGGTGCCCCGCCAATTGTCGGAGCCCGGCGCCGAAATCGGCGGGCGCTTCCATCGCGTCCCCAGGATGCCACCCCACCGCCGCGAAAACGTTCTCGTGTTGCTCCGCCAGTTCAATCGCCTGCCGCGAATTTTCAAGGGTCGTGCCGATCGTGACAATTTTCCCAATCCCCGCTTGGGCCGCCCGGGCCAGGACCGCCTCCATGTCCGCTTGAAAATCCTTCCATCCAAGGTGCGCGTGCGTGTCAAAAAAAGTCATCCGGGTTGATATCCAAAGCGCCGCCGCGAGCACAGGCAAGAATTTATCTCTGTGTCCCCTCCGCCTCTCCGGGTATTCTGGCCGGGATGACCGATGAGACGATCCAGTTTGAGACAGGGCAGCGGCACACGCTGAAAATCCAGGATATCGCTTTTGGCGGCGAAGGCGTGGGCCGTATCGGGGACTTCGTGGTGTTCGTGCCGTTTGTGGCTCTGGGCGAAAGCGTCGAAGTCGAGTTGACCGAGGTCAAAAAACGCTTCGGCCGCGCGAAATTGGCGCGGGTCATCGAAACCTCCCCGGACCGCGTCCAGCCCCTCTGCCGCTACTTCGGGGACTGCGGCGGCTGCCAGTACCAGCACATCGCCTACCCCGCGCAGCTTCAGTTGAAGCACAAACAAGTCTGCGACCTTTTCCAGCGGATGGCCGGGCTCGACCCCGGGGTCATCCAGCCCATCGTCCCGTGCCCGGAGCCATACGGCTACCGGAACCGCATCATGATCCGCAGCCAGTGGGACAAGTTCAAGCAGGGCCTGAACATCGGCTTCATCCGCGCGGACAACCGGCTGGTCGTGGACATCGAAGAGTGCAAGATCGCCGAGCCCGCGCTCTCGGAGCAAATCCAGCATGTCCGCAAAAACCCTCCCCCCAAAGGAGGGATCAAAGTCATGCTGCGCATCGCCCCGGAAGGCTGGGTCGTCCCGCGCGACTCCTTTTTCCAGAACAATTTCTTCCTCCTGCCCAAGCTCGTGGAGGGCGTGCGCGGATGCATCCGCGCGGCCGGCGCCAAATTCCTCATCGATGTTTATTGCGGCGTCGGTTTTTTCTCCGTGGAGGCCGCGGACTTGGTCGAACGCTTTGTCGGCGTCGAACTCGACCGCCCCGCCATCCAGGCCGCCCGCCAGAACGCGTCGAACCGGAATCGGCTGAACGGCGAGTTCGTCGACGGCCGCGCCGAGGAGCTCCTGCCCAGGCTCGTCGAGCGGTTTCCCGCGGCGGAGACAACGGTCCTGCTCGACCCTCCCCGCACCGGCTGCCCGCCCCAAAGCGTCGCCCTCCTCCGCGAAGTGCGGCCCCGCCAGATCATCTACGTCTCCTGCCATCCGGCGACCCTCGCGCGCGACCTCAAGCTCTTTTGCGAAGACGGCCGTTATCGGGTCGAATCCGTCACGCCCTTCGACATGTTCCCCCAGACGCAGCACGTCGAGTGCGTCGCGGATTTGCGCCTCGTCGAGCAAGGCGGCCCGACCCCGTGACCGCCGCCATGGTCACGGCACAATCACCGATTTCGCGCTTTGCCATCGCGCCGTCGCGGCCAGGGCTTCGTCCGCCTGCGCCAGCGGAAACCGGTGCGTGATCATTCGGGCGAAGGGAAATCGTTCCGGGGTCGCCTTCAGGAAATCAAGCGCGGCGCGCATGTGCCGAGGTTCGCTCGACCACGATCCAAACACCTGGAGCTGCTTCCGCGTGATGACATGCGGGTTGAATTCAATCGTGCCCGCGTTGCAATAGTGTCCCAGGACCAGATATTTCCCCCCATCCCGGCACATCTCCATCCCCTCCGGAACCGCCGCCGGCATCCCCACGCATTCCAAAACCACATCCGCCCCGTGTCCACGGGTCAGTTCGCGCACCCGCTGGATTCGTTCGCCGGGTGTTTTGACCTCGCCCAGGTCAATCGTTTCGTCCGCCCCAAACTGCCGGGCCAATTCCAGCCGGTGCGGCGGGCCGCCAGTCACGATGACGCGCGACGCCCCGGCCGACTTGGCCACCGCCAAGGCGGCGATGCCGACCGGCCCGGCCCCCTGCACAACCACCGTGTCCTGCCATTCAATCCCCGTCCGCTCCACGCCATGGATCGCCGTGATCAACGCGCACCCCGCGCCGATCACACTTTCAGTCGCCAACTCCGGCGCCAGCCGGAATATGTTCACTCCCGGATTGAGGCAATGAAACTCCGCGTAGCCCCCCAGAAAATGCGGAGCCTCATCGGATCGATACCCAATCCCGTACGCCCTCCGTTTTGGGCACCGGGTCGGCTGGCCCTTCTCCGCGCAATAATAGCACTGGCCGCATGACGTGGTTGAGGTCCAAGTGACTCGGTCGCCCACCCGCAACGGTTCCCCGCTCCAATCGTGCGTCAATCCATCTCCCAGCCGCTCGATGACGCCCACCGTCTCGTGCCCAAGGATCACCGGCAGTTGGATCGGCAGCTCTCCCTTCCAAAGGTGCACATCCGTCCCGCAGATTCCCGCCATCTCCGTCCGGACCAGCGCCGCCCCCGGCTCCAGTTGGCGGGGCAGGGGATACTCCCGCAACGCCAGCGGGCCATTGAACGTTTCCAGCACCGATGCTTTCGCGGTTGTCTTTGTCATTGGGCCAATTTCTTGATCTCTGGTTCGCTGAGGGCGCGGTCGTAAAATTTGAACTCCGCGAACGCCGCCCGCAAAAACTCATTGCCTGCGTATTTGGGATTCCCTCCCAGCGCGATCTCCCGCGAAGCCGTGGAAAACGCGGCCGGCGCGGTGGTTTCCCCACGCTTCCGCCCATCGAGGAACAGCGTGAGCACATGTCCGGCTTTGACCGCCGCCACGTGGCGCCATTCATTCATCGTGATCTCCACCCCTTCGGTCGAGGCGCCTCGGCCCGGACTCTCGATGCGGGCAAACAGTTTTCCCTGGTCGATCACCAGCCGGATCGGATCGTCGCTCCCGGCGGCCCACCCGCTCATGACCTGCCCCAGGCGCCCCTGCGGTTTCTCCAGAATCTTCACCCAGGCTGCCACCGAGTATTCCTCCGTTGGAAACTCTTCCACGCCAAAAACCAGCATCTCCCCCCCGTTCAACACAACGCCACCCGCCTCCTTCCGCCCCGCCGTGGGCGCGCCATTGCCTCGCAGGAACCTCCCAAACACCGGCGCCGTGGAGCCGGCCAGCGGCGCGTCAATGATCATCCCATCGGGCCCGCTGCTTGCGAAATTCAGGCCGGGCCGTTCCGCGAAGGGCGCATCTTTTCGGAACTGAAACCGGGCGGACGGCTCCACGCTTGCCGTCTCCCCACGGGACGAAATCGCCGTGACGCGCCAGGTGTATTGCGCTCCATCCTCCATCTGGTCGAACACCGGCTCGGCCAGCTTGATCCGGTTCCCCATGATCGGCTCCACCCGCAGCAAGGCACGCTCCGGCTGGTCCGCCCGCGCGATTTCCAGCCGGTATGCCGCCACAGCCTCGTTCGTTTTCCTCGGCCCGGTCCAGTGAAACCAGCTCCCGGCCTTGCCCACCATGCTCCCGTCCGGCGGAATTCGCGCCGCCACTGGCGGCGGCAATGGCTCCTTCACCGGCAGCCAGCTCCGGTGCCGCGTTCCCCGCGCGCCGGCGCTCGCGAAATCGCACAGCCGAAGCGCTTGCCCGCCCCTCGTCGGCAGCGTCAACTCCAGCCAGGGCGCAAGCATAGGTTTGGCCCCCTCGCGGACCTCCAGCTTCGCCTCGCCCAAACGCCCCAAATCAACCGGCTGGATCATCCGCTCATCGAAACGGTTCAACGCTACATCATACGCCAGCAGGATTGGCCCCCGATACAGCGAAACCTTTCCCGCCACCTCGCGGTCGCCCGGAACCGCCCGCAGGCCCATGTCAAACTGGATCGAAATCGACTCCCCGGCCCGCCCGGCCCTGTCCACCTCATGGTGGCCCCGGCTCATGTTCACGGTCCCGCTTTTCGTCGTGATGCGCGTCGACCGGGACCATTCCGGATTGCGGATTTTCAGCCGAATCCCCTCCGCAGGCCCGCGCTTCCACGTGATTTTCGCCGTCGCGCCAACCGGATAATTCCCCGAAATTTCGAACGCCATCGATTTTCCCTTCCCGAGCGGGATCACGTATTCGCCCGGGACAAAGGTGTTCAACACCACCGTGTTGCCCTCCAGCATCACCGCCCATTCCGAGAGGCAGCCCAGGATTCGCGGCGCGTTGACCGAGCAGCAATTCAGCTCCGGCGTCCCCGCCCGCGCCTGAAAAACGATCGAATGGGCCGAAGCCTCGCGCACCCCGTCCATCGGCGTGTTGTAGGTCCACCACCGTCCCGACGGATGCTGCGCGCCCATTCCGCCATTGAAGAACGCCAGCTCCAGAAACTCCGCCGCCCACGGGTCCCCAGTCAACCGCAGCATGTCCACGCTCAGCGCCATCCATGCCACCGTGCAGCACGTTTCAATCGCTCCACCCGCGTAAGGATTGCCCGTCGCCTGCTCGCCCGACGAAAATCCTCCCGTGTTGTGGATGTCGTTGCGCGCGATGCTCCGCCAATGATGCTCGAACGCCTCGCGGTACTTTGCCTCCTTCGTGATCCGGAACAGCTCCACCAGCCCCTGCAAATTGTGCAGGCTTTCCCAGCGCGGATTCGGCGTGGCGTAAAACTCGCGCCCGTCCAGCCCGCTCCGCAAATAATCCCCCGCCCGCTCCCAATCCTTCTCGATCTCCCGCATCATCGCCAAATAGCGCGGCTCCTTGGTCATCCGGTGCAAATGGCCCAGCGCGGTGATCACCGCCATGTTCATCTCGTGCGAGCCCGCGTCATGAACCCGCAATTTGCCATCGAGGAATGTGTCGCAAATCAAGTCCGCCGCCCGCCGCGCCGCCGTCAACGCCGGCCGGTCCCCCGTCTCCTCATGCCACAGCGCCAGCGCCTCCAGGCAATGATAATGCCCCCACAAATCCCAGTTCCCCCGCAACCGCTCTTTCTCCGGGAACGGACCCAAATATCCATCCCCCGCCTGCGTCGCCACCAACTCCCTCACCACCCGCTCCACCTGGGCGCGCAGCTCCGCCCTCTCCGACATCCGCAGGGCCTGGATCGCCGAGATCAAATATTTGCCAACAAACTCCCCCGCCCATGGAACCAACTGCGGCGCCGGCGAACGGTCCCGCACCCGGAACATCTCCAGCATCCCGGGGTTCGCGTTTGGCGCCCGCACGAGCCATTCGTCAACGTTCCGCTCCACCCGCGCCCCCACTTCGCCCCCGAGCGAGAAACGCGCCCCCGCCGCCGACTCCGTCCGCAACAGGCCATCTTCGGCGCCCAAGGCCTGCGCGAACGCCGCGAACAACAGGAGAATCCGCAACATAAGAGGGCCCCTACATAGCAGGGCCCTCCCGCCAAGCCAAGTTCTGGAATATCCGGCCGCCCCTTTTCGCGTTTGTCCAAGCCACCGCGGCCGCTCAGAAGAATATTTTCCCCAGAATCTGTTTCCGCTCGTACTTCCCGAAGATCGAATACGTCCGGTTGTCGCCAATCACGAAGTATTCATTTGCCCCCAGCGTCATCGGCTCAAAATCCCAGTTCACCGGATCCACGCTGAACCGGTCCTGCACCGGCGCCCCATTGATCTTGAACGTCCCGCGCTCCAAGGTCACATGCTCCCCCGGCAGCGCGATCACCCGCTTGAGGATCAATTCGTCCCCATCCCGCAGGATCACGACATCCCCCCGCTTCGGCGTCTTCCGCGCGTACGAAAGCCGGTTGATGAAGTTCACGGACCCATCCCGGTACGTCGGCGTCATGCTCGCCCCGCTCACCTTGATCGGAACGAACACATGATGGGTCATCACAATCGAGCAGGTCCCCATCACCAGCACCCGTAGCAATGTCCGCACGGGATTCACCCCAAACACCAGCCGCCGCCACGCCGCTGATTGCCCCGATTCACGTTGGCCGGATGGCTTCCCCGCGGGCCAGCCCCGGAGCCACGCATGGGCTCCCCCCGCGCATCCCTCGGCGCGCATAACCCCCTACACAGCTTTGCGCCCAAAGAGCAGTGACACCACGAACAGGATCAGGAAGATCGCGAACAACACCTTCGCGAAACCAGCCGCCATGCCGGCAAGGCCCGAGAAACCAAGCAGCGCCGCGATCAGCGCGACCACCAAGAACGTAATGGACCAGCTTAACATACCCTTTTTCCTCTCTTTTTTCCCGCTCATCCGGCTCCCCTTGAGCCCATTGGCAGGCCAGTCAAGCTAGGTTCTCCTCCCCGCCCGCGCTTTCGGGCCACCCCCTGAAAACAACTTCCAGAAAAGCGGCTTTCGACCCTCCACCCCCCGCTGTCCCCGGGGCCATGGTTCAACTGTGCGCCGCGCCCCCCGGCCGCCCTCCGTGGTTGCGGACCGCACCGATCAAAGGCAACATCCCCCCATGACCACGCTTTCCCGTCCCGCCGTTTTCCAGCGCGCGCTGGCCACGCTCCTCCTCCTCTTGATTCTCGCCCCAGCCGTTGCCCAATCCCCGCCGGACAACACCCTCCGCGTCATGACTTTCAACCTCCGCTACGCCAGCGACAAAAAACCCAACTCATGGCCCGAGCGCCGCCCCGTCGTGCGCGCCTGCCTCGAGGAAACCGCGCCCGACATCGTCGGCACCCAGGAAGGCCTCTACCCCCAACTCAAGGACATCGCCGCCGACCTCCCCGCCTACCACTGGATTGGCCTCGGCCGCGACGGCGGCAGCCACGGCGAATTCATGGCCATCTTCTACCGCCACTCCCGCTTCACCCCCCTCGAATACGACCACTTCTGGCTCTCCGACAACCCCAGCCTCATCGCCTCCACCAACTGGGGCAACACCAACCGCCGCATGGCCACCTGGATCCGCTTCCACGACCGCCAGGCCAACCGCGAATTCATCGTCTTCAACACCCACCTCGACCACGCCGTCCGCCTCGCCCGCGAAAAAGGCGCCGCCCTCATCCGCGAACGCGTCGCCGCCCTCGATTCCACCGGCCTCCCCATCCTCCTCCTCGGCGACTTCAACGCCGAGCCCGGCCGCGAGAAAACCCACGAATCCCTCCTCGAAGGCGGCTTCTTCTCCGACACCCACACCACCGCCAAAACCCGCCGCAACGAAGGCGTCAACACCTTCCACAACTTCAATGGCCCCAAAAACGGCGCCTTCCGCATCGACTGGATCCTTGCCCGGGGGCCCTGGCAATGCGACGCCTCCGAAACCATCCTCTTTCAACGCGAAGGCCAATACCCCAGCGACCACTTCCCCGTCATGGCCTGGCTCCGCCTCCCCTGAGCGCCGAAATCAGGCAGCCTGCCACCGCCTTCATTTGCGTGCGTCGCGAGTTGGAACGGAACACCGGTCACGGCGGAGATTCTTCAAAAAGATTCGCCTGTGCGAAAAAATGCACACTTGTTTTTCCTGGGGATTATGGGAGAAAAGGGACACCCAACCACGTTATGAAATCTACAGCCCCTTCGCGGCGCGATTGGAAGGCGCGCGGCTTCACCTTGATCGAACTGTTGGTCGTCATCGCGATCATCGCGATCCTCGCCGCAATGCTGCTCCCGGCGTTGGCCAAAGCGAAAGGCAAAGCCCAAGGCGTCCGTTGCCTGAACAACCTCAAACAAATGCAGTTCTGCTGGTTGAACTACAAGGACGACTTCGACGACCGCCTCGTCCAAAACAACATCAACGTCCAAACCTCCACCTGGATCGTCGGGGATGTCGGCTCCCTTCCGGGGATGACCAATCTGGCCAACCTCCGCAACGGCGTCCTGTACAAATACAACACCTCCGTCGACATCTACCAATGCCCGGCGGAGCCAAACGTGAAAATTGGAAACCGCAACTACAAACGCGTCCGCAGTTGGACCATGAACGGCCAGATGGGCGGAACCGACGTCGACTGGGTCAACCCCGCGCCCATCAAAGTGAACAAGAAATACAGCGACATCATGCGCCCCCCGCCCACCGAAGCCATGGTCTTCGTCCACGAAAGCGCCGTCACCATCGAGGATGCCTACTTTGCCGTTCCCGTGACCCAACCCTATTGGCAAAACGCCCCCTCCGCCTACCACAACGGCGTCGGCACCCTCTCCTTCGCCGACGGCCATTGCGAATTCTGGCGCTACCGCGACGCCAGCACGCGCAAAATCCCCACCTGGAACTACACCCCCCCGGGTCGCGAAACCAACGACCTCTGGCGCTTCAAACAGGCCACCGCCTACCAGCCCGCCCTATGGCGGTGACCCCCGATCACCCGCTCCGCTGATTCCGGACCGCCGCTCCTCACGCCTTGCGCCCGAGGATGCGGTCCAGCGAATCCGAAGTTTGCCAAATCAACGCCTCCGGGTAGTGCGGATACGGGTGGAAATACTCGAATGTGAGGAAGCCCCGATAACCCACCCGGTCCAATTCCTCCGTCACCGCCGGCCAGTTCGTCGTGCCATCCAGCAGCGGCCGGAACGTCTCCAGGGAAAAATCAGTCCCCTTCTTGGTGAACTCCTTCAGATGCACATTCCTCGTGCGCGCCCCAAGAATTGGGACCCAATGCTCGGCATGCTGGAACATCGCGATGTTTCCCGTGTCGAAATGCACCCGCACCCGCTCGCTCCCCAGGCTGTCCGCGAAGGCGTTCATCTCCATCGGCGTCATCAAAAACCCGTTGAAAAAAATGTTCTCCAGGTTCAACGAGACCTTCAGCGCCTCGGCCTGCCGGGCCAGCTTCCCCACCGCCTCGCGCGCCCTCCGTTCGCACACATCATTCGGCACCGGCTCATGGTCCGTCCGCCACGGGATGTGCACCGCTCCCGGCACCACCAGCACGTTCTCGACTCCCAAATCATGGGCCGCCTGCGCGATCTTCCCCGCGAGCTCCAGTCCCCGCGCGCGCTTCTCCGGGTCGTTGCTGCTCAGCGGATACGGCCAGAACAAGAATGAACACAGCCCGCTGATCTCAATCCCGATCCCGTCCGCCATCCGCCGGATCGCGGCGTATTCCTTCGCGCCGGACTTCGGCGAAAGGTCATTCTCCAGGTCATAGTTCAGCTCAATCCCCTCGAACCCCGCGTCCTTCGCCAACTGCATGCACTCACGCAGCGTCATCCGCTCCGGGTACGGGAATGCCCACAGGTTGATCGACTTCTTCATCGCGTACCGCTTGGGCGAGCCGCGCCGCGCGTCCGGCGCCGGGCGGGCGGACTCCGCGGCGCGCGCGGGCTCGAAGGCCAGCGCGGAAATCCCAAGGGTGGCGGCGGCTTGGAGGGCATGGCGCCGGGACATGCCGTCCGGGGCGGGGGAGGGCGTTTTCATTGCTCCGCAGCATAGCAGCCGGCCCCATTTCCGCCAGACGCTTCGCGCCCCGCGGTCAACCGTCGCCAAACACCCGCTTGCGGAGAAGCCGCATGTCGATCGGGACCAACACGAGCAGCACCAGGACGCAGAGTCCCGCCGAAACCGCGAGGTGCCACGTCGGCTCGTTCTTCAGCAACAACCCCCGCAGTCCCTCGGCCAAATGATGCAGCGGGTTGAACTGCGCCGCCAGTTTCAACCACCCAATGTCCGGGAACGGGAAATAGGTGCTCGACGCGAAACCGATCGGCATGATCACCAGGAAAAACGGCAGGCTCATGTGGTCGATGCTCGGGATGATCGACGTGAAATACAGCCCGACGGCGGAGAACGCCAGCGAGGTGAGGAACAGCAGCGGGATCGCCACCGGCAGCCACGTCCAATGCAAGTCGAGCTTTCCGGCGAGCCCAAAACACGCGAGCACCACGCACACAATGACCGAATACGCGGTCGCCAACGTCGCCGCCCAGAGCGCCTCGCCCCAAACCACATGCTCAAGCCGCACCTGCGTCGTGAGCTGCCCCTCCCACGATTTTTGGAAGTGCATCCGGATGTACGCCCCAAAAAGCGACTGGAAAAACGACGACATGAACGCCGTGTAAGCCAGGATCCCGGGCGCGAGGTAATGAAGGTAATCCAGCGTCAATCCGTTCCACGCCAGCGTTCCCATTTGGCTGCCCAGTCCAACCCCAAAGGCCAGGAGCATGATCAGCGGCTCGCACACCGGCGGGAGCGTCGCGGTGTGCCAATTCCGCAGGTGCACCCGGATGTGCCGGGCCAGGATCGCCCGGCTTTGCCAATGCAACGACGCGGCGTACGGGTTCATTCGTGGGCGAGTGCCAAAAACAGGTCGTCCAGCGTCGGCGGCCGCACCTCATACCGCAGGCTCGGATACGCCGCCACAAACTCCGCCAGGCCCCGGGCGTCCAGCGCGATGTGCCACCGGTCCAAAACCTGCGCCGGTTTGTCGCCCCGCGCCTTGAACCATCCAATCACCGGCCCGGTTTCGGCGCTCTCCGCGCCCAACTGGACCACATGCTCCCCCACCACATCGCCCAGCACCGCCCTCGGATTCCCGCCCGCCCGCACCTTGCCGCTTTGCAGCACGAGCAGCCGGTCCGAAAGCCGCTCCGCCTCGTCCATGTAATGGGTCGTGAGCACAATCGCCAGGCCCTCGGCGCGCAGGCTGTTGATCAACTCCCACACCGCCACCCGCGCGTGGGGATCAAGCCCCGTCGTCGGCTCATCCAGGAACACCACCCGCGGTCCATGCACCACCGACCGCGCGATCATCAGCCGCCGCTTGAAACCGCCCGACAGCGTCTCCGGCTTTTGGTGGGCGAACTCCGCCAGGCCGAACCGCTCGATCAACGCGTCGATCCGGGCGCAAAGGTCCGCCGCGCGCGGACGGTAATAACGCCCCGTTTGGACCAGGTTCCCGCGCACCGTGAACTCGCTGTCAAACGTGTCGTCCTGCGTGCAAACCCCCAACGCCCGCCGCGCCCGGTCCCCGTCCCTCTCCAGGTCGAAATTGGCGATCACGATCCTTCCGGCGTCCGGCCGCAGGAACCCATAACACATCCGCAGCGTCGTCGTTTTCCCCGCCCCATTCGGGCCCAGCAGCCCCAACACCTCCCCCGCGCGGCAGCTCAGCCCGATCCCATCCACCACGCGCTTGCCCCCCAGCGATTTCACCAACCCGCTGGCATCAAGAAGAGTCTCCCCGGCGCTCACGGCCAGTCAGGCTGCGGGACCGCTCCCCGCCTGTCAAGCGGACGGGGCCACCACCACGAACAACAACTCAAAAACCGTCGCTCCCCCCCAAGCGGTCGGCCAAACCGGACCGCGGAATCAACTTGCGCCCGGCAGGGCAACTGGCGTCAATTTCCCCATCAAAGCCGTGCCTCCAAAGAAGTTCCGGGCCCTTTGCCTCTGCGCGATCCTCCTCGTGGTTGCTGGCGAGGCATTTGGGTCCCTCGCCCAATCCAATCTGTCCGAGGGCGAGCGGATACTCCTTGAATGGAACTATTACGGCTCCCTCTTGCCGCACGGCCTTGCGCTGGGACTCTATTCTGTCATCATCGTTTTCTACGCCGTTGGCTTCATCGGATTCCTCTTCTTCCAACAAAATGGCCTTCTGATCACGGTCAAACAGGAGTTGGTCCGCCATAGTTTGACCTCGATGAAGAAAAACGACCCAAGATATGGTTTGACCCGACGACTTCCGGATTCACCCGGGCCTTTTCTCTTCTCCAAATTTCCCAGTCAGATAAGCCGCTTTTTGGTCGGACGAATGGGGAGCGCCCCCATGTGAAAGGGTTCATGGCTCATCAAGTCCCCTGTTCATGCCTCCTGCCATATCAAAAAACACTTGAGGAAATTTGCCGTGGTCACGGTAAACCCAACATGCAACACAATCGAGCAAGTCTTTGAGATGTTGTCCTGTCACCCACTCTTTGGAATGGACCTGAAGCAGGAAATCAAAGAACCCGGTACCGGAGAGAATTCGGTCGGCGCCAATGTCATACGTTCCGTGGTATTCGGAACCCATGTAAATTCGAAACACCTGCGCTTCATCATCAAACAGAACCAAACCCATCGGAATGTCGCCTTCCGGAGAAAATGGCTTGAAAACCTCTGGATTCGCCCCCGAATTCATCCACTGTTGAACTGTCATTCTCATGGCGTAGAATTTAAAGTCTTGAAGAAATTTCAAATCGAAATTATTCCGAACTGGATGAAGGAGGCCCCAATGGTTTTTGTCGACACATGGGGGTCAAATCATCGCATTTAGCATTTGGCTTGCGAAGGCCGCGGCGGT
>CAZSXX010000026.1:0-22974 GCA_964611245.1 uncultured Verrucomicrobiota bacterium | reverse complement strand
CAGGATGGGGCGGCGGACAAGCAGACGGTGTTTTACCAAGGGCATGACGTGAACGCGGCGCTGGGGATTTGCGTGTTGGGGAACAAGGTGATTGTGTCCGCGTCGCCGAACATCCTGGTGTTCACAGACGAGAATGGGGATGGGAAGTCGGACAAGAAGGAAGTGATGTTCACGGGGATCAGCGGGGTGGACCATGACCATGGGGTGCACGCGTTTGTGTTCGGGCCGGACGGGAAGCTGTATTTCAATATGGGGAATGACGGGAAACAGATCAAGCGGGCGGATGGGTCGCCGGTGACCGACCGGGCGGGGAACGTGGTGGACACCAAAGGGAAACCGTACCGGCAGGGGTTGGTGTTCCGGTGCAACATGGACGGGAGCGATTTTGAGGTGCTGGGGCACAACTTCCGCAACAACTACGAGGTGGCGGTGGATTCGTTTGGGCGGATGTGGCAATCGGACAATGACGACGATGGGAACCGGGGGGTGCGGATCAATTACGTGATGGATTGGGGGAATTACGGGTATGTGGATGAAATGACCGGGGCGGGATGGCAGCAGAAGCGGACGAACATCGAGGGAGAGACGCCGCTGCGGCATTGGCACCTGAACGACCCGGGGGTGGTCCCGAATTTGTTGCAGACGGGGGGCGGATCGCCAACGGGGATCATGATTTACGAGGGGAAGCTGCTGCCGGAGGTGTTCCAGAACCAGATCATCCATTGCGACGCGGGGCCGCGGGCGGTGCGGGCGTATCCGGTGGAGAACGACGGAGCGGGGTACAAGTCGCGGATGGTGGACGTGCTGACGGGGGACGAGACGGAGGCTGGGAAGTGGTTCCGGCCGTCGGATGTGGCGGCGGCGCCGGATGGCTCGCTGCTGGTGGCGGACTGGAATGACGCCGGGGTGGGCGGGCACAACATGGCGGACCAGAAACTCGAGACGATGACGGGGAGGATCTACCGGGTGGCGCCGAAGGGGCACAAGCCGACGACGCCGAAATATGATTTCAGCACGGTGGCCGGAAACATCGACGCGCTGTCCTCGCCGAACCATGAGGCTCGGTATTTGGCGTGGACGAAGCTGCATGGGATGGGGGAAGCGGCGGAGGCGGAATTGGTGAAGCTCGCGATGGGACAGGACCTGCGGCTGCGCGCGAGGGCGTTCCATTTGCTGGCGCGGATCAAGGGGAAGGAGCAAAAGTACGTGGTCGCGGCGGGCGGGGACAAGCAATCCGAGGAGATCCGGGCGATGGCGGTGAGGCACCTGCGCACGGAGAAGATGGACCCGATCATGGCGGTGAAATACCTGTTGAACGACCCGTCGCCGATCGTGCTGCGGGAGGCGGCGCTGTGCCTGCACCACAGCAAATCGGAGGAGGCCCCGGCGCTGTGGGCGATGCTGGCGCAGAAACATGACGGGAAGGACCGCTGGTACCTGGAGGCATTGGGAATCGCGGCGGACCGGAATGAGGACGCGTATTTCGACGCGTGGCTGGCGGTGGCGGGCGACAATTGGAACACTCCGGGCGGGCGGGACATCATCTGGAGGTCCCGGGCGAAGAAGGCGCCGGCGCTGATCGCGAAAATTGTGACGGATCCGAAGACCCCGGAGGCGGAGAAGCCGCGTTACATGCGGGCGTTGGATTTCCACAAGGGCGCCGAGAAAGAGGCGGCGCTGGTCGAGATACTCGCGGGCGCGAAGTGAGATTGTCCGGAAAGCTCCCCGCCCTCCTGGTGGCGTTGGCGCTCAGCGCGGGCGCGTTCGCCCAGGCCAACTCGACGGCGATCGAGGCATTGAGCCGGCTCAAGGGCATGGACCTTGAGGCGAGCCCCGGGCTGAAGAAAGCGGTGCTGAAGGTCCTGGAGACTACGCGAGGGACCGGGCAGTTCGTCGAGATCGTGCGCGATTTCAGCCTGAGGGGAGAATCGGCGGAGCTGCTGAAATTCGCGGCGGCGCATCCCTCGGAATCGCTCGGGGTGGAGGCGTTGCGGCTGGCGGTGGCGGAGAGGGGAGCGGAGCAACTGGGGCCGCTCTCGAGCGGGCTGATCACGGCGCTGGGGAACGCGGCGGACAAGCAGTTTGTGCCGCTGCTGGCGCCGGTGGTGACGGACGCCGGGCAGTCGGTGGAGAACCGTAAGGCGGCGGTTTTGGCGCTGGCGCAAACTGAGGAGGGGGCGGCGCGGCTGTTGGAATTCGCCGCCAAGGACAAGCTCGACCCGTCGGTGAAATTCACGGCGAGCGCGGCGCTGAACTCGGCGCGGTGGCCGGGGATCAAGGCGGAGGCGGCGCGGTTGCTGCCGCTGCCGCAGGGACAGAACGCGCCGCTGCCGCCGGTGGCGGAGTTGGCGCGGCTGAAGGGCGACGCGGCCAATGGGGCGAAGGTGTACCGGCGGCCGGAGGTGAACTGCATCGCGTGCCACCAGGTCCATGGCGAGGGGGTGGATTTCGGGCCGGCGCTTTCGGAGATCGGCAGCAAGCTGGCGAAGGAGGCGATTTACGAGGCGATCCTGGACCCGAGCGCGGGGATATCATTTGGATACGAGGCGTGGCAGCTCGAGCTGAAAAATGGAGACGAACCGTTCGGGATCATTCCCAGCGAGACGGCCGAGGAAGTGACGCTGAAAACGCAAAACGGGATTTCGACGCGGATCAAGAAATCGGACATCGCCATGAGGACGCAGATGAAGCTGTCAATCATGCCAGCGGGGCTGCAGGTGGCGATGCCGCAGCAGGACCTGGTGGATTTGGTGGAATACCTGGCGGGCCTCAAGAAGAAATGAGGCGGCCGGTCTCGAGGAAGAACAGGAAGGAACGGGTGACCGGCTTGCGGTAAATGCGGCTGAGGGCGAGGGCGTAAATCCGGAGCTGGAGGGAATATTCCTGGACGCGGGCGGCCATCAACTCGTCGGGGAGGCGGTCGGTCTTGAAATCAACCAGCCAGAGCTCATCCGGGAGGATGGCGACGAGGTCCGCCGCGCCTTGCACGACCACGAATTCCTCGCCGCCGAACTCGGCGGCCAAGGGGGCGCCGACAGCCATGAGGTCAGCGCGGGTGAAGCGCGCGGTGAAGGTCAACTCCCGCCGGATCGATGATTGGCGGGCCAGCAATTCGCGGCCGAAATCGCCGGACCAGAAACGGAGGATTTTCGCGGGCTCAATGGCCTCCGCCTCGGCGGCGCCCAGGCTTCCGGTCTCCACCAAATGGGCGATCTCCAGGCGGAGGGCCTCGGCGCCGGAAAAGCTGGGGAAACGGGCGAGCTGAAGGAGGCGGTGGATGGCCTGGCCGAGCTCATTGGCGCGCAGGGAGCCGGGGGGCTGTTTGCGTTTGGAGGTTGAGATGGGACGGGCGAGCTCCGGTTCGTCGACGAGGCCACGGCGGAGGGCGGTGGCGGAAGACTTAGCCTCCTGCACGGTGTCGGCGGCGAAGGGGTAACTCCATTCGAGGCGGGCCCGCAGGGCCAAAAGATCCCCGGGAGAGGGGGTGACGTCCCGCGAGAGTGCGGGCAAAGCCTGGGCGGAGGGCGGAAGGCTTTCGTGCCATTGCCAGGTCCATGCGTTGGCCACGCCGGTCGGTTGCTCGAGCCAGCGGGAATCGTCGCGGGCCAAAAAAGGCCCAATCCAATCGAGGAGGGAATTGGCTTCCGCGAGGGGCTTGGCGTTGCCTTCGGCCCAGGATTCCCGCGCTTTTTTGGCGGGGGTGGCGACGAGGAGGAGCCGGTGTTCGGCGCGGGTGAGGGCGACATACAGAATCCGCATCTCCTCGTCGAGGACGCGCCTTTCACCGCGAAGGCGGGCGGCCCAAAAGGGGAGCGTTTCGTATTGGACGCGCTTGCCGGGCGGGCGGGCCTTGAGGCAGACGCCGAATTGGTCATCCAGCAGGGCAAGGCGCTTGAAATCGGAGAGGTTGAATCTTTTGCCGAGGCCGGCGATGGCGACGACGGGAAACTGGAGGCCCTTGCTTTGGTGCACGGACATCAAGCGGACGGCGCCTTGGGAATCGGGCGGGGCCGGGATAATCTCGCCGACTGAGGCCGATTGATCGGCGACGAACTGGAGGAAAGGGTAGAGCCCCTCGCCCCGCAATTCGTCAAACTGGCGGGCGAGGT
The DNA here is from genome assembly GCA_964611245.1 of uncultured Verrucomicrobiota bacterium. Lineage (GTDB taxonomy): Bacteria > Verrucomicrobiota > Verrucomicrobiia > Limisphaerales > SXQI01 > CAZSXX01. The sequence goes on along the minus strand of CAZSXX010000026.1, from coordinate 18,865 downwards.
CGATGAGGCGGCGGACGTTGGCGCGGCGTTGGGGTCCGCGATCCTGGGCGGCGGCCCAATCCTCGTAGCCGGTCTCCTCGAGGATGATCTCCAGACGCTGGGCCAGGGAGGTGTGCCGCGACAAGGCGCGCCACTGGTTGAACCGGTTGAGGAACTGGCGGGACGGGGCGGCGGCCGGGCTGGCGCTGGAGGCGCATGAAATCAGGGCCTGCCAGAAGGGCCCGCGCGGCTGGGCGAGGCGGACTTCGGCCAGCGACTCGATGGAAAAGCAGCCGAGCGGCGAGCGGAGGACGCCGAGGAGGGGGATGTCCTGGAGGGGGTTGTCGAGGATGGTGAGGAGGTTGGTGAGGTCGAGGATTTCGACGCAGTTGAAGAAGCCGGAGCGGCGGGCGTCGAAGGGGATGCCGCGCCGACTGAAGACCTTGGCGAACGCCTCGACGGCGCCGGCGGCGGAGCGCATGAGGATGACGATGTCGCCGTAGCCGACGGGGCGTCCGGTGGGGAGCATGAGCGGCTCGGATTCGACCATTTGCTGGAAACGGCGGGCGAGGATTTCGGCTTCGGCTTCAATTTTGTCCATTTCCGCGAGCGGGTTGGGAGCCTCGGGGGCCGGTTCGTCGCGGTCGTCCGGGTCGTCGAGGTCCTCCGGCTTCTCAGCGGCCGAAGCGAGCATGTGCACTTCGACTTTCGGGGAGGGGTCCGCCTTGGTGGAGAGGGAGGCGCGCGCCGGGGTGTCGGCGAATTGCAGGGAGGCCTTGTCGTCGTAAATGACGCCGCCGACTTCGCCGGTCATCAGGCGGCGGAAGAGGGCGTTGACGAAGGTGAGGATGGGTTCGCAGCTCCGCCAGTTGCGGAGGAGATAATCGCAGCCCGCGCCGGCCCACTTGGCCTCATAGTCCAGGAAGATGCGGGGCTCGGCGTGACGGAAGCCGTAGATGCTTTGCTTGACGTCGCCGACGAGGAAGCGGTTGCCGGGGCCGGGGCGGGAGAGGGCGGTGAGAATGCGGTCTTGGGCGAGGTTGATGTCCTGGTATTCGTCGACAAAAATCCATTGGAAGCGGCGTTGCCAGAATTCGGCGCGGGGGGTGGGGGCGTTGCGTTTGGGGTCCCAGAGGAGCTGGAGGGAGAATTGCTCGAGGTCGTGGAAATCGACGAGGCCGCGCCCGCGTTTGAGGCGGGCAAATTCCCCGCCGAACTCCTGGGTGATCTCCAGCAGGAGGAGGCTGGCTTCGCGGGTGAGATTCCAATCCTCGAGGAGCGGGTCGTGGTCCGGAGTTTTCAGCCAACCGGCCAGGGCGGCGGCGCGGGCGGAGAAGTTCTTGAAGGGATTCCGCCAGTGTTGCTTGGAGCCCCGGGGCCAGACCAAGGGGTCGTCGCTGGCGCCGATGTGGGCGATGGCGGAGACGTCATTTTGGTCCATTGCGGCAAGGACAAGGGCGCGCGCGGGATTTTTTTTGGGGGAGGGATCCTGGGCCTCGATGGCGGGGCGCCAGCGACGGACCCATTGGGCGATTTCGCGGGGCAAGGATTCGCGCCAGAGTTGGGGATCGTCGGCGAGCAGGTCCGCGCGGCGGGCGGCGAGCCAGCGGTCGGGGCCGGGGCGGGTCTGGGTGAATTCGTGGAGCTGGACGACGGCCTCGCGCACGGCGCGGTCATCCCCGTGAAACCGATCGAGCAGGAGTTGGCGGCGGGCCTGGACGGACGGGGATTTGGCTTCGTAATAGGACTCGAAAAGGGAATCGAGCGTCTCGGATTGAAGGGCGGCGGCCTGGGCGGCCTCGAGGGTCATGAGGCGGGGGGAGAGGCCGAGGTCGGAAAAATGGCGGGAGACCAATTCGAGGCAGAAGCTGTGAAGGGTCGAGATTTGGGCGCGATCCAGGAGGGCGATTTGGCGGGCGAGGTGGGCGGAGCCGGGATCGGCGGCGAAGGCTTGCTGCAAGGCCTGGGCGATGCGGTGGCGGAGCTCGGCGGCGGCGGCCTTGGTGAAGGTGACGACGAGGATTTCGTCGATGCCGACGCCTTCGCGGAGGCGGGCGAGGCAGGTTTGGACGAGGCGGTAGGTTTTGCCCGTGCCCGCGCCGGCGACGACGATGAGGTTGCCGTTCTTGATTTCGGGGTCGGGGTTCACACTTTCCTGAAGGAATGGGTCCAGGGGTCGATGCGGCAGACGCCGGCGTAAAGGCAGTGGCCGCAGGCGGAATCCTTCGTTTTGCGGAAGGGATCAATGGCGATGTCGCCGGAGAAAATCCTTGCCCCGAGGGTGCGAAGGCGGGCCTCCGTCGCCTGGACGAGGTCCGCAAATTCGGACTGCGGCAAGCTTTTGTAACCTGCGGAGGATTTGGATGGGTTTTTGGGGTAGTCGAACAGGGTGTGGGACTCGGTTGGGTCGATCCGCGGCAGGAGGGCGAGGTCGAACACGCCGGCCTGCTTGAGTTCGACGGGCTGGTCTGCCATGGCTTCGCGGCGGGAGTTGGCCGCCGTGACGGGGAGGGCGAGGTTGACGTAGAAGGCGCCGGCGGCTTTCACGGGAAACGGGAATTCAGGGGCGGCGCCGATTTTCTCGAGGGCGGCGAGGTAGGCGGGGAGCTGCTGTTGGATGGCGGCCTCGACGAGTCTGCGGTCGAGGTTGCGTTTGCTGGATTTGTAATCGAAGACGAGGACGGAGCAGGTTTTTGAGGCTGGGTCGAGCCAGACGTCGACACGGTCGATGCGGCCGGAAAATTCGAGGGTGTGGCGGTCGTCGACGGTGACGATCCATGGGGGCAATGTTCCGTGGCGGCCAAAGCCGAGCTCGACATGGGCGGGATCGAATTCGCAGCCGCGCATCAGGCTCAGGTAGAGGGCCATGAAATCCTGGAGGGCGGCGAGCCGGGCCTCGGCGCGGAACTGGTTGGAGGGGGTGGCGTTGACCAAGCCATCCTGGAACTGGGACTTGAGGGAGTCGCCGATGTCCGCGATGAGGCGGCGGCCCTCGGCGGGGGGGACATCGCGCCAGCGGCGGCCGGAGGCTTGGACGCGGGAGTGGAATTCCTTGAGGACTTCGTGCTGGAAACTTCCCTCCTCGCGGCGGTCCAACTCGAAGGCGAGGCGCTCCTCGGCGTGGAGGCCGGAGCTGACGAAGAAGCGGAAGGGGCACATGGCGAATTGCTCGAGGCGGCTGACGGAGGTGCGGAGGCGGGGGCCGAAGAGGGCCTCGACTTGGCGCGGGGAGAGCGAGGCGGTTTCCGGAAGGGCGGAGGAGCGGGCGCGGTCCCAGGCTGGACGGAGTGGCGGCCAGGAGAGCAATTCATCCTCCAAGGAGGAGAGGGAGGCGCGGCGGGCGGAGGTGAAAACGAGGCGGTTGAGCTCGTGGGCGGCCTGGGCTTCCCAGAAGGCGGGAGGGGTGAAACGCTCCTCGGGCAATCCGGGGAAGAGGCGCTGGAGATGGGTGATGAAGAGGGAGGGGTTGAGCGCGGCGCCGTCCGCCCCGGTCTCCGCGAAGGTGACGGTGAGGGAATGGCGGGCGCGGGTGCAGGCGATGTAGCCGTAGAATTGTTCGGCGCCGAGATTCCAGAGGCTGGTGGAGGCGAGATGGGCGCCGGCGGCGGCGAGGGCTTCGCGCTCGTGGTCGTTGAGGAGGAGGCGCTCCTTGCCGGGCTTGGGGAAGAGGCCCTCGTTGGCGCCGAGGAGGAAAACGGCCTTCAGGTCGGGGTTGCGGGAACGGTCGACCGCGCCGATGAGGGTTTGGTCGAGGGCGGGAGGGATGAGGCCGACGGTCAGGGATTCGAGGCCTGCGTCAAGAATGCCAAGCCACTCGGCGAGGGGGATGGGGTCGTCGGCGAAGGCGAGTTCGATGCTGGCCAGCCATTCCTCCATTTGGGTCCAGACGGCGGTGTGGAGGTGTTCATGGGCCTCCTCCGACCAGGCGTCGAGCTTGCGTTCAAGGTCGAGGCCGGCCCAAAACTCCCGAAGGGCGCGGGAGAGGGCGAGGCCGGTGGGGGCCGGGCCGAGGGCTTTTTCCAAGGCGAAGATGGGCCGGAGGGCGGCTTGGCGGAGGCGCTCGGCGCGGTCGGTTTCGGGGGGCCGGGCGTTGGCGCCGCAGAAGAGCGGGGCGCGCCAGTCGTCGCCGCGCCAACCGCGCGCGAGGGCCATGTTCTCGAACCAGTCCAATTCGGCGTCGGCCACGGGGGAGAGGCCCGATTTGAGGGTGGCGAAGAGGTCGTGGTGGCGCCAGTTGAAGGTGATGGTGCGCAGGGCGCCGCGGGTGAGTTCGGCGAGCGGGTGGTGGCCGACGGATTCGCGGCGGTCCATGAAGAAGCGGATTCCGTAGCGGTGAAAGACGCGGCGGAGGATGTCCTGGGAGCCATCGAGGGAGCGGACGAGGACGGCGACTTCGCGGAAGCGGCCGCCGTTGCGGACGAATTTCAGGATTTCGCGGGCGGCGAAGGAGGCTTCGGCCTCGGGATTGGAGCAACGGACGACGCGGACCTGTCCGTCGAGGGGCGACTCAAACGGCGTTGGGGCGCCCCAATGCTCCTCAAGGTGGGCCAGCATGGGGGAGGAGTCGAAACGGCGGCCCGAGCGCTGGCGGGGGAGGGTTTCCTCGCGGGGGGCGGCTTGAAAGGTGGCGGTGAGCTCGGCGCGGAGTTCGCAGTAGGTCCGCGCAAGGACGCTCCACATGGAGAAGCCGTCGGCGGGTTTGAGGGGCCGGGCGGGAAGGCAGAACGCGAGGGTCGCTTCGCCGCAGGCGCGGAGGACCGCGTTGAGGAGACGGCGCTCCTGTGGGGTCATCTGCGCAAAGCCGTCGAGCCACAAGCCGGCGATGGGGGGCATGGGACCGCGGAGGGCGGCGTCCGCCGCGAGGTCGAGGAGGTCGTCGCCGTCGCGCAGTCCGCGGTCCTTGAGCCAGAGTTCGTAATCCTCGAAGATGCCGGCGAAATCCTCGAGTTTGGCGCGGAGGCGGTCGTGGTCCACGGCCTGGGCGGCGGCGCGCAAGGCGGTTGGGCCGAGGCCGTGCTCGCGCAGTTCGCGCCAGAGGCCGCTGAGTTCCTGGGCGAGGCCTTCGTGCTGGGCCGAGAGGCGATAGACCCGCAAGGCGTCGCGGCGGCGGCCGAGGATGGCGCGGAGGGCCATGACGCGGCCGTCCTCATCGAGCAATTTCGGCTCGGTGGAGCCGGTGGACTCGAAGATGAAGCGGGCCAGGCGCTGGAAGGAGAGGATGCGGAGGCGGGAGAAGCCCTCGACGCCGGGGAAGGAAAGGATCTGGCGCTCCAGTTGGTAAGTGGCCTGGCGCGGGGCGAGGAGGATGAGCGGGTCGCCGTCGGGTTGGGCGCGCAAACGCTCCGCGATTTCGGCAAGACAGCGGTGGGTCTTGCCGCCGCCAGCGGGGCCGGTGAGGAGCAGCGGGATCATTTGCCGGCGGGAGGATAACGCGGCCCGCCCGCGAGTTCCAACAATTCCGGCAGGGCGCGACGGGCCGAAAAATTCTTTCCCTTTCCGGGGCACCGCCTATTTTTTGGGCGATGGAACTGCAGTTCACCAAGATGAATGGGGCCGGGAACGACTTCATTCTGATCGACAACCGCGCGGGGAAAATTCGGATGACGCCCGAGCAGGTGGTCCGACTGTGCCACCGGCAGCGGGGCATTGGGGCGGACGGGATATTTTTGCTGGTTCCGGCCCGGGAAGGGAAGGCGGATTGGGCGTGGGAGTTTTTCAACAGCGACGGGTCGACGGCGGACATGTGCGGGAATGGGGCCCGCTGTTTCGCGCGGTACATCCAGCGGGTGACCGGGGCGAAGGAGGGGACGAGTTTCGAGACGGGCGCGGGGGTGATCCGGGCGGAGTTCGACGGAGCGCTGGTGACGGTGACGCTGACGGATCCCAAGGACCTGCGGTTGGCGCAGAGCGTGGCGCTGGCGGGCGGGCCGGCGGAGATCCACTCGCTGAACACGGGGGTGCCCCATGCGGTGTTGTTTGTGCCGGACGCGGACCTGGCGATGGTCCTGCCGGTGGGTTCGGAAATTCGGCGCCACGCGCATTTCGCGCCGAAGGGGACGAACGTGAACTTTGTGCAACTGCGGGGCCCCGGATCGATCCGCGTCCGGACGTACGAGCGGGGGGTGGAGGGGGAGACGCTGGCGTGCGGGACGGGCGTGACGGCCTCCGCATTGATCGCGGCGCGGCTGCACAGTTTCAGCTCGCCGGTGCAGGTGCAGGTGCAAGGAGGGGACCTGCTGGAAGTGCGGTTTGAGCGGGACGGAGAGGGGTTCCGGAACGTGGCGTTGAAGGGGCCGGCGGAATTCGTTTTTGAGGGGACCATCACCCTTCCCCATCAGGCTGCCTAGCCCCTTTGTCATTGACCGCCCCGCCCAATTCCGGATGCTCGGGGCATGAAACGACTTTTGCTCGCCGTGACGGCGATGTTGTCCATGATGAGCGGGATGGCGGCTGACTCGAAAGTGTATGAGATGCGGGTGTATTATGCGCCGCCGGGGAAGCTCGAGGCGCTGAACGTGCGGTTCCGGAACCACACGGTGAAGCTGTTCGAGAAGCACGGGATGGAGAATGTGGGATACTGGGTCCCGATCAACAACCCGGCGAACAAACTCTCGTACATCATCGCGCACGCCAGCCGCGAGGCGGCCAAGAAGAGCTGGGCGGGGTTCATGGCGGACCCGGACTGGCAGAAGGCATGGAAGGAATCCGAGAAGGACGGGAAGCTGGTGGAGAAAATTGAGGTGACGTGGTTGGAAAAGACGGATTACTCGATGGAGCCGAAGGCGGAAGTGGCCGAGGGCGGGCGCGTGTTTGAGTTCCGCACCTACACCACGCCCCCGGGGGGCGTCGGCGCGATCAACGCCCGTTTCCGGGACCACACGATCAAGCTGTTCGAGAAGCACGGGATGAAGAACGTGGTGTATTTCAACAAGCAAAAGGGGGAGAAGGACGCGGACGCGACGCTGTTCTATATCCTGGCGCACAAGAGCGAGGCGGCGGCCAAAGCGTCGTTCGACAGCTTCCGGCAGGATCCGGACTGGGTGGCGGCGCGCAAGGCGTCGGAGGAGAAGGCCGGGGGGTCGCTCACGGCGAAGGACGGGGTGAAGTCGGAATTTTACAAGGCCACGGATTATTCGCCGATTCGGTGAGGCGGGCGGCGCGGGCGCGTCTTTTTTTCCCAGCACGGCCGGGTTTCCACGCCCGGCTTTTTTGCGGCGACGGTCGGGGAGAAGGCCGGGGGCAAATCGGGGTGAAAGAGGGCGAAAAAGCGCTTTGACAGGGGGGCGCGGGATGGTTACGTTCGCGGCTTGCTCTGCTCGGGCCAGCGTCCGTTGAACTGGCCGCGCGCGGGGCTTTTTTATCGAAGCCGCCGAAAGGTCTGATGTGAATGTAACAGTCGAAAATTTGGCCCCGTGCCGCAAATTGATGCGGGTGGAAGTGGACGCGCAAGCGGTGGAAACCGCGTACGAAACGATCGCCGTGGAGTTCCAGAAATCGGTGAAAGTGCCGGGTTTCCGCCCGGGCAAGGCGCCCAAGGACATGATTCTGAAGAATTATGCCAAGCAACTGGAGGAGGAGGTCCGCCGCCGGCTAATCTCCGAGAATTACCAGAAAGCGCTGAAGGACCAAAAGATCAACGCGGTGACGCAGCCGGACATCGAGGAGATTCAATTTTCGCGGGGCCAACCGCTGCAGTTCGCGGCGACGATCGAGACGGCGCCGGAGTTCACCCTGCCGGAGTACAAGGGGGTGAAGGTGCGCCGGGAGACGGGCGACGTGACGGATGAGGACGTGGACAAAGCCTTGGAGGCGCTGCGGGAACAGCGGGCGAAGTACAACGACGTGAGCCGACCGGCCCAGGCTGGGGACGTGGTGGTGGTGGCGTACAACGGAACGGTGGACGGGCAGGCGCTGACCGAAATCGCGCCGACGGCGCGGGGGCTTTCCCGGCAGGACAATTTCTGGATGCAGATCAAGCCGGACTCATTTGTGCCGGGCTTCACGGAGCAACTGGTGGGGGCGTCGGGCGGGGAAAAACGGACGGTGACTGTGACGTTCCCGAAGGATTTTGTCTCGGCCCAGCTTTCGGAGAAGGCGGCTGTTTACGAGGTGGAGATCAAGCAGGTGAAGGAGCGGGTCCTGCCCGCGCTGGACGACGCGTTCGCGAAGGAGTTCAAGGCGCCGTCGTTCCAGGACCTGCGCGAGGGGGTGCGGAAGGATTTGCAGAATGAGCTGAACCACAAGCGGGCCCAGTCCATCCGCAACCAGGCGATGAAGGCGCTGCTGAGCAACGTGAGCTTTGACCTGCCGGAGAGCGTGGTGACGGCGGAGACGCGCAGCGTGATCAATGACATTGTGCAGGACAGCCACCGGCGCGGGGTGCCAAAGGAGAGCATCGAGGGGCAGAAGAACGAGATTTTTGGCTACGCCAGCGCCAACGCGCGCGAGCGGGTCAAGGGGGCGTTTGTGCTGGGTCGGATCGCGGACAAGGAAGGGATCCGGGTGTCGCAGGAGGATTTGGTGCAGCGGGTGACGCAGTTGGCCCAGCAGAACAATTTGACGTTCCAGAAGATGGTGAAGGAATTGCAGGACCGCAACGCGCTGCCGACGGTGCGCGACCAGGTCCTCGTGGGCAAGGCGCTGGATTACGTGGTGCAGCACGCCGCGATTGAGGAAGTGCCCGCCGGGACGTTCGCCGCGGAGGAAGCCGCCGCCGCGGCCGCCCAAGCCGCAGCCGCCGCGCCCGCGCCCGCGCCGCAGGCATAAGCGGATTTCAGGACTTCGAGGCCCGGAGAAATCCGGGCCTTTTCCATTTTCGGGGTTGCGGCTGGGAGTTGGGAAACAGGTGCGCCTTTCGAGAACGATTGCGATTTGGTGACAGTTGGGTTACGATCCCCCCCTGATCGCCTAAACCAACCCCTTGATTTGCCGCAAATGAACTTGTCCCACCCGGTCCTCTTTGGCTTCGCGCTCGCGTGCGCCGCCGCCTCGCTGAACGCAGCCGCCCCGAAGACGACGGAGGAATTGTTCCGGACGACGAACATTTGGAAGGTCCAGTTGAAATTTGCGGCCGACCAATGGAAGGCGATGGAGCCCGCCGGGGGCGACAATTTCGGGCCGTTTGGAGGTGGGCCGGGGCGAGGCCCGGGAGGGCCTGGAGGCCCAGGGCCGGGCGGACCCGGAGGACCGGGCGGGTTTGGGCCGGCGATGATGATCGCGCCGGCGTTCATGCAGGCTGGGGACGAAAACAAGGACGGGAAATTGAGCGGGGAGGAATTCGCCGGGATCGGCAAGAAATGGTTCACGGCGTGGGACAAGGACAAGGCGGGGAAGATCACCGGGGAGCAGTTGCGGGCGGGATTGAACGCGACGATGGGGCCGCCCGGGGGGCCGGGAGGGATGCGGATGAACCTGCAGGGGGCGCCGGGGCAGCGGAATGGGATCGCCGCGCGGGCTGGGGTGGACCACCAGTATGTGCACGCGGACATGATGTTTGAGGACCGCACCCTGCCGAACGTGGCCGCGCGCCACAAAGGGAACGGGACGTTCCTGCAATCGCGGCGCTCGGACAAGAAGCCGATGAAGGTGGACCTGAACAAATATGTGAAGGGGCAAAAGCTGGGGGGGGTCTCGACGGTCAATTTGCACAACAGCGTGACGGACCCTAGCTGGATGAACGAGACGCTTTCGTTCCAACTGTACCGGGACGCGGGGGTCCCCGCGCCGCGGACGAGCTATGCGCGGCTGAACATCACCGCGCCGGGGGAGCATGAGAACGAGTATTTCGGGCTCTACACGATTGTGGAGAACATCGACGGCAATTTCACGGAGGAGCGTTTCCAGACGAAGGGCGGGGCGATTTTCAAGCCGGTGACGCCGAATCTTTTTGAGGATTTGGGGGACGACTGGGCGGCCTACAAGCAGACGTTCGACCCGAAGGACGATCCGTCGAAGGCGGAGACCGCGCGGGTGATCGAGGCGTGCCGGTTTGTGACGAAGGCGACGGACGAGGAGTTCGCGGCGCGGCTGGGCGAGTTCATCGATTTGGAGGCGTTCGCGCGGTACATGGCGGTGACGGTTTATTTGTCGGACTTGGACGGGATCCTGGGGCCGGGCCAGAATTTTTACCTGTTTTTGCACCCGAAGACCCGGCAGTTCCATTTCATCGCGTGGGACCAGGACCATTCGTTCGGGCAGATGCGGGGATCGCAGGAGGAGCGGGAGCACCTGAGCATCCACAAGCCGTGGCAGGGGGAGAACCGGTTTTTGGAGCGGGTTTACAAGGTGGAGGCGTTCAAGAGGGCGTACTTGGCGCGGCTGGAGGAGTTCAGCAAGAGCCTGTTCAAGGCGGAGGGGTTTCACCAGCAGGTGGACTCGATGGCGCCGGTCCTGCGTGGGGCGATCAAGGAGGAATCGTTGGACAAGCTGGAGCAGTTTGAAGCGGTGGTCCGGGGTGAAACGCCCGCGCGGGGGGGATTCGGCCCGTTTGGATCGGCCAAGCCGATCAAGGCGTTTGTGGCGGCGCGCTCGGAGTCGGTGGCGGCGCAGGTGGCGGGAAAATCCGAGGGCTTGCGGGTGGGAAGCGGGTTTGGCGGCGGTGGCCCGGGTGGCCGGGGGCCCCGGGGCGGGGGGCCTGGGGGATTTGGGATGGGCATGCTGATGGGCAATGGGATGATGAAGGCGCTGGACGCGGACGCGGACGCGGCATTGACCGCCGCGGAGGTCACGGGCGGGTTCGCCAAATGGTTCACGGCCTGGAACACGGACAAGACGGGGGCGCTGACGGAGGAGCAGCTTCGGGCGGGGATCAACAAGGACTTGAACCCGTTCCCGCCGGGCGGTCCCGGGCCGTTTGGGCCGCCGCGCTGAGGGTGGTTTTGGCGCCGGTGGGTGAGGGCTTGCGTCGAGTTGACACCGGATGGGCGGGAAGTACCATGGGGCCATGTCGACGCTGAATGCCGAGGTGAAGAGTGGCCCGCTGGAGAACTTGGACGAGTGGGAAGCGGATTTGAAGGTCCGCTACCCGGAGCCGGGGGGGCCCGCGTTCAACGCGACCGATCCGGAGAAGAAGAAGGAGCAGTTCCGCGACTACGCGAAGAACGCGCGGCCGAGCGTGCGGGAGTTTTACCGGCAGAACCACCTGAACCAGAGTTTCGATTTCGTCGGGCAGAAGCGGCAGCAGTACCTTGGGCTGAACAACCGGAAGATGAGCGTGTGGGAGGCGATCGAGTACCTGAACACGCTGGTGGACGATTCGGATCCGGACACGGACCTTTCGCAGTTGGAGCATTTGTTGCAGACGTCGGAGCAGATCCGGGCGGACGGGCAGCCGCGCTGGTTCATCCTGACGGGGTTGATCCATGACTTGGGCAAGATTCTTTGCCTTTGGGGGGAGCCGCAATGGTGCGTGGTGGGGGACACTTACCCGCTGGGCTGCGCGTTTTCGGACAAAATTGTGTTCCCGGAGTTTTTCAACGAGAACCCGGACAAGGACAACCCGAAGTTCAACACGCGGCTGGGGGTGTATGAGGAGGGCTGCGGGCTGGACAACGTGCGGATGTCCTGGGGCCACGACGAGTATCTTTACAACGTGGTCAAGGATCGGCTGCCGGACGAGGCGCTTTACATGATCCGGTACCATTCGTTTTACCCGGGGCACCGGGAAGGCGAGTATGATTATTTGATGAACGACAAGGACCGCGCGATGTTCGAATGGGTCCGGAAGTTCAATCCGTACGACCTTTACACGAAGAACCAGGCGAAGCCGGACGTGAAGGCGTTGAGGCCGTTTTACGAGGACTTGATCAACGAGTACCTGCCTGGGCAGATCCGTTGGTGATCAGTTGGCGCGGGACCATTGCATCCGGTAGGAGCGCCTGCCGGATTCGGGCTTCACTTCGTAGCGGACGGGGGTGGATTTGGAGCCGACGACGAGCAATCCATCGACGTTGAACTCGGCCGGGTTGCCTTGGGGCGAGTAGCGGGTCCAGCCGACCTGGGCTCCGGCGTCGTTGTAATTGTAGACATCGCGCCAATCCTTTCTGGCCGACAAGGTGGGGTCGACGTAGTTCTCGGTGAATTTGCTTTGGGCGGCGCCGTGCAGGACCAGGAGGCTGATGGCCGCGCCATTGAGCCGTTCGACGAGGATCCGCTCGAAGGGCGTCAGGCGTTCGAGCAAGGGCCCGGGTTTGGACCGGAGAGGCGTCAGTTCGAAATCAAAGCCCGGCCGTTTTTTGAGCAGGCCATATTGGACGAGGAGGTCCTTGCCGCGCTCGAATTCGGAACGGGCGGCGCGGGAAGCGGCGGCGTAAACGCGCTCCAGATCGCGGCGATGGGTGAAGGTGAAATCGGGGTTGGCCAACCAGCGGGAAATGAGGGGATCGAGGACCGCCCGGGCGGGGGCCAATTGGGATTCGAGGGCGGCGGCGGCGGCGATTCGGCGGGCCGTTTGGGTTTTCAGGCCGGACTCCGCCGCTTTGGCGGCATCGCGGGCGGCGGCCAGGTCGGCGTCGTTGCCCTTCTTTTTTTCCAAGTCGGCGAGGCGGCGCGCGGCGTCGGTTGACAGCTTGCGGGCGGATTTTTCCTGCCCGGTGGCGTCGTCGAGTTCGGCGGACAGGCGGGCATAGGGTTCCCGCGCGGCCAGCACGGTGTTCCAGTCGGATTCGGGAAGGCGGGTTTGCAGGAATTGGGCGGGCGCGCCGCCAGCCTGGCAGAGGTCGAAGAATTCATTCCAGTCACTGATGGAGACTGAGGTGACGCCGGCCCCGTATCCGATGTCGATGATTTTGCCGTCATCACCATAGCCGCGCGCCTCGGAATCGAGGGAGTAAAAGCAGATGAAGGCCGGGGCGGAATAAAACTGGCCATTGTGCGCGAAGCAGCCGATGTCAACGCGGCTGGATTCCATGGGGGAGCCGGGCTCGATGGGGCGGCGTTCGTGGTGGGCGACGGTGATCTCGACGCGCGAGGAGTCGGGATTGAGGGGCTTGATGGCGATGCGGGCGGGATCGCCGCGGAGGATGGCCCAGCGCCAGGAGAGGGGCCGGAGGTTGGGGTCGAGGCTGGTTTCGGCGGAGACGACCATGCGGCGGGTTTGCCGGGCCCCCCGGAAAACGCGGCCGATGGCGGCGGGGGTGTCGCAAAGTTTCTCCGAGGTGGCGAAGTCAAAGAACTCGACGCGGGGGCGGGGCTCGATTTCCTGGAGGACGCGGAGTTGGACGAGGGGCGGCAGGGTGTCGGGGGTGATGAGGTGGGCGCCCTGGACCATGGCGGCGGCGTCGATGAGGGAGGAATCGAAGACGGTGGGATGGGCCTTGCCGGTGAGGTAGTCGGCGGTTTCGGGGGCGGGCTTGTAGGAGCGGCGGAGGAGCATCTGCACGGTGGGCATGAGCAATCCCTTGTCGATGAGGCGGCGTTTCACGTCGGGTTGGAACGCGGCGAGGGTGAGGACGGTGGCCTCGAGGAAAGCCATCTCCGAGCCGGAGGAGCCTTGGGAGATGTAAAGGCAGGGGGTGTTGAGGGGGAAGAGGTCGCCGTAGCCGGGGGTTCCGTTGTGGCCCGGGTCGTGGTCCTGATGCTCGGGGTAGGCGAAGAGATTGTTGTGGGTGTATTGGGAGTAAAGGAGCGGCACGCCGCCGGGGCGGGTGTAAAGGACGCGGGGGTTGCTGCCGCCCTCGATGGCCCGGGCGGAGGTGGAGGAATTGCCGAGCACGACATTGGTGCGGACGGAGCGGGCGGCGGCGTAGTCGAGGCGGGCGGCCAGTTCGTTGGAGCTGTAGGAGACCTTGGAGAGCTGGGGGAAGAGAGTGAGGTTGAGCTCGCGGTGGCCGCGGTCGCGGTTGTCATAGAAGTCACCGATGTTCCCGGCGGCGGTCCCCTCGGCCCACCACTGGCGGACGAGGTCGGCGGCTTTGCCGCGGGCGGTGGTGACGGGCGGGGCGGAGGGATCGGCGGCGAAAGTGGCGCACAGGGAAAGGGCGAGGAGGATGCCCGGGAAAGTTCGAGGGAGGCCCATCACTCCCCGCCGAACAATGGCGGCCCCCGCCGGTTGACCAAATACAAAACGACGGCGACGACGGCGGAGAAGAAGAGGCCGCTGATGACGGAAGCCCAGAAGATGCGGGCGCGTTTTTTGCGGTTGGCCTTGCCCATGCCGGGGAGCAGGTAGTACCTGTGCTCCTCGCCATTTTTATTTTTGGGCGGGCCGAAAAACATCGCGGGCCGATTGTAGCCTGCGGGCGGGAGTTGGCAACGCTGGGAAAAATCCGGGGCGCCCCGCTTGACCTCAGATTTATAGGGTTCACAATTTGGGGAGGTGAACGCAGGAGGAACACCAGACCAGGTTCTCAGATTCATTGACCGCCACATTGATTCGGTTGAGCAATTGGAGGTTTTGCTGATCCTGTCGTCGGAGGACCGCGAGTGGACTCCGGCGGAGGTGTACCAGCAAATCCAGAGCAGCGCGGCGTCGATCCAGCAGCGGTTGGCGGGGCTGAAGGAGGCGGGACTGCTGGCGGAGAGGGAGGGGAGGTACCGGTTCGCCCCGCGGGACGGGGAGGTCCGGCAGGTGTTGCGGGACCTGGCGCAGGCGTACCACGAGAGGCGAGTCCGGATCATCGAGGCGATTTACGCGCGGAAACACGACGCGGTCCAAACATTCGCGGACGCATTCAAGTTCAAGAAAAAGGAGTAAAGGATGCCAGCCTTCATTTATATCCTGTGCGCGCTGACGAGCATTGTCTGCGCGGGATTGCTGCTGAGGAATTCGAGCCGCACGCCGAGCCGGCTGCTTTTCTGGAGCGGGGCGGCGTTCATCTGCTTCGCGCTCGCGAACATCCTGCTTTTTGTGGACTTGGTGGTGGTGCGCAACCACGACCTGATTTTGCTGCGGAACACGATCACCCTGGCCGCCGTGGCGATGCTGCTGTATGGCCTGATCTGGGAGGTTGAATGAGCGAGATGATCCCCACCTTTTTCGGCGGCGCGATCGCGTTGGGCTGCGCGGTGATCGGGCTGTTTTTCCTGAAATTCTGGCGGCGCACGCGGGACCCGCTGTTCGGGGCGTTCGCGCTCGCCTTTTTCCTGATGGGTTTCGGGCGGTGCGTCGAGTCGGCCATGCGCAATGAACAGGCCTCGACGCCGGCGGTGTATGTGTTTCGGCTGATCGCCTACAGCATCATCATTTTCGCGATCCTCCAGAAAAACATGGCGGCGAAGAAATGAGGCGTAAGGCGGCAGGGCTCAGTGGAGGCGGGCAATGCCCATCCACGCGCGGGGCCCGAAATGGGCGGAGAATTCCCCGCTGATTCCCTCCGCGGTTTGGCGGTCAGGGGTGAGGGCGAAGGTGGTGGAGCCGCTGCCGGACATGAGGGCGACAGACGCGCCACGGGAGCGGAGGAACTCCTGGAACAGGGCGAGGATGGGGAATTTTTCGAGAGCCGGGGCCTCGAGCGAGTTGTAAAAGAACGGAGCGGCGGATTGGAGGGTGCCTTGGCGGAGGCGGTCGGCGAGGTCCTGCGCGCGCCCGGGGCGGCCGCGAAGGGCTTCCGGAAAGCGGGCGAGGCTTTTGTAGGCCCAGGCGGTGGAGATGCCGAAGCCGGGATGGATGAGCAGGATATGGACGCCGGAGAGGGAGGGAAACGGGGGGAGGGAGGTGATTTGCTCGCCGCGGCCGAGCCCGAGCGCGGGGCCATCCTGCAGGAAAAATGGGACATCCGAGCCGAGCGAGGCGGCGAGGGCGAACAAATCGGCTTGGGCGAGCGGTGCGCCAAAAAGGTCATTCAAGCCGAGGAGGGTGTGGGCCGCGTTGCTGCTGCCGCCACCGAGGCCCGCAGCGAGGGGGACGCGTTTGTCCAGATGGATGGAGACGCCGTCCGAGATTCCGGCCCGGTCGAGGAAGGCCCGCGCCGCCCGGAAAACGAGGTTGCCGGCGTCGACGGGGAGGGCCGGGTTGTCGCAGGCGAGATCAATTCCGGGGCCGACCTTTTTCCGGAAGGCGAGACGGTCGGCGAGGGCGACGGGGTGGAAGAGGGTTTCGAGTTCGTGAAACCCGTCGGGGCGTTTGCCCAGGATGTTGAGGAGGAAATTGACCTTGCAGGGGGAAAGGCGTTCTAGGGTCATGCGAGCGGTGGCCCAAAAGAAAAAAGCGCCAACAACAGGTGTCGGCGCTTTTCGTGAAAGGCGTTGGTCAATAATCGAAGATGCGGAACTTGCTGCCGAGGATATGGGGAGCGACGTCGCCGCCGCTGAAGCCCAAGTTGCCGTCCGGGCCCCAGCTTGGGTCGCTGATGAAGTTGGGGCGGGAGGCGTCGGGATAAACCGGGTGTTCGGGCATGAAGATGGGTTCGTAATCGGGGATGGGGAAGGTGATGATTTCGTAGAGGCCGACGCCGGTGCGGACGAGGGAGCGGTTGAGGCCGCGGACGAAGCCGAGGGTGTAGGCCTGGTCGCTGCTGTCCCACAGGGCGGTTTGCTCCATGGAGCGCCGGATTTCCCCAAGGCGCGTGAATTCGGTGACGTTGTTGACGCCGCGGCTGAATTTACGTTCCGGACCCGCGCATCCCGTGAGGACGAGAGCAGCGGCCGCGATGGCGCCGATTGTTCGCAGTTGCATAGATTTTCCGCCCGCAAAATTACGCTGCCCAACAAGGTTGTAAAGAGAATTGAATTGGGCGGGGCGCGGCGAAAAAAAGTGGCGAAAAGGGGAGCGGTTTGCGCCTTTCCCTCGCGCGGGGGGTTTGGTAGGGTCTGCCGCTTTGAAACGAAAGATTGCGCTGTGTCCAACCCGCTAAACGAAATTCGGAACATTCGGATCAACAAGGCCGCCGCGATGCGCGAGCAGGGCCTGCAACCGTATCCATCGCGGAGCGCGCGCTCGCATTACACGAAGGAATTGATCGACGGGTTCGAGGCGCAGAATGGGCAGCAGGTGACGGTGGCGGGGAGGCTGATGTCCTGGCGGAAGCAGGGCGGGTTGGCGTTTGGGCATATCCAGGACCAGTCGGGGCGGATCCAGCTTTTCCTGCGCAAGCAGGCGGTGAAGGAAAAGGACGCGGGGGTGGGAAACATTGGGTTCGCGGAGTTCAACCTGCTGGACCTGGGTGACATTGTGGAGGCGAGCGGGAAGCTGGCGAGGACGGAGCGTGGGGAGATTTCGGTGTTCGTGGAGACGTTCAAGATCCTGACCAAGGCGATCCGGCCACTGCCGGACCAATGGCATGGGCTGAAGGACCGGGAACAGATTTTGCGGAAGCGGTACCTTGACGTGATCTTGACGCCTGAAAGCCAGGAGCGGTTCGCGTCGATCTGCCGGATGATCGCGGCGATCCGGGGGTTCCTGAATGGGCGGGGGTTCCTTGAGTTCACGACGCCGGTGATCCAGCCGCAGTATGGCGGGGGGACGGCCAAGCCGTTCAAAACGCATGTCAACGCCTTGGGCACGGACATGTACCTGTCGATTTCGCACGAGCTGTATTTGAAGAGGCTGATCGCGGCTGGGTACGACAAGGTGTACACGATTGGGCGGTACTTCCGGAACGAGGGAATTGACCGGTCGCACCACCCGGAGTTTTCGATGGTGGAGTCGATGACGGCCTACGAGAATTACGAATACAACATGAGCCTGATCGAGGACATGTTCCGGCACATCGCGACGGAGGCGTTCGGCAAGACGGAGTTCAAGGTCAAGGGGCACACGGTCGATTTCGCGAAGCCGTGGAAGCGGATTTCGATGGCGGAGGCGATCCAGGAAAAATTCGGCGTGGATTTCCGGTCGATCAAGACGGTGGAGGAGGCCAACCGGCAACTGCAAGCGATTGGGGTGGCCGAGGCGCAGGCGTCGGTGGGCGAGGCGATGGTGGCGGCGTTTGAGCTGGTGGAGCCGGACTTGATCCAGCCGACGCTGGTGTTTGGGCATCCGATCGAGATTTCGCCGCTGGCCAAGCCGATGGCGGAGGACCCGCGGTTCGTTGAGCGATTCGAGATTTTCATCGCGGGGATGGAGTGCGGCGACAATTGGTCGGAGCAGAACGACCCGGTGGGGATGCTGGCGACGTGGCGGAAGTCGTACAAGCCGGAGGAGAGGGACAGCGGGGATTTCCACGCGCTGGATTTTGATTTCATCGAGGCGCTGGAATATGGGATTCCGCCGACGACGGGGATTGGGCCGGGGGTGGAGCGGATGGCGATGATTTTCACGGAGCAGGAGAACATTGACGACGTGATTTTTTTCCCGCTGATGCGGCCGAGCATGTCGACGTTCAACGCGGAGATTTACGGGGTGGAGGAGCGGGCGCTGGAGCCGGTGCAGGATTTGGCGCTGACCATCGAGGAGGCGGGCAGGCTGATTGGGAGCGGGGCGCTGAAGCCGATGGGGGCGCGGGTGACGGTGAAGCCGTCGCTGCGGGTGTGGAAGGGGGAGGCGGGGTCGCGGATCACCGGGCAGGCTGGAATTGAGGGGCTGGCCGGCGTGGGGGTGGTGCATGTCGCGGGATACGCGAGGGAGACAACCGGGGCGGTGAAGATGGAGGAGGAAACGGGGCTGTTCCAGGCGTTTTTGGAAAAGCAACTGGGCGGGGCGCTGAAGGAGAAAAGCGCGCAGGCGCATCTCCGGTTCGTGCTGCCCGGGGCGATGGAGTGACATGGCTGAGGAGCCGCCGCCCAAGCTGAGAATGGCGCCGCCGGACTCGCCGGAGGAGATCGCGCGCCGATTTGAACGCGAGCAGCTGTCGGAACTGCAGCAGCGGGAGGACCGATTGGGGCAATCGCTGGGGCAGTTCCGGGTGGGCAGTGTGCCGTACCTCAACGCCGTGCCATTGACGCGGGGGCTGGAGGATGAGATCCAATTTGTGCCGCCCGCGCGGCTGGCGGAGATGCTGCGGGCGGATGA
>CAZSXX010000025.1:2909-22995 GCA_964611245.1 uncultured Verrucomicrobiota bacterium | reverse complement strand
GGCCAGGCGCTGGCGGGCGAAGGCGCAGAATTGTTCGTGGTGGGATTCGGCGAAGCGGGCGGCGGACTCGGCGTCCTCGGCCGGCTCAATGTGCATGCCGGGCGGCAGCCAATTCTGTTCGAGGACGTGGTCGCCCGCGCGGATGTAAACCCGCTGCTCGAGCTTGAGCACGCCGTGGCGATGGTTCAGGTCGGCCCGGGTGTGGGCCATGACGCGGCCGTTGAGCAATTCGAGGTTCGGCAGGTCGCCGCCCTCCCAACCCCACGCCTCCGGGTCCGCGTGGCCAATCTCCGTTTCCTCGTCAAAAACAGTTTTCATGGCGCGTCAATTGTTCCCTGCGGGGGTGAACCGGCGTGGCGTCCATTCAAGGACCGATTCTGGGACAGGGCCGATGGCACCGGCGGGGCGCCGGGCATTCTGGTGGCGGATCCGAAGGGCCATGGCCCAAAGGAAGGAGGACCGCGCCTGGTCCCGCGAGGCGATGAAAAGGAGAGATTGGTGCTTCATGGCAGTTTGATTTGGTTTTTTCCTGCGGCGGAAAATAATAGGGCGCCCGGGACAACCGGAATATCGGGCGGGGGCCTGTTTCACTTTAGCCCCAAGTTCAGCGGGGCGGGCTAGAGCAATCCCCGAGAGCGTGGGGGCGGGGGCCGGGAAGGGAGGAAATGGGGTGACCGACGGGACTCGAACCCGCAACATCCAGAACCACAATCTGGGGCTCTACCATTGAGCTACGGCCACCACCCGGCCCGCCACAGTAGAATTGGACCGGGGCCCCGTCAAGCTTTGGCAAACCTTGCAACGGCGGGGCGTCCCGGCGAGCATCCGCGCGTCGAATGAGGATTGAAGTGTGCATCCTGGCGGGGGGAAAGAGCTCGCGCATGGGCCGAAACAAGGCGGCCATCAAGGCCGGGGGAGTGCCCTTGCTGGAATGGGCCCGGCGGATCGCGGCCGGGGCCGGCTTTTCCGCGCGGGTGATCGACCGGGACCTCGGCGAGTCCCGCGGCCCCGTTTCGGGGATCGAGACGGCGTTGCGAACCTCCAAGGCGGCCCGGGTGATTTTCCTGCCGTGCGACATGCCGTTTGTGCGGAGCTCGACCTTGCAGGAGTTGGCGAAAAATGGGGGGGCGGTCTTTGCCCAAGCGGAGGGATTGGCGGGATTCCCGTTCGCACTGCCCCGGCGTTTCAAGCCCCGGGGGGAATCACTCCAGGATTTGGCGCGCGGGTCGGGCGCGACATTTTTGCCATTGGCGCCGGACGAAGCGGCCAATGTCAACACGCCGCTGGAGCTTGAAAGGGCCAAGGGACGGTTGGCCGAGGAGGCGCGGGACATCGTGCTGGATGTCGACGGGCTCTCCATGCGGCGAGGGACGGTGGAGATCCTGCGGGGGATCAACTGGCAGGTGCGGAGAGGGGAGCATTGGGCGATGCTGGGGGCGAATGGCTCGGGCAAAACAACGCTGCTGAGCGTGCTGACCGGATACGCCAGCGCCACCACGGGGCGGATCCGGATGCTCGGGCAGGAATGGGGCCGGTCGGACTGGCGGGAGATGCGGGGGCAGGTGGGGCTGGTGAGCTCGTCGGTGCGGCAATTGATGGCGGAGGGGGAGACCGCGCTGGAGACGGTGGCCAGCGGGCGGAACGGGACGATTGACCTGTGGGGCCCGGTGAAGAGCGGGGACGCGAGGCGCGCGCGCCAGATTTTGGAGGGCCTTGGCTGCGGGCATCTGGAGAAACGGGCGTGGGCGGTCCTATCCCAAGGGGAACGGCAGCGGGTGCTGATCGGCCGGGCGCTCATGGGGAAACCGAAGGCGTTGATTCTTGACGAGCCGTGCGCGGGGCTCGACCCGGCGGCGCGCGAAGATTTCCTGGGTTTCGTGCAGGAAATGACCGCGGCCAAGGCGTCGCCAACCATCATCCTGGTGACGCACCACGTGGAGGAGATCGTGCCGGGGATCACCCATGTGCTGGCTTTGAAGGGAGGAGCGGTCGCTGGAAAAGGTGAAAAACGGACAGAGCTGACCCGCCGTCTCATGGAGCAGATATTCGAGTGCTCCGCAAGATTGCGGTTCGTCGGCGGACGCTATTCGCTGAGATGTGGGCCGCGGTTGAACTGCGGATAGACCGCCGGATTGGGAAGGTTGACCATCCGGAAACCTGCCGAAGCTTTACGGTGGGAGGGAATTCTGCTTTATTTCACCGTCGAGCTGTCGATACAGGAAGAGTGCTGAACGCAACCATTTGGGACGAGAATCGTCCAAGCAAGCGGGGACGTTCGGCAAGCAGGCTGGAGCGCTGCAATCCGTTTCGCTAAGGGTCGAAAATCCAATGTTCCCTGAACGAGGTCTCGCGGCAACCGCCGCACTTGACCTAGTGCGGAGCTTTTAAATAAACCGAAGTGAGCGAACCCCCGGAATTAATCATCGAAGCGGGACGGTCCGAGCGGCAGTATTGGCGGGACCTGTGGAGGTACCGGGAGCTTTTCTATTTTCTGGCATGGCGGGACATATTGGTGCGCTACAAGCAGACGGTGGTGGGCATCGCATGGGCGTTTGTGCGGCCACTGCTGACGATGGTGATCTTCACTTTTCTCTTCAAGAAGGTCGCCAAACTGCCCGACGACGGGGTGCCATATCAGTTGACCGCATTCGTGGGGATCCTGGCCTGGAATTTCTTTTCGATCTCGCTGCAAGAATCCGGGAGCAGCATGGTGACCAACGCGAATTTGATTTCAAAAATATATTTCCCCCGGCTGGTGGTTCCGGCGGCGACAATCGTCACGACATTCGTGGATTTTTTGATTTCGGGAAGCCTGCTTGTTGCCCTGATGTTTTGGTATGGATTTCTGCCTGGATGGCAGGTTGTCGCGTTGCCAGTTTTTGTCCTGATGGCGATCGCGGCGGCGATTGGCTGCGGATTGTGGCTGTCGGCGCTGATGGTGCGATTCCGGGATGTGCGGTTCATCATTCCATTCATCGTGCAGTTTGGGCTGTTTGTTTCGCCTGTCGGGATCAAGACCAGCTCCGTTCCTGAAGAATGGAGGCTGATCTATTCCTTAAACCCGGTGGTGGCGGTCATCGATGGGTTCCGCTGGTCGTTGCTTGGCCATGAGAATCACATTTATGGGCCCGGGCTCGCGCTTTCATCGGTGGTCATTGCATTGCTGCTCTTCACCGGGCTCCGATACTTCCGGAGCACTGAGCGGTCCTTCGCCGACATCATTTGAGAAGCGAAAAATGCGCGCCGAAATGCCGGAATGCCGACCGCGCACGAAGGGTCGCAGTGGTGTGGGCGGATGTTCGCCGGTTTTTTCAATGAAAGCAGGTCTTTTTCATGTCCGAAGTCGCCATTGAGGTAGAGGGGATCAGCAAGAAATATCGGCTCGGCAGCCTGCGGCCGGCCGGCACCGGGCTGCGCCATGTCATCAATGACTTGGTGACCGCGCCATTCCAAAAACTGCGGGGCCGCGCGCCGGCGGGCACGGCAGGGGCGACCGAGGATTTTTGGGCGTTGAAGGACGTTTCCCTTCAGGTGAAACGCGGCGACGTCGTGGGGATTGTGGGCCGCAACGGGGCCGGGAAATCGACGCTCCTCAAAATCCTTAGCCGGATCACGGAGCCCACCTCGGGCCGGATCCGAATCCGCGGGAGAGTGGCGAGCCTGCTGGAAGTCGGAACGGGCTTCCACCCTGAATTGACGGGCAGGGAGAACATTTTTCTCAACGGCGCCATTCTTGGGATGCAGCGAGCCGAGATTAAGCGGAAATTTGACCAGATCGTCGCCTTTGCCGAGGTGGAGAGATTCATCGACACACCGGTGAAGCGATACTCAAGCGGGATGTATGTTCGGTTGGCCTTTTCGGTGGCGGCGCATTTGGAGCCCGACATCCTGATCGTCGATGAAGTCCTCGCGGTGGGGGATTCCCAATTCCAGAAGAAATGCCTCGGCAAAATGGAGGAGGTCTCGCAGGAGCTCGGGCGGACCATCCTGTTCGTGAGCCACAACATGGGGGCGGTGTCCCAATTGTGCAATCGAGGGGTCTTCCTGGCGAACGGGACGGTGCTGCTGCAAGAGGCTGCGGAGACAGTGGTTTCGCGTTATTTGAACGCCGGCAACTCCGGAACGGGAGGCTGCTGGACCCTCGCGGAGGCGGATGCGGGGAAAAAACGGAAGGTGTTTTTCCGCAGGGTCACCCTGCTGAACCATCTGGGCGAGCCGGTGAACGACGTGGACGTGCGGTTTCCGTTTTGGGTGGAGATGGAATACGAAGTTCCGAACGCATTGCGGCGGATTGAAATGACCGCGCGGATCATCACGAGTGACGGACGCGCCGTAATGACCACGATACAATCGGAGATGACGCCAGGAGTATTGGAGCAATCCAAGCAGGGCCGGTTTCAAAGCAGAGTCCAGTTTCCCGGAATGTTTCTCATGCCGGGCAATTACCTGCTCAGCGTCGCCGCCCACGAGCCGGTTGGGGAGGCGTTTCACATTCTGGAGGGGATCTTGAACTTCGTTGTGCGGGACACCGGGACCGTGTTCACGCCTTATCAGCATTTTAGCTCCATCGGCGTCGTGATGCGGAGTTTGCGTTGGGAGGAATCATCCATCTCCACTGGACCGGAGGCGTTGAAATGATCCGGGCCATCATGTCGGTCGGGCCGATCCGGCGGCGGATCCTTTTCGCCCTCCGGCAATGGCATTACAAAGAAATGGGCGTGCTGATTCCGGTCGGCCAGGGCCTTAGTTGCCCGATCGTCAAACGAGACTATTGGCATTCGTTTGAGGAGATCTTTTTCACCGACGAGTACCGGCCTGTTTTCGACACAATACCGCTTCCAGGGCGCTGGTTGGACATTGGATGCCATGCGGGTTTCTTCTCTCTTTTCGTCGTTCAGCAGCGGCGGAAGGCTGGGCTTCCGGGGCCCGGATCCGCTTTGCTGATTGACGGCGACGCGCGAGTGATCGATTCGATCCGCGAAATTCAAGCCCAGAACCCCGCCGCCGGGAAGGCGTTCGATTTTTTGCACGGAGCCATTGCCAAGAGCGGCGACACCGTGGAGTTCGAAGAGGAGGTGGCCATGTCCTCCGCGCTTGCCCAGCCGGGCCAAGCCGGCAAAACGAGGCGGTTGGTCCCGGTTGCGTTGCCCGAGCAAATCACAGCCCGCCTCGCGCCGCCATACGATTTGGTGAAGATCGATGTGGAAGGCGCCGAGCACGATTTTCTTTCGCGATACCAGGGCGTGCTCGAAAAGTCAAAACACCTCCTACTCGAATGGCACTCGTGGCATTTCGGGGGAGGGGGGCTTCCGGCCATCCAAGACGCCGCCGCCAAGGCTGGATTTAGAGAAGTGAAAGTCATTGTGCCAGCGCATCCAACACCGCCAGGCTCGGATAGGTCGTGCGGTGTCATTTTGTACGAGAATGGGCTCGGTCCGGCTTGAATCCATGAGTCGATCGGCAGGCGAAGTTCCGACGATTGGCCTCCTTGGCTGCGGGGCGGTCTCGGAGTTGTACTATGGGCCTAGTTTGCGCGCGATCGAAGCGAAAGGCCTGGCCAAGGTCGCGGGCCTGTTCGACATGAACCCAGAGCGACTGAGCTTGATGGGGCGGCAGCTTTCCGGAGCGCGGCAATTCTCGAGCCTCGACGCGTTCCTTGACGCAGGGTTGGCCATGGTGATCGTCGCGTCGCCCGCGCGGTTCCACGCGGAGCATTCGATCGCGGCGTTGCGGCGCGGCAGCTTTGTGCTTTGCGAAAAGCCAATGGCCACGTCGGTTGAGGAGGCGGAATCGATGCTGGATGCGGCTTCCGGGAGGCTCGCGGTCGGTTTGTTTCGCCGTTTTTTCCCGGCGGCAAGGATGATTCGAGAATGCCTCAGCGCGGGGATGCTGGGGAAGGCGGTGAGTTTTGAGTTCGCGGAGGGCGGCCTTTTCGAATGGCCCGCGCAGTCCGCTTCGTTTTTCCAGCGGAAGACCGCGCAGGGCGGGGTGCTGCTGGATTTGGGCGTCCACATGCTGGACTTGGCGCTGTGGTGGTTCGGCGAGCCCGACTCGGTGGAGTATGAGGACGACGCCATGGGGGGGCTGGAGATCAATTCCGTGGCGCGGTTGGGTTACGCGAATGGCCTGCGCGGGATCGCGAGGTTGAGCCGTGATTGGCCGACGTCCAACCGCTACCTGATAAAGTGCGAAAAGGGATGGCTGGCGTGGGTTGTTGGGCAGGCCGACCAAGTGGAAATGGGGTTATATGGGGACGACGCCCTGGGGATGCGGGCGAGAATTCACCAAGCCAAACACGCGTCATTGGACATGCCCGCCGCCGGATACAAGGAAAGTTTTGTGCTGCAGATTTTGAATTGCCTGGAGGCGGCAGGCGGCCGGGGGAAACTCGCCGTCCCGGCGGAGGAGGGATTGCGCAGCCTGCGCTTGATCCAGCGTTGTTACAGGAGCCGCGCGTTGCTCAAGATGCCGTGGCTCTCCGAGGTTGAGGAAAGGCGCGCCACCAATATTATTGGCGGCTAAAAGAAGAGTTTTATGCCCATGCTGGACTCCTTTGTCTTTGATCCGTTCAAAATGGACATTCCCCACGGTTTTCAGGACGATTTTTTTTCCGATCGACACAAGGTCGTCGCGGCGACTCAGAAGTACTCGCAGGCGCATGGCCAAACGGATGGGAACCTGGTCGGACTGAAAGGCGGAGTGCTCCTGTGGGGCGCGAGCACCATCGAGGAGAATTACCTGCTTGAGAAACTCGTCGAGAAATCCCAGCCGAAAGTCGTGGTGGAGATTGGACTGTATCGAGGGCAAACCGCCCTCACCCTGAATCGTGCGTTGCAAAAGCATTGCCGGTCTTCACGATATTTTGGGTTTGATGTTTCTCCGGCCGCGGTCGAAATAACAAACAGCCTGCTGCTTGCGGAAGACCTAAAACATCCATGGAAATTGGCGCTGGAAGCATTCCGCGGGACTCTTCCCGACAATGCCTCGCCGGACCTCGCGTTAATAGATGGCGACCATTCATATGAAGGGGCCGCGCGGGATCTGGTGGGAATCTACAATTTGTGCCAAACAGGGGGGCTCATTGCGATTCATGACATCGGTTGCCCGAATTGGGCGTTCACCCATCAGCCCCCGGGAGCCTTGTTTCATCAAGCCTTCCCGAAACTGGCCAAAAACAACGCATCGATTGCGTGGCTCGACAGCATGTGCCGTGATTTGACCATGAAAATGCTGTCGCCCAAATCGAACGCGCGACACCACTACACGGACAATGTCCATGACGCGGCGACGATCGGCGCGATGACGATGAAGGACACCGTCGAAGGATGGGGCGGCATGGGCTTGATTGAAAAGACGAATGGCGGCCACCGCATCGAACTGGCGGAGGCGCTGGCATCGAAGCCGGTGGATGCGGCGCCAAAACAAGTCCCACCGCCGCGAAAGAGCGTGGTTAGCCGTGGGTTGCGGAAACTCTCCGAGATGCTTCCGTGAGGACGGTGGGAATTGTTGGCGCGAACGGGTTTGTCGGCACCCGCCTGGTGGAGATGTTCCACCTCGGAGGCGGGGCGGAGGCGCGGCCTGTGGTGCGGAGTTTCAAGAGCCTGGCGCGGCTGTCCCGCTTTGAGTTGGATTGCCGGATCGCCGACGCCCGGGACGAGGCGGCGCTCGCCAAGGCGCTCGAGGGGTGCGACGCGGTGGTGAACACGGCGGTGGGCGACGAAAAGATGATCGAAGGCGTGATCGAGCCCGTCTGGAAGGCTTGCCTCGCCGCCGGAGTCCGGCGCCTGGTCCATTTGAGCTCCGGCTCGGTCCATGGGCAGGCCCCGGAGCCGGGGACCACGGAGGCGTCCCCGCTCTCCAGCCAACAATGGAACTGGTACAACAACGCGAAGGTGCGGGCGGAGCAAAGGCTCGTGGAACTGGGCCGGGGATCAAAGCTGGAATGCGCCATCCTGCGCCCCACCGTTGTGTTCGGGCCGCGGTCACGGTGGATCTGGGACGCCGCCACGGCGGTCGCGGAGGGGACCGCGTGCGTGGCGAACGGGGGCGGCGGGATTTGCAATTCGATCTATGTCGACAATCTCGCCCATGCCATCAGCCTGGCGATCGACGCTCCCGGCGCGGCGGGGGAGGCGTTTTTGATCGGGGACGAGGAGACGGTGACGTGGAGTGATTTTTACCGGCCGATCGCGCAATGGCTGGGGGTGGCCGAACTGCCCTCGGTCGAGGCCCGGCCCGAGCCCGCGCGGAAGTTCGACCTGGTCGCCGGCGTCCGTTCGATCCCGGGCATCCAAGCCGCGCTGCCGCGCATTCCGGCGTCCCTGAAACGGGCGGTGAAAGGAGCCTGGGACGGCTGGCGCGAGGCGCCCAAGCCGAGCGCCTGGCGGCTGCCCGAGAAGGCGGCCCCATCCCTGTCGCCGGAGATGAACGCGCTTCAGCAATGCCAATGGCGCCTCCCCCACGAAAAGGCCGCGCGGGTTCTTGGCTACCAGGCGCCCGTGCCTTTCGCGGAGGGCATGCGGCGGTCGATCGGCTGGCTTGAATTCGCCGGGTTTCGCAAAGGGGTGGAAAGGTAGAATGGATTTTCAGCGATGGGCGGTCGTTGCCCACAAAGACGACACAGGTTTCGGCCGGATGGCCCGGGATGTCCGAAAGGTGCTCGGATTGGGCCGCCACATCGTGATCCCTTCGGAGCGGCTGTCCGATTCGGCGCTCAACCTCGGGGATGAACGATGGTTGCCGAAGGACGCGCCCGCGGAGCAAGCGTCGGCCGTTCTGGAGGGCCTTGACGGAATCATTTTTTTCGAACGGCTCACTTGGTCGCAGCATCTTTTGGGCGCGGCCAGGCGCACGGGAATCGCCACGGTTTGCGTGCCGATGTGGGAGTGGTTCCGGGGCGAGGACGCCCGGTGGGGCGATGTGGATTTGATTGCGTGCCCCCACTCTTTCGCGGAGCGGACCGTCCGCAGCTACGGCTGGAGCCAGACAAAGACTCTTCCATGGCCCATCGATTTGGAACATCTGCCGCGCCGGGAGGTCAAAGGGCACGCCCGCGTTTTCGTCCACAATGCCGGGCTGGTGGACCGCGATGACCGAAAGGGAACACGCGACGCCATCCAGGCGTTCATGCAAACGCGCCGAAGGGACCTGAAGCTGATCGTGAGGCTCCAGAAGGAAACGGACTTGCCACCGACCGATGGCCGGATTCAGGTTCTGACGGGCAATCTGGACACGCCGGCTGAACTTTACACAGAGGGCGACGCCGCGATCCAGCCGTCCAAAATGGAAGGGCTCGGTTTCATGATACTGGAGCCTGTGTGCGCAGGGCTTCCGGTGATCACGACCGATTATCCCCCGATGTCCAATTGGGTGCGGGATCCGGAAATGCGGTGCCGGCTGCGTTGTTTCAAGAGAAAGGCCTTTGCCACGAATTGGATCAAGCACGCCCACCTTCGGCTGCCCAACATCGCGGACCTCTCGCGGCGAATCGAATGGTGCGCCGAAAATGATCTGAGCCGCTTTTCTTCCGGAAACCGCGCGTGGGCCGAGGAGGCTTTCAATCCCAGCCATTTGCGGGAAGTTTGGGCGGGGGCGCTTGGAGCGATCCGCTTGGGAGCACCCCGCAACCATGCCTCCGGGGCCTAGAATTTCCGGATATGTGCCATGCCACAACAACGCAGGCACGGTCATCGGTTCCGCACAAAGCCTCATTGGCCAGGGAGCCTCGGTGGAAGAGGTGTTTATTGTGGACGATGGTTCCACGGACGCCTCCGCCGCGCGAGCGCGGGCAAACGGATTTCGGGTCATCGAGCTGGCCGCCAATTTGGGGCGGGGAACGGCTCGAGCCACCGCGATGGAGGCGGCCAAGGGGGACCTTGTGTTGTCTTGCGACGCGACGATGACGCTGGCGTCCGATTTTTTAGAGAAGGCACTCCCGCATTTCGCCGACGAGCGGGTGGCGGCGGTTTTTGGGCGGGTCCACGACCCCGCGCCGTCCGGGATGCGGAGTCGGTGGCGGTCGCGGCACCTATTGAAAGAGGAGTCCAATCTCCACGTGAAACACGGGGCCTCGCTCTCGACGTGGGGCGTCCTTCTCCGGAAGCAGGCGGTGATGGAGGTCGGGAATTTCGACCGATCCCTGCGCCACAGCGAGGACGCGGAGTTGGGCCAGCGCCTGTTGGCCCGGGGATTTGACGTGGTTTTTGAGCCGGCCGCCCGGTTGCAGCCCTCCGTCGTGAACACCATTCCGCAATTGATGGAACGGTACTGGCGCTGGAATGTGGGCAAGGACGAGGAGCTATCGGCGCGGCATTACCTGAAGCTGGTCTCCTATTCGATCCGCGTGCTGGTCCGGCGCGACCTCGCGGCGGGGGACCCCGGCGCGGCGCTCCTGAGCCTCCTCATGCCGCACTATTTTTTGTGGCGCCGATGGAAAGGGCCAACCCAGCGAAAATGAACTCCCGGCCATTCCTTTCGGTGGTGGTGCCGACCTGCCACCGCAATGACCTCCTGGCCAAGTGCCTGGATTGCCTCAGCCCCGGCAAGCAGGCGTTGCCCGCCGGCGAGTATGAAGTGATTGTCACCGACGACGGACGCCAGGCGACCGCGGAGGAGATGGTCCGGAAGGATTATCCTTGGGCCGCGTGGGTTCCGGGCCCCAAGGACGGCCCGGCGGCCAACCGGAACAACGGCGCGGCCAAAGCCCGGGGCGAGTGGATCGTGTTCGTGGACGACGATTGCCTGCCCGACTCCCGGTGGCTGGCGGTGGTCGCGGAAACCGCGCGCACGAAGGACGTCGGCGTGGTCGAGGGGAAAACGTTCATCCCCGACCTGGTCGATTCGCCCTTCAAGGAAGGCGCGGAGAACCTGACCGGCGATTCGTTCTGGAGCTGCAACCTCGCGGTGCGGCGCTCGGTCTTCGAGGAGATCGGGGGCTTCGACGCGGACTTCAAGGAGGCGGCGGTGGAGGACATGGAGTTCGCCGCGCGGTTCAAGCGCCGGGGCGTCCGGCACGTCTTTGTGCCGGAGGCGCTCGTGCTGCACCCGGTCCGCGACGTGACCTGGAAGCAAATCTGGCGGCGGACAAAAATGGCCCGGTGGCACCAACTGCTCAGCCTGAAAAACAACAGCGGAGCCGCCCAATTGCCCCGCGCCGTGGCGGTCATCAAAATCCTCGTGGACGCATTCGTCACGCAATGCCGCACCACCTGGCATTTGGTTTCCAAACACGATCCGCGCAAATGGCGGCGGCGGTTTTTTTGGCAGGCTTGGCGCTGGCTAACGTTGCCCATCATCGTCCCCTACACCGCGTTTTGGCACCTGCGTTTCCGGCGCATGCTGGAGGAGCGCCACCGTGGGAATCCCCAACCGTGACCTGCGCCACCCACATCGTGCCGCAATTCGCCCCGGTCATTGACGGGGTGGGCGACTACGCCTTGGGCCTCGCGCGGAACCTGCGCGGGCTGCATGGCATCAACAGCCGATTCATCGTCTGTGATCCGCAATGGACCGGCTCCGCGGAAGTCGATGGCTTCGCTGTCGCCGGGCCAGGGACGTTCCGGAACACCGGCTTGGCTTCGGCCCTGCAAGGCTCCGACACGGCGATCCTTCATTATGTTGGGTATGGCTACCACCCGCGCGGAACTCCGGTGTGGCTGGCGGACGGCGTGGAGGAATGGAAGGCGGGAGGGGGGCGGCGCTTGCTCACGGTTTTTCATGAAATCTGGTCTTCGGGCCCGCCGTGGCGGCGCGTTTTTTATTCGGCCCCGCTGCAAAAGCGGCTGGCCCTCCGGATTCTGGCGGCCAGCGACCACGCGGTTGCCAGCACGCAATGGGCGTTCCGTTTGCTCGAGGGGGCGAAGCCGGGCGGCGTTTCCCTCCTGCCGATTCCATCAAGCCTGCCGCCGCCGGATGGCCCGACTGACCGCCCACGAACTTCTGCCCCCTGGCGCCCAATATTCTTTGGACAGGCCTGGACACGCACGCCCGCCATCAGGCTCCACCGCCCCCTCCTGAGGACAATGCACGCCAGAAACCTGCTCGACCGCGTGCTGGTGATGGGAAAGGAGGCCCGGGGTGGCCGGGCCGCAAGCGAGGATGTGGCGCTGCTGGAAACGATCCTCCCCGCTGGGCAAATCGAGGTCCTTGGGGAGAGATTGGCCCGGGACGCGGGCCTTGGCTTCAACCAAGCGGACTTCCTGCTATCGCAACACAAAGGCCGCGACGCCTGCAAATCGAGCGCGGTGATGTCCGCGTTCGCCTGCGGCTGCCCGGCGGTCCTGGCCGACGCGGAGGAGGCCGACCCCCTTCGCGAAGGGGAACACTTTCTGGCCTGCGGGGGCGGCGCCGCCGCCATCGACACATTCCTGGACAAGCTTTCCGGCCGGAGCCTTCCGGCGATCGCGCAATCGGCTCGGCAATGGCACGCCCGCAACGCCGACTGGAGCATCGCCGCCGCCGTTTTCGCCAAACAACTGGCGGGCGCACGCGCCACCCAACCGTGCGCGGCGGGATGAGAATCCGCTTCTTGACCGCGACCCTCGAACCCGGAAAGGACGGGATCGGGGATTACACCACGCGCCTGGCCGACGAATGCAGGTCGCGCGGGCATCACGCCGAGATCATCGCCTTCAACGACCGGTTTGCGGCGGAACATTCGGAGTCAGAGACTGTGCTGCGCCTTCCGCGGACGATGCCCTGGGAAGCGCGGTTGGAAAGGCGGCGGGCGTGGGCGAAAAGCCGCCCGGAGCCGGATTGGTCGAGCCTGCAGTTCGCGCCCTATGCGCTGCACCCTAAGGGCGTCATCGCCGGGTGGCGCGGCCGGCTCCAGCAATTGGCCACCGGCGGAAAGCTGCACGTGATGTTTCATGAGATTTGGATTGGCGCCGAGGAGGGCGCGCGCCTCTGGGACCGCGTGGTTGGGACAGTTCAGCGAAGGTTCATCGGCTCGGCGTTTCAGCGGTTGCGGCCGGCGGCCGCGCACACCAGCAATCAATTGTATGCCACGGCGCTGGCCGGCATTGGGGTCAGGGCCACCGTCCTGCCCTTGTTTGGCAACGTCCCTTTCCACGAAGATGAAAGCGGTGAAACGGAAAAAGACCTCCTGCGCCAGTTGGGTGGCCCACCGCGATCCGGCGTTTGGCTGGCGGGCATTTTTGGGGTGCTCCACCCGGTTTGGCCACCCGAACCGCTGCTCTCGGAATTGATCAAACTGGCCGAAAAAAACAGCCGGGAATTGTGCCTGGTTTCCCTCGGCCGGATTGGGAGCGGCCAGGCGGTTTGGGATCGTCTTCGCCAGGAGTATGGCGGCCGCATGCGCTTCCTGCAATTGGGCGAGATGGAGCCGACCCGCCTTTCCCATTGCCTGCAGGCGCTCGATTTTGGCGTCGCCACCACCCCGTTTCCGATCCTCGGAAAAAGCGGTTCCGTGGCGGCCTTGCGGGAGCACGGCCTTCCCGTCCTCGTCAACCGCATGGGCCCGGGGCCCGAACCGGAGGATGCGCCGGAGGACCTCCTGACACCGTCGCGATGGTCGAAGGCCGGTGAGACTCGCGGGCCCAAAAAGGGGAATCCAGACCCGATCATCCGCCGGTTTTTGGCGGACCTTTCCGCGTCGGCCCCAGCCGGTGGCCTCCAATGAAAGCCAAGGAGAAGCTCCGGATTTTGATTGTCTCGCCAACCTTCGGCCGGTTTGGCGGGATCGAGTCGTTTGTTTTTGCGCTGGCGGATTGTTTGCAAACCCACCCGGAAATCGAATCCGTCCAGGTCCGCCTGAAGAAGATCGGCCCCGACCCAATCGCCGGCCTATTGAGTGAATACTTGGAAAAACGGCAGGGGACCGCGGCCGTGGTCCGCAGCTGGAGCCGGGACCTGTACCGGGCGATTTCGGGGTCGCAATTCGTCCATTGCCAGAACGCGGCGCTGGATGTCGCGCTGTTCTCAAAAATCGCGGGGGTCCCGCTGGGGCTGACCATCCACAATTGGCGCCGGACCGGGTTCAAGCCGCAGTTCGCCGCGCGGCGGGTCGCCTTCTCGCTGGCGCGCCGGCGTTGGTACAATTCCGATTTTGTCTGGGACACCTGGGAGCCGCGCGGGCGCCTTCCCACCAGTGGCAAGCCCCCGCTGGTGTCGGACCTGCCCACCGGTGTGGTTCCGCCCGAGCGACGGCGCGGTTTCATTTTCGTCTCCCGCTGGGTGCCCCGGAAAGGGCTCGAAGTTTTGTTGGACGCATACGAACAGGCGGATTTGGACCGCGCGCGGTGGCCGTTGGTGTTGGTGGGGGACGGGACGCTGCGGCCCCGGATCGAGGAGCGGTTGCGGGACCGCCCGATCCCAGGAGTGTCCGTGGCCGGCGCGGTGGACACCCCGACGCGCAACGAACTGATCCGCACCTCGCGCTGGCTGGTCGCGCCGCCGCACACGCAGGAGGATTTGGGCCTGACGCCGATCGAAGCGCGGCATGTCGGCGTCCCCTGCATCATCACCCGCGACGGCGGCCTGCCCGAGGCCGGCGGGAAATTTGCGCTCGTGTGCGAACCGGCGGACGTGGGCGGGCTGAAGGCGCTGCTGGAGCGGGCCGCCCGGATGGGCGAGGAAGAATACAACCGAATCGCCGACGAAACGCGGCGCGAGCTGCTCGATTCCCTCCAGCCGCTCACCGTGTATCCGCGGCTTTACCGGGAGGCGATCCACGGCCCGGCGAATGGAATTGGATGATCCTCCTGACCCATCCCACCGGGAACACTTTTTCGCGGGCGCTCCTGCGGGGCCTGCGGGACGCGGGAATGCTTGGGCTGTTCGCGACCACCATCGCGGTGCGGCCATCCGGGTGGATCGACGCAATGCCCGCCGGCCTGCGGGCTGAGTTGCTGCGCCGGAATTTTGAGGCGCCTCCCGGCAAGTTGATGACGCGCCCGCTCCGGGAAGCGGTCCGGCTGGCGGCGGGCAGGCTGGGCTTGGCCGCGCTGCATCGGCACGAGACCGGGGTCGTCTCATTCGACGCGGTGTACCGCGACCTGGACCGGACCCTCGCCGCGAAGCTTCCTGACTTGGCGGAGCGACATGGGTTGCGCGGGGTTTACGCGTATGAGGACGGCGCCGAGTTCCTATTCCAGCGCGCCCAGGAGCTGGGCCTGCGCCGGAATTACGAATTGCCCATCGCGCACTGGGCCACCGCGCGCCGGTTGCTGGGCGAAGAGGCGGCGCGCCTGCCCCAGTGGAAGCCAACCTTGAAGGCGATTGTCGATTCGGACGCGAAGCTCGAGCGGAAAACGCGCGAATTGGAGATGGCCCAAGTCGTGGTCTGCCCCAGCCAATTTGTCCTGGACTCAATTCCAGCCGGTGTTCGGGCGACGCGGCAGTGCGTCGTGAGCCCGTTCGGTTCCCCGCCCGCAAGGGCCAACCCTCGCCCCGCGCGCAAAGCTGGGCAGCCCATGCGCGTCCTTTTCGCCGGTTCCATGTCGCAGCGCAAAGGGCTGTCCGACGTGTTCGAGGCGATGCGGGTCCTGAACCGAAACGATGTGGAGCTTGTGGTCCTGGGCAGCTTGGTCGCGCCGATGGAGTTTTACCGGTCCGAGTTCCCGAATTTCACCTACGAGCCGCCCCGGCCCCACGCCCAAGCTCTAGAATTGATGGCCACGTGCGACGTGCTGGCCTTGCCCTCCATCGTCGAGGGGCGGGCGCTGGTGCAGCAGGAGGCGATGGCACAGGGATTGGCGCTGGTCGCCACGGCCAACGCCGGAGGCCAGGATCTCATCGAGGATGGCCAAGCGGGCGCGCTGGTGCCGATCCGCTCGCCCGGCGCGATTGCGGAGGCGCTGGCGCGGCTGGCGGATGACCGGGGACTTTTGGAGCGGATGCAGCGCAACGCGGCGCGCCGGGCGGCCGCGTTGACCTGGGAACAGTACGCGCGGACGATCATCACCGCGATCACGGGGCCGGACGCGCCCGCGAAACCAGGGCGCGCCTCCAGCGAGATGGCCACGCCATGACCGACCAGGAAAACACCTCCGGTTCGACAGGGGCCGCCCAGCACAAGTTGGTGCGAGGGCTCATCTGGCTTTACCTGTTCCTGCTGGTCTTTGAGGGCGCGCTGCGCAAGTGGATCGTCCCCGGACTGTCCGGGCCGCTCCTGATCATCCGCGACCCCGTCGTGATCCTCATCTACGCGGCGGCGGCGATGACGGGGGTCTTCCCGATCAAATCAATCTGGATTTGGACCATCGGGCTGTTGGCCACGGTGACCTTCGGGATCAGTTTCCTGGCCGAGACCGTGAACCTGAAGGTGATGCTGTTCGGGGTCCGCACCAACTTTCTGCACCTGCCGCTGATTTTCGTGATCCCGAAGGTTTTCCGGGAGAAAGACCTGCTGCTCGTCGGAAAATGGGTGCTCTTGGCGGCGATTCCGCAGGCGCTGATCATGGCCGCCCAATTCCGGGTGGGTCCCGGGCATTGGTTGAATGTCGCCGCCGGGGGCGAAGGCGGCCAGCTCGAGTCGGCCATGGGAAAAGTCCGCGCCTCGGGCACGTTCAGCTTCATCACCGGGCCTGTGGGTTACTTCAGCCTTGTGACCGTTTTCCTGCTGTACAACGAGGTCCGCCGCAGTTATCCCGTTTGGCTTTCCTTCCTCGGCACGGGCGCGCTGTTGATCGCCGCCGCCGCCTCGGGCAGCCGGACTCTGGTCGGCACGGTCGTGATCATCCTCGCGTTTTTCGCGCTGGCGATTGTGCTCCATCCCCCGGCGATGGCCAAAGGCTTCCGCGTTGTCGTGATCGGCGGGATCGCTTACCTGGGCGTCAACCTCCTCGACATTTTCCACGAAGCCCGGGTGGTGATGCAGAAGCGGATCGAGTTGGCGTCCACCGGCAGTGTGGCTGGATGGAGCGGCATCTTCCGGCGCGTGGCGGACAGTTTTGACATTCCGTTCGCCCAGGCGCCGATGTTCGGCAAAGGGCTCGGGGTGGGAACCAACGCGGGCGCGTCAATCTTGAGCGGACGCCGGCGGTTCCTTCTGGCGGAGAACGAATGGCAGCGGATCACGCTGGAATCCGGGCCTGTGGTCGGGCCGCTTTTCATCCTCCTGCGCGTTGTGATGGCCCTGTCCTTCTTGGGCCAAGCCATCAAGGCCGCGTTTTCCGGAAGGCTGCTGCCCTTGCTGTTTTGGGGGGCGGGGGGGCTCATTTTTGTCAACGGACAGTTCGGCCCCCCGACCATCCTGGGATTCGCCGTTGTGTTCATGGGATGCGCCTTGGCCTCGCTGGAGCGGGAGGCGGTTCCCGCGTTGGCCGCGCGGAAAAAAGCCCGCCGCAAAGCCAGCGAAGCCACATTCGCCGTTGAAACCGTGAACCGCCCCCGGGTGCAGCCGGGCCGATGGGCCGTGCGCCCGCAAAGCGGCAAGGGATCGTGATGGCCCCGCGCCGAATGGAACTGCCTGAACTGAAAGTCCTGCTGCTGGGCAACTATGGGCCCGACCGGCAGAACAGCATGCAGGCGTTCGCCGGACTGCTCGCCTCGGAGCTTCCGCGCAGGAATGTCGCCGTGGAAATGATCCGCCCGGAGCCCGCGTTCAACCGCCTCGGCCAAGGCGGCGCCGGCCTGGGCAAATGGCTCGGTTACATTGACAAACTGGCGCTGTTCCCGGGCCAGCTCCGGCGGCGGCTCTCCCGCATGGGGAGCTCCGAAGTCCTCCATATTTGCGATCATTCCAACGCGGTTTACACAAAAACCGCCGCGGCGGTCCCCCATCTTGTGACCTGCCACGACCTGCTCGCCATCCGGTCCGCCTTGGGGGAGTTTCCCGAGAATCCAACGGGCGCCACGGGCCGCATCTACCAGAAATTGATCCGCCGGGGATTGAACGGCGCCGCCCGCGTCGCCTGTGTTTCGCACGCGACCCGCAAGGACTTGCTGGCCCTGACCGCGCTCCCGCCCGACCAGGTTCAGGTGGTGCACAACGGCCTCAATTATGACTACTGCCCGATGCCCCGGCCGGAGTCGTTGGAACGCATCGCCAAAAAAATGGGCGCCGCGCCCCGCAAATTCATCCTGCACGTCGGGGGAAATCAATGGTACAAAAACCGGGCTGGTGTCGTGGGCATATACTTGGAGCTCCTGAAAATCCTGCCCGACGCCCCGGACCTGTTCCTGGTTGGCAAAGATTGGACCCCGGCGTTGCGCGCGCAGATCGCGCAATCCGGCCACGGCGAAAAAATCGCCGCCATCCAAGGCGCGGAGGCCGAGGATTTGCGCGCATTCTATTCGGCGGCCGAGGCGCTCCTTTTCCCCTCCTTGATGGAGGGATTTGGCTGGCCGGTGATCGAAGCGCAGGCTTGCGGCGCGCCGGTCGTTGCCTCCAATCTCGGGCCGATGACGGAAGTGGGCGGGGACGCCGCCTGTTACGTGGATCCCAGGAATTGGACGGAAGCGGCGCGCGTCCTGAGGGACCTCCTCGCGGAGATGCCGGCCGAACGCGAGGCCCGGCGGGGGCGGAGCTTGGCCAACGCGGCGCGCTTTTCCACAGGCAGGATGATCAATGGTTATTTGGAGCAATACAGTTGTGCGATGGCACGAGGTTAGAACCAGGCCTTGAAAATTCTTCACGTAATCCGTTCGGTGAACCCCGCGGACGGGGGGCCGATCGAGGGCGTCAAGCAGCTCGGCGCCGCCAACCGCCGGGCTGGCCACGTCATCGAAGTCGCGACGCTGGACGGGCCCAATGAGCCGTTCCTCGCGGACTTTCCCATGCCGCTGCACTGCTTTGGCCCATCCGTGGCCAAGTACAGTTACACGCCCCGGATTGTCCCCTGGCTCCGGGAGAACCGCTCGAACTATGACGCGATTGTCGTCAATGGGCTGTGGCAGTACAATTCCTACTCCGCCTATCGAGCCCTGCACTCCACCGACACGCCCTATTATATTTACCCCCATGGGATGCTGGATCCCTGGTTTCGGCGGGCCTATCCCCTCAAGCACCTCAAAAAGGCGGCGTATTGGAGGTTGATCCAGAGCCGCGTCATCACCGGCGCGCGCGCGGTCCTGTTCACCTGCGAGGAGGAGTTGCACCTCGCGCGCAACGCTTTCCGCCCGTACCGTTGCAACGAGATTGTGGTCAACTACGGGACCGCGGCCCCGAAAATCACGCCCGCCCAAAAGGAATCGTTCCTGGCCAAATTCCCCGCCGTGGCCGGCCGGCGCTGCCTTTTGTTCATCAGCCGGATTCACGAGAAAAAGGGGTGCGACCTGTTGGTGCGCGCCTTCCACCGCGCCCTGCAGGAGTTGCCGGAGAAGACCCGGGACCTGCACTTGATCATGGCCGGCCCGGACCAGGATGGCTTGGTTCCGAGACTGCAGGGCCTCGCCAATTCGCTGAACATCGCGGATCGGATCACATGGACGGGCATGATCAAGGGCGACTTAAAATGGGGCGCGTTCCAGTGCTCCGACGCGTTCATCCTGCCGTCCCACCAGGAGAATTTCGGGATCGCGGTTGTCGAGGCGCTGGCCTGCGGCGTCCCGGTGTTGATCTCGAACCAGGTCAACATTTGGCGCGAAATCGAGGAGGACGGCGTCGGTTTGGTGGAGAACGACGACCAGCCCGGGACGGACAACTTGATCCGGCGCTGGCTGAATCTGCCGAAAGCGGAGCGGGACCAAATGCGCATCCAGGCCGCGCCCACGTTCGACGCGCGGTTCGAAATCCACCAGGCCGCCCGCAGCATGATCGAGGCGATCTCCTCCACGATGAACCGCCCCGCGTTCCAGACCACCGCCCTGGCATGATGGCTGAATCCACTTCAGACGCGTTCACCGGCCCGAGTTTCTCCCTTGGGAATCGGCTGGCCCGCGCGCTATGGAACGCGGCTTGCCTGCTCCTGTTTCGGCCCAGCCCCCGGCCCCTGCACGCGTGGCGCCGTTTCCTCCTCGGACTTTTCAACGCCAAGATCGGCCGCGGCGCCCATGTTTATCCCAAGGCGGTGATCTGGGCGCCATGGAACCTGGAGGTCGGCGAGCAAAGCGGCGTGGCGGACGGCGCGATCCTGTACAATCAGGCCCCCATCCGCATCGGCCGCCGGGTGGTCATCAGCCAGGG
>CAZSXX010000025.1:0-2899 GCA_964611245.1 uncultured Verrucomicrobiota bacterium | reverse complement strand
CCAGCCAGTCGGACTCGGACCGG
The DNA here is from genome assembly GCA_964611245.1 of uncultured Verrucomicrobiota bacterium. GTDB lineage: Bacteria > Verrucomicrobiota > Verrucomicrobiia > Limisphaerales > SXQI01 > CAZSXX01. The sequence continues at coordinate 2,876 of CAZSXX010000025.1, read as the reverse complement.
CAGACCGCGGCATCAGCCAGGGGGCGCATCTGTGCAGCGGCACGCATGACTACGAGGACCCCGGATTCCCGCTTTACGCCCGCCCGATCACCATCCATGACCACGCATGGATCGCCGCCGAAGCGTTCATCCATCCGGGCGTCACCGTTGGGGAAGGGGCCGTCGTCGGCGCCCGGTCGGTCGTCACCAAGGATGTTCCCCCATGGATGGTTTGCGCCGGACATCCCTGCATGCCGATCAAGCCGCGCGCCCTGAAAAGCCGGCTGGCCAGCCCGGAACCAAACACCCCGTGACCGACCGAGTTCCAGTTTCCTTCCTGATCCCGATCAAGAACGAGGCCTCCAATCTGCCCCGGTGCCTCGCCGCGATCTCGTGGGCGGACGAGATTTTCGTGGTCGACTCGAACAGCGTGGACGGCTCCCAGGCCATCGCGGAGCGGCACGGCGCCACGGTGGTGCAGTTCGCGTTCAACGGCCGCTGGCCCAAGAAAAAGAACTGGGCCCTGGAGAACCTGCCGTTCAAGCACGAATGGGTTTTCATCCTGGACGCGGACGAGGTCCTGCCCCCGGAAACCGCCGCGGAGGTGGACCGCATTGTGCGCGGGCAAAACCCGACCCGCGCGGGCTATTGGATCAACCGCCGCTTCATGTTCATGGGGCGGTGGCTCAAGCACGCCTATTATCCAAACTGGAATCTCCGGCTGCTCAAGCACCGGCTCGGCCGTTACGAGAAACTGACGGACATCGACACCGCCTCCGGGGACAACGAGGTGCATGAGCACATCATCGTCCAAGGGGAGACCGGCGAGCTCTCCTCGGAGATGGACCATTACGCATTCCCCTCCGTGGATGTGTTTGTGGAGAAGCACAACCGCTACTCCAACTGGGAGGCCCGCGTCACCTTGGACCGCTCCTTGCACGCCAGCTCCGGCCACCTGCAAAGTTCCGATGTCGGCTGGCGTCGGCGGATCAAGGCCTGGTCGCAAAAGCTTCCCTTCCGCCCGTTGCAGCGGTTCCTCTACGTTTACCTTTTCCAGAAAGGATTCCTCGACGGCCGCGAGGGTTTTTACTTCGCGCGCCTGCACGCGTTCTACGAGTTCCTCTGCGTCGCGAAAACGTTTGAGCTGCGGAAACGGCGGGATGGGCGGCCCAATCCATGACCACGGCGCCCTCAGGTGCGGTTGGCCGCCCGCCCGCGCTGTCGCGGGATGCCCTGGTCCAGATTGCCCGGCGCTACCCGCCCTCGGAGCGCGCGGAGCAGGCGGCGGATGTCGACCGGATTCTTGACCACGTCTCCATGGTCTCGGCGCGGATTCCGCGGGGCGGCGCGGTCCTCGACCTGTGCGGCGGGATTGGGATGTTTTCCCTGGGATGCGCCGCCGCCGGGATGGCCGTCACGTTGGTCGACGATTTCAACGACGCCAACAACCGGCCGGTGGCCGATGAGGCCTTGCGGTTGCACCGCGAGATGGGCGTGGACGTGATCAGGGCGGACATTCTGGAACGGCCGCCGGAGATTCCGGCCGGGTCGATGGACGCCGTCACCTGCTTCGACGCCATGGAACATTGGCACCGGTCCGCCAAACGGGTGCTGCGCCAGGCCGTCGGATGGCTCCGGCCCGGCGGGTTGTTCCTGCTTCAAACCCCCAACTGCGTCAATCTGCGCAAGCGGATCTCCGTCCCGCTCGGGAGGGGAAAATGGAGCGGCATGGAACATTGGTACGAGCAGGACGTGTTTCGCGGCCATGTCCGCGAGCCGGATGTGGACGACCTGCGCTACATCGCGCGCGACCTGGGGCTGCGCGGCGTCGAAATCCTTGGCCGCAATTGGCTGGGCCACGGCAGCCGCCGGGCGGCCATCCGCGCCGCCACCCGGGTGGTGGACCGCCTGCTCCGCCGCCGCCCCAGCCTTTGCAGCAACATTTACCTGATGGGAATCAAGCCGTGAAATCCTTCACTTTGTTGACTTACAAACCCGTCCAAGTCCCGCGGCCATTCTGAATGAGCCGCCGGGCTGCGCCTGAGCTAAACTGGCGCGTTCCTGAACAGTGCAATGAGCAGCACGGTCCCTCGCCACAGGCGCGTCCCAACTGACGCTCCAGACCAACGAATCTCCAGCAATCCATTGCGACCCACTGCGAGATGCGCGAATGCCTCAAGATTGTGGCCCTGGTCCCTGTCAAGGACGAGGCCATGGTCCTCGACCGATTCCTCCAGGTCACAAGCGCGTTCGCGGGCCACATCCTGGTCGCCGACCAGGCGTCCGGCGACCGCAGCGCCGGGATTTCCGGGCGATATCCAAAGGTGCGCGTTTTCCCAAACGCCAGCGGGGAATACTCGGAGTCCCAACGCCGCGGATTCTTGGCCTGTCGCAGAAGGCTCCGGAAGGGGCGCGTTTCCGACTTTCTCCTTGAATCCGGCCTTGTGAAGCCGTAACCAAGGTATCCTTTATGAAGAACGAAAAAGTTGTTGTGTGCGGCGGTGGCGGCTTTATTGGAGGGCATCTCGTCGCCGACCTCGTCCGCCAGGGGCACACGGATGTCCGGTCCGTCGATATCAAGCCGCTGGATGAGTGGTACCAGCGCACCCCGGGCGTGGAGAACCTGCAACTTGACCTCTCCCTGCTGGACGCCGCCGACAAGGCCCTGGCTGGATCGTCGGTCGTTTACAACCTCGCGGCCGACATGGGCGGGATGGGCTTCATCGAGAACAACAAGGCCCTTTGCATGTTGACGGTCCTGATCAACACGCACCTGCTGATGGCGGCCCGCAAGCATGGCGCCAAGCGGTTTTTCTACGCCTCCTCCGCCTGCGTCTACAACGCCGACAAGCAGAAGGACCCGAACGTCACCGCGCTCAAGGAGGAGGACGCCTATC
>CAZSXX010000024.1:0-23054 GCA_964611245.1 uncultured Verrucomicrobiota bacterium | reverse complement strand
CGGTGTGAAATCCCCTTCGGGAATGTGCCTTCCAATTCAGCCATTCGGTCACGAACAGCTTTGGCAACTTCCAACGCGCTCGTTCCGGGCTTCTGAATGATTTGAATGCCGGCAGCCTCCTGGTTGTTCAGAAAACTCCGCAGGCCATAACTATCCGCGCCCAATTCGACGCGAGCGACATCGCGTAGACGCGTCAGTTCGCCGGATGAGCCAGATTTCACCACCACGTCAGCAAACTCTTCGACGGTGGCCAATCTCCCTGGAGCTTTGACGGTGAATTGGAAAGGGGCGCCAGCTTTCGGCGGTTGGCCCAGCGTTCCCGCGGCCACTTGAACATTTTGTTCGCGAACGGCATTCACGACATCGTTCGCGGTCAGTTCGCGAGCGGCCAAACGCATTGGATCAAGCCAGACGCGAAGGCTGTATTCGCCAGCTCCCCAAACAACCACGTCATTAACACCGGGCAGCCGCGAGAGTTCATCCCGGACATTCAGCATCGCGTAGTTGACGAGATGGAGAGCGTTGTAACGTTCGTCCGGGGAGACGAGATGAATAACCATCAACATGTCCGGTGATGTTTTGGCGGTGACAACGCCGAGAGCCTGAACTTCAGCGGGCAGCCGGGTCACCGCGCGCGCGACTCGGTTTTGGACGTTAATCTGAGCCAGATCAGGATCGGTTCCCTGCGCGAACGTCACCGTGATCGTCAGGCGTCCGTCAGTTGCAGCCTGGCTGCTCATGTAGAGCATGTCTTCGACGCCATTGATTGCTTGCTCCAACGGAGCGGCGACTGTTTCGGCTAACACTTCGGGATCTGCGCCGGGATAGCTTGCGCGGACCATCACGGTCGTTGGAGTGACCTGCGGATATTCGGTCAGTGGCAGCTTGAAGAAAGCGAGGCCGCCGCCAATGACGATGAGCAGTGAAAGCACGACCGCAAAAATCGGCCGGCGGATAAAGAAATCGGAAAAGTTCATGTTCAGCTCCTCCAGGTGGTTAGTTTTTTGCCATGGATGGTTGAACCGGTTGAACCGTCATGCCGGGACGAAGGCGTTGAAGGCCGTTAATGACAATCGTTTCGCCTGCCTGAAGGCCATCCACAACAAGCCGCTCTTCCCCTCTGCGTTCGCCCAAGGAAAGCTTCCGAAACGCGATTTTGTTTTCTTGATCGATGACCAAGGCGAAGCGACTCCCTTGCTGTGCTCCGATGGCTGTCTCCGGAATCACCAGACGTGGCGCGCCCCCGTCGATGTAAATCGTCACTCGCGCGAATAAACCCGGAGCCAGTTCATCGGTGGAATTGAGAATGACCACACGAGCTTGCGCAGCTCCCGCCTTTGAATCGACGGTATTGCTCACGTAATCGATTTCGCCTTTGACGAGCTTCCCTTCAGCTCCTACACGAACTTCTGCCCACGTCGCCTTGCCGGCAGAACGCGCCGATTTGAGCTGCTCATATGCCGCTTCATCCAGATGGAAGAAAACGTGCAGCGGATCGACGGTCACAAGCGTCGTCAGTAACGTCGCGCCAGAATTCCCACCCGAAACAAGGTTGCCAGCCTTAACGAGCGCGCGGCCGACCCGGCCAGCGATTGGAGCTTTTACTTTGGTAAATTCCAAATCTAGCGCCGCCGCTTCCTGCCGAGCTTGCGCAGCAGCGAGAGCCGCTGTGGCGTTTTGCAGATCAGCAGTTCGACGCTCCAATTCCTCATGAGCAATCGCTTCCTGCTGATTTAACTTTTTGGCCCGCTCGAACTCCTGTTGAGTGAGGACAGCCGCTGCTTTAGCGCGGCTAACTTCTGCTTTGGCCTCTTCGTGTTTGGCGACAAATGGCCGGGGGTCAATTTCAAAGAGCAACTCGCCTGAGCGGACAGTGGAGCCCTCAGTAAACGGAGTGTTGATCACGTAACCGCTTACGCGCGGACGAATCTCCACCTGATGAACCGCCGCGAGATGGCCTGTGAATTCAAAGCGGTCGGGAAACGGCCGCTCTGTCACCTTGCGCACATGGACTTCGGGTGCGGGCGGCACGCCACCCGCTGATGGATTTGGCTTCGAGCAACCGCTTAACAGCGGAAGCAATCCGGCGGCGAGCATCGCCGCGACGAGAACTTTTCTTTTTACTTTGGAATCTGTTGGGTCGTGCTTCATACGTTTGTATTTGAGCGCGGCGTCATTGCCGCGTTTTCACCTCACAAACGAACGACCTCAAAAATGATTACATCTCCGTGCCCCTCGGCGTTCAGCCAAGCGCTTCGCCTTTATTTAAAAGCGGTTCTCTCGCGCAAACGAGCTAGTCTCCCTTCATTGAAAATGTCGCACACATTCATCTTACTTAATACGTGGATGCTGTAATGCACATGGCATTCACCAAGCAAAGCCCCTCGCGCACGCCGCTCCGGCGCACAAGGCCCCCGACTGTCTCCGTGATGTTCACAAAGCCCCGGCGGACGGGAACCTCGAACCAAAGATGTTCCATGAGGGATTTCATGGCCGGAGAGCGTGCGGGCGCCGCAGTCCGGTCAAGGGCGCCCCGGCATGCGGCGGCCTCCGGAATCGACATCGTTGCCTGTCCAGATATCCTGCGGGGCATGGACGCAAAACAAGACGCCATCACGGAGATCAGGGCCCGCGCCAACCAAATCGCAAAGCTGGTCACCGAACTGCACCCCTTGACGCCAAAGCTGGGGAAACCGGAAGCGCAGGGAGAAATTTTGCGGGCGCTCTTCGAACTGACCAAGCAAGTGGAGGTCGTGAAAAAACAATTGCTCCGCATCGAAAAAGACGATGCGTCAACGCTGCTCTGAGCCGACCCGGCCCAAGGCGCCGGTGGCGAAGATGAGCGGGTATAGCCGGTCAAAATACCAAAGCCTCGCGAAATAAAGTCCGATCGGTGTGGGACGCAGCCCGCTTTCCTTGATCATCTGGACCACCCGTTCCGCTCCGCGCAAATCAAGCAGGGCCTCCGCGGCAACCGCTGTTTCTTCGATCGATTCCGGGCTCTCCGCATCGCCGCCCCACCCCCCGGAAGGACGCTGAATACGGCGCAAAAACCCCTCAGCTCGGCCCTTCATCGCAGGATCAATCTCTAGGCCGAACGCTTGAATTTCGCGGAAAGCCGCCAAAATCCGCGCTGTTCCGTACACCGGATTCTCCTGCCGGACCGCGCCCTCATTCCCGAACCAAAGTGGAATCCAGGCGCCGTCCTCGCGCTGGCTCGCGAGCAAATATTTGAGCGCCCGCGCATGGGATCGGTCAATTCGGCGGGATAGGTCCGGGGGGAGGGCGCTTCGCCAACACGCCCAAGCCTGCATGGCGTGGGCGGTCAGTTCAGGGCTGCTCCGGTCAAATGGGAGCGTCCCCCACCCCCGGCAAAAAGTCGGAATTCCGCCATCCCCATTCTGCAAATTCAGAAGCCATTTCACGCCTTGCTCCGCCGCGCGGATTGTGGTGGCGTCCACCGGACCCAGCGCCGCGAGCGCCACCAACGCCCCGGCCGTGTCATCGGCATCAGGCACGCCTCCCGGCAAATCAGTCCAAGCCCACCCCCCGGGCGCCGCCCCCGTGTAGGGATGGACCGCCCGATATTGCTGGCCGAGCAACCAATCCCGGATCCTTCGCCGCTGCGCCGGGGACAAGGCCGCTGGCTGGGCGGAGAGCGCTTTGACCGAAAGCGTCGTCAGCCAAGTGGCAAGATTCGTGTCGATGGGCCAGCTCCCGTCCGGACGCATGGAGGCCTTCAAAAATTCGGCGCCGCGAACGGCGACCAAAAAATCGCTCCGCCCAATGCTGGCCAGGCTCATGGTGACGAAAGCCGTCAGCGGAGTCGCTTCCAGAAATCCGCCATTCGGAGGCTGCAACTGGCCGAGCTTTTCCAAGGTCCGCCCTTTGACGAGTTCACGGACAAAACGGGCCACCGGATTCCGGGACGGAGCGTGATGGTGGATGGCCTGCCCTAAGGCGATCAGGGCCGGCAGGGCATAGCTGACCACCGGAAGCCTCAGGGCGCCAAACCAACTTTGGGGAAGCGCCGCCAACTCGAAAGGCAGCGGCAAGACCTCACGCCACCCAGCGGGGCCAAGGCGGCCGCTCAACGCCAATGTCATTAGGATCGGGACTGAGAAAGTGCGGTCCTCCCCATACCGTGCGATGATCGCTCCGGGCAACCGATCCCGGGAGCCGACTTCCTTCCAGATCCACTTCTCCGCCCGGGCGACCGGAGCCGCGAAGGCCGCATCCTGTCCGGTGGCGCCAAAGGCCGCCCAAGCAAGCGCGGTCGTCGACTAATTCGACTGGCTTCGGACAGTGTCACCCCAGCCACCATCCGAGTTGGCGTGCCCGGCCAGCCAGCGAAGACCGGGCAAAACATATTCCCTGGCTCCCATCCGATCCAAGGCGATGACGGCCACGGCGGTCGCGAGGGCGCTGCCGCTCAGTTCCCCAGTCCAATGCCCGTCGGAGTTGAGTTCCGCAACCAAAGCCGACGCCATGGAAGCCGACGCCTCTTTCAAACGCTTCGGATTCAAATCCAAACTCACAAGCTGAGGTGCCCCAAAGCGATCAGGCCGTAATAGGTGTACTCCGCGTCGAGGAAGTCGTCCGCCCAGTGGCCGTGAAATCCGCCCTCCGCCGACCAAAGCGTGTCGATAAAGTCGAGGCAACGCTCGTGAACCCCGCTGGGAATCCGGCGGTCGAGGCATGCGAGCGCATGCAAGGCCGTGGCCGTCGAGAGCAGGTCGGGCAGTGGAGCGGCGGGGACGGCGAGAAAACCGCCCTGTGGCGACGCTTGAGCGAGGATCCAACCGCCCACCGACGCGTTGACAGGAAACCCAAGATGGGAAATCAGCGTCACGGCTCCCGCCGTGGCGTTCAGATTCCCAATCGTTTGCCGCGGCAGATTGCTCCATGCGCCATCAGCCGTTTCCAACCGCTTCAGGCTGCGGATCAACTCCAAGTTTTGGGGCGGCTTGGCGGAAAGATCCTCGTAGGCGCCGAGGGCCACGAAAGCGTCGTAGGCGGTTCCAAAGCCGGCGGCCGGATTCGAATGATACCCGCCATCTGGCTGCCGAAACGTTTCCAAGCGGCCCAAAAGGGACGCCGCGAGTTCGGGCGAGGCCCCGCCGCAAGCCGCCCAGCAGCGGGCCAACGCCCCGAGATGGACAAAGTCCAGCGTGCCGCCGTCGCCAAACGATTCGAGCCACGCGCGCGTTTTGTCCTCCGGAATGGGGGCGTCCATCGCCTGCGCGCCCGCCAGCGCAAAGATCGTGTAATAAAGGTCGGGCTTGCCCGCGCGGTCGCACGCGGCGCCGCGCGCGTCAAACTGCCGGGCAAAAAAATCCCGGACGAGCGGGGCGGAATCGGCCAGCAACCGGGGGGCAAGGCGCGCGACTTGAAGCAGTTGCAGCCGCAGGCTCATTTAGCCGCGACCAACGCCTCCCTGGATTCCACCCGATTTTCGGCCTCGCGTTCCTTGCACCATCCTTTGATTTCCACGTCGTTGAAAATCTTTCCAAGGGTCCGGCGAAGTAGTCCTTTTAGGCTTCCATTTTCCAGCGAGGCGAGCGAACGGATCGCCTCCTCCTTGTAGGTTTCCAGAAGCTGCCGGCAACGTTCGTCCGCCCCTGTCTCGCGGCAAATCGCGGCCAACCGGACCGGGTCCGCCGGGGTTTCCTGACGCCACACGCAATCCAGATAGGCGCGGGTTTCGCCGTTGGCCCGCTCGCGGGCCACCGCAAGCAGGAGGCTTGGGCGCAGGGTCGCGAGGTCATTTGAATCTCCCTGCCCTTCCCAATCCGAAAGGTCGTCCCGAATTTGGTAGGCGATTCCAAGCGCCGCGCTGTAGGCGCCGAGCGTCTCGGCGCATTCTTCATGCTTGCCGGCCGCCAACGCCCCCAACCGAAGGGCCACCTCGAAAGCCGGGGCGGTTTTGTGCCGGAAAATGTCAATGACCTGCAAAGGGGTGAGCACTTTGGGATGGCGGCTCCAGTCGAGTTCGGCCCCTTGCCCCCGGCAAAGCTCCCGCTGGCCTTCCGATGCCACTTGGATCATCGCGCATTTGGTCTCGGCGGAGAATTTATTCGAGGAGAGCAGCCGGTAGCCTTCGCCAATCAGCAGGTCGCCCACGTTGAGGGCAAGGGGAACTCCATGTTCCGCATTGAGCGTCTTTTCCCCGTAACGAACCTCATCACCATCCTCAATGTCATCGTGGATGAGCGAAGCCTTATGGAAAGCCTCCACGGCGATGGCGACCTTTTTCAAATCGGCGGAGATTTCCGGCGCGGAGGAGCCAGACAGCGCTTGGTGCGCGGCGATCGTCAGGAATGGCCTCCAGCGTTTTCCCGCTCGCATAAGCCATTCGGCGCCGATTTTTTCGCAAGCCGTTTCGGGCGAACCGAGCAACAGGGGCAAACTGACCGGCGAGAACCATGAATCGACTTCCTCGCGCAGGGCGGAAAGGTCCAAGCGCCGGGTGGAGTCATCGCTGTGCAAATGAATGTAATCCCACACCCAGTCCAAATCGACGTTGGTGTCGATGCAATCATCCTGCAGGAGGGGAATTGCGACGCCGGGAATCGCGGCGGCTTCCATGTAGGGGAAGGCGCGCTCGAGGACGCTCAGGCAACTCACGCCCACGATGGCTTCGATCTTGCCCGTCTGGATCAAACTCATCACGATCGCTGAGCCTTCCGCGACCAAGACGGCATAGCCGAGCTTTTCGGCCTCGACGGTCATGTCCTGAATCGAACAAAGCCCGCACTGTTTGCACAGGAGTCCGAATTCATCGAAGGGCGCGGGGCATTTGCTTTCCACGCGCAAGCATTTGGGAAGGAGCAGGAGCCGGCGCTCAAATGGGACTGCCGCGAGGGATTCCCGCCAAATCTCATTGTTGATGAGGACACCGATGTAATCCCGGTAAATCGGATCGCACCCCAGGCGCGCCAGGACGCGGTCCGCGTGCTCCTTGAGCTCCGGGACGGGCAACGGAGGCACGGGGTTGAACTCGGCGACATAATTGCGGACGGTCTGCAGGATGCGCGTGCGGTCGGCGAGCGTCTGTGGAATGTTCTTCTTGGGCGTGCGCCATTTTTGAATGGGCGCCAGCCGGGGGATATTCACCGGGCTGTTCAATGAGAAGGTGGTGGACATAATTATTGCAAATGAGGCTCCGGCTGCGCGGGGAGCTGCGCGCGCAACGCGCGGGCTTTGCCCTCCGCATCGTGCGCGACCTCCCGGTAGGCGTTGAAATCCGAAAACCAATATTTCTTGGCGAGCCGGTACATCCAGTGCTTCTCCGGCAATTCCTCGCCGGGCAGCCACTGGCTGAAACGGGGGGTCATGGCCTCCAATTCAGCCATGGCCGTGCCGCGTTGCGTGGTGTCCCGGGCGCCGTGCTTGACGACGAGCTCTTTGACGAGGTCGGGGCGCTCCAACACCACACATCCCCGGGTGTGGCGCGCGCTGAGTTGGCGGAAATCACGCAGGAACGACGAATCGCGCATGGTGGCATAGACGCCGCGCGGGTCCCGGATATTCTCGGTGGCGAATTGAATGATGGGACACGGCTCAATGTCGCCCGCGGGCCCCACATGGTGGGATATGCCGGTGGACATCGGACAAAGCGCGTTGCCTTTGCCGTCGTAATAGGCGTCGATGATGGCAATGGGCGCTTTGGCCCTTTGTTCGACCACGAACTTGCGCACCTGCACCAATTGCTCGGGCGTCAACCCAAGCTGGCCATTCATCTGCGGCCCCACGGGACGATAACTGTGGTACCACACATAATGGACGCCCCGCTGGATCAACTCGCCCAGCCACGCCTCGGTCAACAATTCCTTGATGTTGGACTGGCAAACGCTGGTGGCCACTCCAGTCAGCAACCCGGCTTCGAGACAGGCATCCAATCCCCGGAGCGTCCGGTTCAACACGTCCTTGTTGCCCCGCCGCTGGTCGCTGGTGATCTCCCGGCCTTCTATCGACACCAGCGGTGTGGCGTTCCCGACCGCGCGGAGCCGCGCGGCCACCTTGGGCGTGATGAACTGGCCGTTGGTGAAGACTTGGAAATAGCAATCCGGATGCGCCTCCAATATCTCGAAGAACCGGGAATGCATGAAAGGCTCGCCGCCGAGAAGGCCGAAGAACGCGTTTCCATGGGCCTTCGCGTCGGTGATGGTCCGGTTCAGGGTCTCCAAGTCGATCTCCGTGCGCGGGGCGGCGACGTCCACCCAGCAACCTTGGCAGCGCAAGTTGCAGGAATTGAGGATCGAGATGTACAGGAAAGGCGGAAAATATTCGCCGCGCTTGATCCGGCTTTTGAACCGCTCGACGCTCAACAGTCCCTTGACGCCAAAATTCCAGGCAAACTTCCGCACGCACCGAAAGTCGGCGCTGCGGAGGGTCCGATAAACAAGTCGCGGCAACATGGCTAGGCGGGGGTTTCTCCCAATGCGGCTTTTGCTTTTGCGGCCGCAGCTTCCGCCCGCCGGGCGATTTCCTCGGGGGAAGGCAGGCTCATCAAGACCTCGGGGGGGATTTCATTCATGATAGAGCCCAGCTTCACCAAGCACTTTTGGCGCTCGGCGAGGGCCTTGTCGGCGTCGCGCTCCTTTGAAAAACGGGACTGGGCGCGCTGGCTGCGGGACCGGAGCATGTCATAAACATCGCCGCCAAGGAGGGCGGAAATGTCGATCTTCATTTTCTCGCGGTTGAGGTCACTGTCACTGACCAAATCGCCATTGATCGGCCCGGCCTTGTATTTTGGAAACATGATCGCCGCTTCCGGGCAAACCCGGGAGCAGGCTGGGCAGTTCGTTTTGCAGTTGTCCTGGTTCTGGACCTGTATCCGTTTCTCGTCATCAACACCATACACGCCAAACAGGCAAAAGCTCAGGCACTGCATGCAATTCGTGCAGCGGTCATAATCAATGACGGGAAACCAAGGCTTCCAAGCCCCCGTTTCCGGGGCGTTCATCTCCGTGCGGAGGGCGGCCACTTGCTCAACGTCCACGGGCCCAGCCTCGGCCCCCAAGGCGCGCCATCGAAACCGGTCCTGGTCCGGCGGGACAACGTCGGTGAACCGTCCAAGGGCGATCAGCGGCCCATCGTCGGGCGGCGTCAACGGGCGGTCCGCCCCCGCTTTTGTCACGGGAAATCCGCGCTCAAGCAGCGACGAAATCAACTGCAGGCGCTCGTCGTTTCCCAGCGTGTCCGCGCCTGGCCCTTCGTAAAGGACAACCCGGCAAGTTTGATCGCGCAGCGCCATGGAGGTTATGTTGTCGCCGGGGTTTGTGCCTCCGCTTGGGTGCCCACTGACTCGGCGAGATTGGGCTTCAGTTCCTCGCTGAGCATGGCCGCGGCTGTTTGGTCGGCGGAGAGCGTTCGCATATTCACAATCTCGACCTGGTCCGGGGATAGCGACGCGCCCGCGGAATGGAAAAGCCACTTCACGGCCCTTGGAAAACAAGCCGCGATCTTGACCGGTCCGGCCGCCGCGATGCGGGCCAACGCCGGGTCGCGCCGGGCGGACAATTCGCAAAGGTCCGGGACCGCCTCAAAGGGTTGTCCCGAATCCGACAGGCGCTTCAGCGTGGCCTTCTTCACGCTTTCGGGCAGGACCTGCGCGTATTGGCAGTGGCAATAAAGGAGGACGGGCGGCTTCATATGGCGGTGGCCAGCGGTTGAGCAAGCCTGTGGGTGGGGTTGGGCCGGCCGGGGCGGAAATGTTCAATGTGCTCAATCCGCGCCTCCAGCCCTGAAAACGCGCGAACGACCGATTCGACCCCCTGATGCAGGGCGCGGCGCAGGTCGTCCGGACTGCCCTCAGCCCGGCAGTTGACGATGACTTGCCCGGAACGGACAGGGGCGTCCAAATCCAAATTCAGCTCCGGAATTCGATCCCCGCCCACCACGCTGAGGGCCGCGATCTCGCCGGCAAGCGATTGATCCGGGCTGAACGTCATTTTGAGATGGGCGATTTCCGCGTGGGCGAGCGATCTCTGGATTTCCCCCGCCAATGACTGCAGGAGGGCCGCGGCGTCGAAATCCTCGGCGGCGGCCACTTGAACAGTGGCGTTGAGCCATCCCAGCAGCGCCTCGCCATCCGCGTAGATGTCGTAATCCACTTCCATTGCGCTCTCTGATCCGGGCTCCATCGTCTCAAGCAATTCAAACCAAGTTGCCAGCCCCGCGCCAGTCCGAACCGAAACATCCAGGATCTTTTTTCCCGGGAACTCCTCCGCCAACCGCTTTCGAAGGGCGGCGAGCCGGTCCAAGTCGGCGAGGTCGGTCTTCGCGATGACGATTAAATCAGCCTCCTCAACCTGCTTGCGCCAGATGTAAGACACCTTGGCGGAAAATTTTCGCCCCTCGCAAAGTCCCAAAACCTGCTCGGCACGGGTGGGGTCCACCAACACGCTCAACGGAGCCAGCGTGAATTGGCCGCCGTAAATCCGCCGGAGCGGGTAGCTGACCGTGGCGATCAAATCGGTGCAGCTTCCGACAGGCTCCGCGACGAACGCGTCCGGCTTGGTGGCGTCCGTCAGTTTCTGGGCGGCGTCAACCAACGAATTGAACCGGCAACAAAAGCAGCCCCCGGGAATTTCTTCGGTGGGGAAGCCCCGGGCCCGCAGCATCGCGGTGTCGACCAAGGCGCTGCCCTGGTCGTTGGTGATCAAGCCCACGCGCTGCCCGCGCTGGGTCAGCCAATGCGCGAGGGCGGCGACGGCGGTGGTCTTTCCCGCCCCGAGGAAGCCCCCGATCATATAGTAACGCGCAGCCTGCTTCATTCCTCTCCTTGACGCTGTTTCTCCAGGATTCGATCAATAGTTACATCAAGCAGCGACCGATAGCCATCAACATCTGTCGCCCGTCGGTCGGGTTCCCCGGCAATTTGATACAGCCAGCCCTCATCATACGGCTTGTCCGCGACAGAGTCCAAGCCGGACATCAAGGCGGCATTCGCGGCGGCGAACCGGCCGGACGCTACGGAATAAATGTCGCTGATCGCCTTGAATCCTTCGATCGAGCCAACGATGTCGCCCGGCTGGATGGGGGCGTCCGGCGCCAGGTCGAATTTAACGTCCACCAACTCGCCCAGCATCCGCAGCGCGAACTTGGTGTAACCCACCCGCCACTGCCCCTCCGGGGTCCGGGCCAGCCAATTATGGGATTGCGTGTACAGGTGCTCAACCGGCAAATGGGTGACAAAGGTCGCGCGCTTGTAAAGAACGGTCCGCATAAACCGCCGCAACCTAGTGAGACTGCGGGCAGCGGGCAAGGAACAATCTGGCCGGGACCGCGCGGCGCTGGATTCCCCGCGCCGGTCCGCCGCGCTTGACGCGGGTTTCTTGACCGCCGTCCCCGGCAACCCTACAGTGGCCCTTCGAATGAAACGAGCAGTTCTCGGGCTTTTGTTGCTGGCGTCGATCCTGGACGGATGGGCGCAGGACACGCGGTCTTTCGTGGTCAACAGCATCGCCGTCATCGTCAATGACAAGGTGATCACGCGCAAGGATGTGGACATGATGACGCGCGACGAGGAAGGCTTCCTCCGCCGCCGCTACGCCGCCCAACCCGAAGTCCTCAAGGAAAAGCTGAACACACTCTTTGTCGAACGCCTCGAAGAATTGGTGGAGCACCAGCTTGTCCTCCATGAGTTTGACACCCTTGGGCGGCCCTTGCCCGAAAGCTACATCGAGAACCGCCTGAACGACGACATCAAGAAATTCGGCGACCGCCTGACATTGACCAAAACCCTGCAATCGCAGGGCCTCACCTTCGAAAGTTACCGCCAAAAAGTCCGCGAAAAAACCATCCTCGACCTGATGTGGAGCGCCAAAGTGCCGCGCGACCCGGTCATCTCTCCGACTCGCATCGAGAATTATTACCAGGCCAACCGCGAAAAATTCCACCTGGAGGACCAAGTGAAGCTCCGCATGATTGTCCTGACCAACCGGCCCAACGAGACCGCCTACTCTCCCGCGCAACTGGCCCGCGACATCGCGAGGAAGATCGACGAAGGCGCGTCGTTCGCGGAGATGGCCCGGATTTATTCCCAAGGTTCCCAGGCGGCCGACGGGGGGGATTGGGGCTTGGTGGAGAGAAAAGTCCTGCGCGAAGACTTGGCCAAAGTCGCCTTCAGCCTCCAACCCGGACAGCGCAGCGAGGTGATGGACACACCCAGCGGCGTCTACTTGATGCTCGTCGAGGAATCAAAGCCCGCCCACATCCGTCCCATTTCTGAGATGCGGGAGGAAATCGAATCGACGCTCAAAGGCGAGGAGAGCCAGCGCCTGCGCCGCCAATTCGTGGACCGCCTCAAGAAAAAATCGTTCGTCCGCTATTTCTGAACGTTCTCATGAATGCCCGTTTTCACGCGGCATCGGGAATTGGACTCCCCGCCGATGGCGCTTGGGAGGGTTCCACAATGGCTTCTCGGGCTGCGACGCGCCGTCGGCGCTATGACCCATCGAATTGGAATCACACTGGGTGACGTCACGGGCATCGGCCCGGAGGTTACTCTGAAGGCGCTGGCTCAATGGCCGGACCAGCAAATCCGTTGCCTCGTCATTGGGGACGCGGCGCGCCTGCGCGCCTTGAACGCCCGCCTCAATCTCGGCGTGGACCTTCCCCCATTCCAAGGCTGGGACCAACCAGGCCAGTTTTTCGTGCTGGAGAGGGCTCCCCTGCCCCTGAACCTGACCCACGGATCCCCCCACGCCGCTGAAGCCGCCCTCGACTACCTCGATGAAGGGGTCTCCCGCTGCCTCAGCCGCGAACTCGACGGCATCGTCACCGCGCCCGTGAACAAGGAATCCATCCTGCGCCTCGGCGAGCCCTTCGTCGGCCAAACGGAATGGATCTCCGAACGGGCCGCTGCCGCCCGTACCGCGATGATGCTCCTCGGCTCCGACGACCGCGGCCGATGGCTCCGGGTGGCGCTGGCCACCACGCACCTGCCGCTCAAGGACGTGGCGGGCGCGTTGGATCAGAAAAAAATCCAAACGACCATCGAACTGGCCTCCGAAGCCTGCGCGCAACTCGGCTTGGCCCGACGGCGGGTCGGGGTTTGCGGCCTCAATCCCCATGCCGGCGAGGGCGGCGAACTCGGCGACGAAGAACTGACCATCATCGGCCCCGCCATCCGGGCCGCGCGCGAAAAGAAACTCGATGTCCTGGGCCCCTTTGCCGCCGACACCCTTTTCCACCACCATTTCCGGGGAGACTACGACGCCGTGGTGGCCATGTACCATGATCAGGGGTTGCCCCCGATGAAAATGGTCGCCTTTGAAAACGGGGTGAATTGGACCCTTGGCCTCCCCTTTGTCAGAACCTCCCCCGACCACGGCACCGCGTATGACTTGGCCGGCAAAGGTTTGGCCAACCCATCGAGCATGCTGTCCGCCGTCCGGCTTGCCAGCCGCCTCGCCCTCTCCTCCGCCTCGTGAACCTGCCGGGGGCCTTCCACGAAGAAGTGTGCGCCTGAACGCTCACTTCCCTTTATCGGGAAAACACGCACATTGTGTGGACACCGCAATTGACAGCGTGGCGGCAACGTGGCTAACGTTTGCTTTCACAGCCCAAACGGACCGAAATAAACGAGTATGAAGTTGCTTTTACAAACGCGAAGCCGCGCGAAAACCCGCGCCGGATTCACGCTCATCGAACTGCTGGTGGTCATCGCGATCATCGCGATTCTGGCCAGCCTGCTGCTGCCCGCCCTCGCCAAGGCCAAAACCAAGGCCCAAGGCATCATGTGCATGAACAATTCCAACCAGTTGATGAAGGGCTGGCACATGTTCACCACGGACAACAATGACCTGATCCTCGGTGCCGTCCATGGTGGGGATGCCAATTACGGCGCAGTGCCTCGTTTGGTGGACACCTTTCGGGACGGTGTCACTCAACAATTGGTGTACCCCTGGGCCCAAGGCTGGCAGGATTGGTCCACGAGCCTCCAAAACACCAACCGGGCCGCGCTGATCGATCCCCGCTACAGTTCGATCGCTCCTTACATCGCAGGCAATCTGGGTGTTTTTAAGTGCCCCGCAGACAAATTCCTTTCGCCCGACCAAAAACGCGCGCGTTGGACTCAACGGCTGCGCAGCATGTCCGGCAATATTGCGGTTGGGAATGGGAATGGAAATGTGGGAGACGGACCGTGGGATGCCGCCAGCAATTACAAGAAGGTGCGCAAAGCGTCGCAAATGACGTTGCCTGGGCCGGCCGAAGTTTGGGTCTATTTGGATGAACATCCCGACAGCATGAACGATCCCGGGTTCTTCAGCCCGCGCGGCGCCAAAACCTCCCTTTCCTGGGTGGACGTCGCGGCCAACTACCACAACGGTGCGTGCGGCGTCGCCTTTGCGGATGGCCATTCTGAAATTCATAAATGGCTTGGCCGGGCGAAAAGCGCCAAAGTCCGCTATCAAGGCAGCACAGATTTGAACACCGGAAGCGGCACTGCATCCCAGGATCAAACGGATTGCCGCTGGCTCTGGCAGCGCACGCCTCGCACAGCGGACTAACCACCGCTTTTTTAAATACTTACGCAAAAGGCCCGCCAATCCTGGCGGGCCCTTTTTCTTGAAGTGGATTCGACCTGAATGCCCGCAAAAAAGCCTGCCCTTCTTCGGGGCAGGCATTCTGGGGAATCAGGACGCTGACGAATCTTAATCGAAGGCGTGGCCGGCGGAGCAGAGGACGTTCCGGACTTTGTGCCGGACGAGCTCCTTGACCTTGGCGCGCGCTGGCCCGAGGTATTTGCGGGGATCAAATTCCTTGGGGTTCTCGAACAGGACTTTGCGGATGGCGGCGGTCATGGCCAAGCGAAGGTCCGTGTCGATGTTGACCTTGGTGCAGCCGACCCGGCGCGCGATCTCGATGTCCGCTTCAGGCACTCCGGCGGTGTCTTCCCCAAGCTTGCCGCCGTACTTGTTGATTTCCACCGCAAGATCCTTGGGCACGCTGGATGCGCCATGCAATACCAGCGGGTAATCGCCCAAGCCGGCGTCGGAAAGCGCCTTCTTGATCGCTTTCAAACGTTCAAGGTCAAGGTGTTGTTCGCCCTTGAATTTGTAGGCCCCGTGCGAATTGCCGATGGCGACCGCCAGCGAATCGATCCCCGTTTCCTTGACGAATTTGACCGCCTCCTCCGGGTGGGTGTAATGTCCGCCCGCGGAAAAGCCGCCGCCTTCCTCCCCTTCGTCAAACTGCGCGCCGACCAATTCGCCCAATTCGCCCTCGACGACACAGTTATGCTTGTGGGCGTAATCAACGACCTTTTTGCAAATCTCGACGTTCTTCTCGAACGGCAAATGGGAACCATCGATCATCACGGAGGTGAACCCTTCGTCAATGCACTCCTTGCACAGCTCAAATGAGTCACCATGGTCAAGATGCACCGCGATCGGGATGTTGGACAGCTTGACGGCGGAATCGATGAGGCCCTTGAGGTAAACAGGATGGGCATAGCTCCGGGCTCCTTTGGAGATTTGCAGCATCACGGGGGCCTTCTCCTCCTCGCAGGCTTCGATGATGGCCTGGAGCAGCTCCATGTTGTTGACGTTGAAGGCGCCGAGCGCGTATTTGCCTTTGAGGGCCTTGGCAAACAGGTCTTTAGTGTGTGTCAGTGGCATAAAAATCAAATATCGCGGGAGAGCCCGCGATCGCGGCCAATCTAGGGCCGAGCCCCGCCTTTGCAAAACAAAAAATTCCGGCGGTGTGCCACACGCGCGTGCAGGGTCCCGAGGCGCCCGGAAAAAAAGGGCCCTGCCGACGCTACTCCGCGCCGGCAGGGCTGTGTTCAGGGCCGAGTTGGCCTTCCGGACTGGTTAGCTCAGAAGACGCAACGCGGACTGAGGCGTTGAATTTGCCTGCGCCAACATCGCTGTGCCTGCTTGGACCAGGATGTTGTAACGGGCAAAAGTGGTGCTCTCCTCGGCGACATCGACGTCTTTGAGGCGGCTGTTCGCGGCGCTCAGGTTGTCCCTGAGCACAGCCAACCCGTCGCTCGTGGCGGAAAGCCGCGAGATGTTCGATCCGACCGTGGAGCGGTCGATGCCCATCTGGTCGATGGCCGCCTTGACGTCGACAAGCGCCGTCGCGGCGTCGCCCGCGGTGGCGACCGACGCGCTCGTCGCGTCGGTGTAAGCCGCGTCCGTGAGGTCCACGCCGGTCATCGAATAGGTGTTCGCGTCGCCGTCGATCGTGACATCCAGGGCAGTGCCATCAAACAGCGCGACTCCGTTGAAATCCTTGGTCGCCACATCATCGATGTAAGCGCCCAAGGTCGAGAATTCCGCGTTGTACAGTTCGCGGTCCGCGTCGGTTTTCGTGACGTCCTGCGCAAGGACTGCCAGTTCGCCCATCCGGTCCAGGGTTTTGGACACCTTTTTGAGGAATCCATCCTGGGTCTGGTTGAACGAGACCGCGTTGCCGACGTTTGCGCTGGCGGCGTTGACTCGGTTGACTTGGGCGTCGAACCGCGTGGAGACAGCCAATCCCGCGACATCGTCCTCCGGGGAAACGATTTTCGAACCGGACGACAAGCGCGAGAGCGACTTGGCCAACATTGAGCTTGATTCAGAGAGTAAACGGGCGCTGCTCTGAGCCGAAGTGTTTGTATTGATTACCATAACTGACCCTTTCCATGAGTCCCCCCAAAGTGACTTGGGGTTTCCGTGCCACGGCATCCCTGCCGTGAGATGAAGTTTTTTCCGGGCATCATCTGTTGTCCCGCCTGGCTTGGTTCAGCCGCCAGTGGCCTTTGTCTGAACAGACAAATTGAATTCGACGGCGGCTCAGTTTCCTCACCTTGGAGGCGGGGCCCGTTGGAAGGCCCCGCTCCCGGGTATGGTCAGCGCGAAGGTTCCTCCGAATCCCAAGCGCGCCGCGGCGTCGTAAAGTGAAGGCTCCAGGGTTAAAGGAACGCGGCTGGAGCCGTGGTCAAGCCGTCAGGGCTTGTTAGCTCAGGAGCCGGAGCGCCGACTGCGGCGTCTGGTTGGCTTGCGCCAGCATCGCGGTGCCCGCTTGGACCAGGATGTTGAAGCGCGCGAACGTGGTGCTTTCCTCGGCGACATCCACATCCTTGATGCGGCTGTTCGCGGCGCCCAAGTTGTCCTTGAGCACGGCCAGCCCATCGGCGGTGGAGTTGAGCCGGGAGATGTTCGCGCCGATCGAGGCGTGGTCCTCGGCCAGCTTGTCAAGCGCCGCCTTCACATCAACCAAGGCCGAAATGGCGTTGGCCGTGGTGTCGATGGTGGCGCTGGTGGCGTCGGTGTAGGCCGCGTCTCCGAGGTCAATCCCCAACATCGTGTAGGTGTTGGATTCGCTGTCCGTCGTGACATCCAGGGTCGCGCCGTCGAACAGGCCGACGCCATTGAAGTCCTTGGTGGCCACATCGTCGATGTAGGCGCCCAGCGTCGTGAACTCTGCGTTGTACAACTCTCGGTCCGCATCCGTCTTGGTGACGTCCTGCGCGAGGACCGACAACTCGCTCATGCGGTCCAAGGCTTTGGACACCTTTTTCATGAATCCATCCTGGGTGTGGCTGAACGAGATGGCGTTGCCAACATTGTTGCTCGCGGCGTTGATCCGGTTGACTTGCGCGTCGAACCGAGTCGAGACCGCCAGGCCCGCGACGTCATCTTCCGGGGAAACAATTTTGGATCCAGAAGACAAGCGCGAGAGCGACTTGCTGAGCATTGTGCTTGATTCCGAGAGCAAGCGCGCGCTGCTCGAGGCCGAGGTGTTTGTGTTGATGACCATACTAAGACTCCTTCCATGAGTCACCCGGAATGATCCGGGTTTTTGTTACACGACATCCCTGCCGTGAGTCGAATTTCGAACCGGGCATCGACTTTTTTCCCGTCTGGCTCTTTCCGGCTGCCAGCCGCCGTTGTCTTAACGACACCCAAACTATCGGCGGGTTCCCCAATTCCTTTAACCCGGGCGCTCGCATTTCTATGTGGCCGCTTTTTGCCCGAACTGCCTCCGATCCGGAAAGGCTGGGTGGCCCGGCCAACTTCGCGATTTCCCTTGAGCCAGTGGGGTGAACCCGTGATAGTGGCCCCGGTTCAATCAATGGATCGCGCAGGCAAAAACGAAAAAGAGCTGGTCTTTATCGTCGATGATGAGGAACTGCTCTGCCAACTCGCAGACACCGTTCTGTCCGAGCTGGGATACCGCACCCGCTGCTTTCTGGACCCCGAGGACGTTCTCCGCGCGGTCCGCGAGGACGGCCACCGCCCCGACCTCCTCGTCACCGACTACGTCATGGGATCGATGACCGGGCTGGAGTTGATCGAAGAATGCAAAAAACTCCATCCCACGCTGCGCACCATCCTTCTCAGCGGCACCGTCAGCGAATCATACCTCCACAATTTCCCCGTGCAGCCTGACAAATTCATGGCCAAGCCCTACCCAGTCGCCGCGTTTGTCCGCCTGGTGGACGCCACGCTGCGTGCCCGCGCTTGAAAGGCGGCGCGAAAGGCGGCAAACTAGCCGGAATGTTGCGCGTTTTCTTCGTACTCCTCGCCTCCCTGGCCGCCCCGGCGGCGGAACGCCTGCTTGAATTCAGCAAAATGAAGGCCGGCGAACCGCCCGTTGGCTTGCGGAGCTCCCTGATGGGCGGAGGCCCCCCCGGAGACTGGAAAATAATTGAGGCCGAAGTCCCCCCAGTCCTCGCGCCGGTGACTGGCAAAGCCGAAATCCCCGTCCAACCGGTCCTTGCGCAAGTGTCGCGCGACCCCACCGCCAACCGCTATCCCCTGTTGATCCTCGATGAGGACTTCGCCAACTTCACCCTTCACACCCGCTTCAAGCTCCACGCGGGTGTGGTCGAGCAAATGGCCGGCATCGCCTTCCGAATGCAGAATGAATCAAACTACTTCTACATCCGAGCGTCGGGATTGTACAACAGCCTGCGCTTCGTCCCGGTGGTGAACGGCCAGATTCTGAGCCCAGTCGGACCCGACCTTGAAATTGAAAAAGGGGTGTGGCACGAGTTGAAAATCGAGGCGAGCGGCAACCAGTTCAACTGCTGGTTGAACGGCAAACAGGCCTTCCCAACGCTCAACGACAACACCTTCAGCGCCGGCAAAATTGCCTTTTGGACCAAGTCGGATTCCGTCTCATACTTTGCGGACACCCGCATCGTCTACACCCCTCGGGAGCCCCTGGCGGCGGCCCTCGTGAGGGATGGAAAAGAGAAGAACAGCCGCATCCAATCGCTCAGGATTTCCGCCCGGAAACCCGACGGTGCCATCCTGATCATCGCCAGCGACAACCCGGGGGAAATTGGCCAACCCGCCAACAAAATAGAATCGGAGGTTCTCACGACGGACAAAAAGTTTGTCGGCCGCGACAAGCAACGGAAAGTGATGATCGCCACGCTCCCACTCCATGACAAAAACGGGGAGGTCGCCGCTTCGGTCCGGTTCGAAATCGACCCATTCCCCGGCCAAACGGAAAAGAACCTCTTGGAGCGAACGGTCCCCATCGTCCGCGAAATGGAATCCCGGCTGGCCGCCTACCGGGAGTTGACAGGGCTCCAATAGCATGCGCAGCTCCGTCCTCGATTTTTTCGCCAACCCAGGCGTTTACTTTTCAAACCCCGTCATCTTGCTGATCCTGGCGTTCCAAGTTTGGATGCTGGTGGACGCCATCCGCCGCCAGGAGTGGATTTGGGCCGTGTGCATCCTCCTTTTCTCGATCATCTCCGCCATGATCTATTATTTCCTCGTCTACCGCGCGTCCAAGCCCGTGGAGGCGCCTTCATTTGAGCTCCCAGGCGCGGCCCATCGCCAGCGCATCAAGGAATTGCAGAGCCAAATCCACCATCTGGACAAGGCGCACCATCATTCGCAATTGGCGGACATTTACTTCGCGCAGGGCAAGCTGGCGGACGCTGAAAAGGAATACGTGGCCGCACTGGAGCGCGATGAAAACGACTTGGAGACACTGGCCCACTACGGCCAGGCGCTGCTTCGCCTCAAACGCCCACAGGAAGCGCGCTCCGTTTTGGAGAAGGTCACCCGCCTGGAGCCCGACCACGAATATGGCCAGACCATGATGACCTACGCTGAGACGCTGGCCCACCTTGGCGAGAAGGAGGCCGCCATCACCGCCTGGCGCAAGGTCCTGGAGCGCCACAGCTACGCGCAAGCCAAGGTGCAGTTGGCCGAATTGTTGATCGAAAAAGGCGAGGCGGAAACCGCCCGCCGGGACCTACAGGAAGTGGTCTCCGACGCGGGCCATGGCCCCGCCTTCCAGCGCAGCCGCGAGAAGCCCTGGGTGAAACGCGCGCAAACGATCCTCAAGGCCCTGGGCTAGGCAGCGGCCCGAATCCGTTTTCCCTGCCGCGTCAACTCGGGGCCAATGTCCCCAAGATCAAGGATTTCCTTCGCCGCGCCCCTTTCGATGGCCGCGCGCGGCATGCCAAAAACGACGCAGGTTCGCTCGCTCTGCGCGATGGTCCATGCCCCTCCCTGACGAAGGCTCAGCAGCCCGTCAGCCCCATCGCTGCCCATCCCGGTGAGCAATGCCGCCACCGCATGGCCTGCGCCCCCAGCCTTCACAACCGAGTTGAAAAGCACGTCCACGGAGGGCCTCTGGTGGTTCACCGGCGGCGAGTCGCTCAAGACCGCGAAATACCGGAATCCGGTCCACCGCACCAGCAAATGCTTTCCCCCGGGCGCGATGAGGGCCAGGCCGGGCATTAATTCGTCTCCGTGGACCGCCTCACGCACCTCCACTGCGCAATGGCTGTTCAGACGGTTCGCAAAGCCCGCCGAGAACCGGGCCGGAATGTGTTGGGCGACGCAGATGGGGGGGGAATCCGCCGGCATTCTGGCCAAAATTGTTTTGAGCGCCTCGGTTCCACCCGTGGAAGACCCGACCACAATCAACGCCCGGGCATCGGCTTCGGAATTCGGGGCGGGGGCTGGTGACGGGGGCCGCGCAGGCTCCGCGCTTAGTGGATCTGCCTCGAACTTGACTTGGGCGGCCGCCCTTATTTTTTGCGCCAAAACACCGCCGTCCAGCCAACCGGAGCTCGTTCCAGGCGGCTTGCCCATGACATCCACCGCACCGCACTGAAGCGCTTCCATCGCCTTCCGGGACCCCTCCGTCGTCGCCGAACTCAGGACCACCACGGGCATGGGCCGGTGGCGCATCAGCAGCTTCAGGAACGTCAGCCCATCCATCCGGGGCATTTCAATGTCCAGCGTCAGGACATCCGGTTTCAACGCAAGTATCTTCTCCCGAGCGAAATAGGGGTCGACCGCGCTCCCCACCACCTCGATCCCGGAATCAATGGCAAGACTTTCCATGATGCTCCGGCGCGCCAAAGCAGAGTCGTCCACCACCAAAACCCTGACGTTCTGCGGACTCATTTGCTAAACTTGGGCTGACAGCAGCGCGTTTACCACCTCAAAGTTTTCATAGGTTTGGATCATGAACCGGGGCAAATCGTCCCCCTTCAAACCGAGGATTTCGAGCGCTTCCGCCCTGCCCCGCAGCGCGAACGAGTGGTGGCCAAATCCGTGGCCAATGAAATATGCGATCATGTTCGCTAGGTAAACGAACGCCGCCAGCCTCTGGTGGTTTGCGGCGCCCTTCGGGTCGTGGTGAAACCAAACAGCGGCCACGATGTTCGACGGGAATTTCCAACGGGCCAACAACCGTCCGCCGATTTCGGCGTGCTGCGCGCCCAGCAGGCGTTTCTCAGTTTCGAGCAGCGCATTTTGATACTTCGCGACCTCCTCGATCATCTTGGCGTAAATGTGTTCCAAGGAATGGGCCAGGATCACCTTCCCGATGTCGTGCAGCAATCCGCACGTGAACACCAAGTTCTCGTCTTCCCCCAACTCCTTCGCCATCAATTGCGCGGCGACAGCCGTCGTGACTGAATGCTTCCAGAGCTCCCCCTCGTTGATCCCATCACCCTTTTTGGAAGGCGCCAGCGCCTGCGACCCGCTTACAGTGGCCACCAGTTGATAAATCCGGTTGAATCCCAGGCGCTGCACCGCCTCGCCAAGGTCCGTCGCGGGGGTGGAGCCCCCGAAATAGGCGGAATTGCACATCTGCAGCGCCGCCGCCGTCAGGGACGGGTCATACATCATCAAATCGACCACGTGGCCCGCCGAAACATCCTCTCGGCCGAGCAAAGAAAGAAGCTGGGGCAAAATCTTCGGAGCCGGGGGAAGATGCTGGACCCGGTTGATAAAATCGTCTAACTCTTGCATACCGATAGAGTCTCCAGTCGCCAAGAACCATTCAATAAAAAACACCCGGCCTTGGCTCTTGACCGCGTTCCAGGCCTGGGGATGGAGTCGCCCCGCCTTCCGCCATGGCGCAATCCATCCCCTGCAAGGGCCTTCCCGGGAGCCTTGCGGTCTCGTTTCTCACTGTAAATGAACCCATCTCGATCCATGATTCCAAATCCAGTTGCGACCCGAATCTCCGTCCGCTCGCATTCCGCTTCGCCGCGCTTGGGGACCCTTCTGTGGCCGCCCAGCCCAAAATCCAAGGAGCTGGCGCGCTCAGCGCAGTCGCCAATCAGATGGCGTGTCCCACGGCAGTCCTGCCCCATTCACCACAGCAAACCCTCGGGCCAAGAGAATGCTGAAGGACCTTCGACCATGATGCGCCACTCGCACTGCTTGTGTATCGGCGCTTCGCCCAAGAATCTTAACCACAGCCAAATTCCGTTTACCGACCTCCGAACCGAGGATTCAACGCCAGAAGGCCGCACCTAATGTTGGATCGCTTTTAAAGTTGCCATTCCGGCGGACCCGTGCGAAATAGAGGCCGGTGCTGACGAAAAGCAGCAGGTGGCGGACCTTCGGAAACGATTTCCACTTTCCATCTTTGGAGAGGGATTTTTTTCTCCGGGCCCCGGCTCCTTCTGAAATTTGTGTTTTCTGGGTTTGGCGGTTCGGCGACCTGCGCCGGATCAACAATGCCGGGATACAATTCGAAGAAAGAGGAGCACATCACCGCCTGCAGCATGAGCAGAATCAACAGGTTGCCTCGGTAGCTCAATTGGTAGAGCAGTT
>CAZSXX010000023.1:22815-23204 GCA_964611245.1 uncultured Verrucomicrobiota bacterium | reverse complement strand
CGGACGCGATGGGCCGGCCGCCACGCGCGCCGGAGACGCCGGAAATCGCGCATGCCCTGCGGGCGAAGGCGGCGGAGCTGGACGTGCAGGCGCGGGCGCCCAAGCCGATCCTCCTGGGGCGGCGCCTGATCGCGCGCGGGATGCGGCCTGGCCCGGAGTTCAAACGGATTTTGGACGCCGCGTTCGAGGCGCAACTGGACGGGGCCTTTGGGGACGCGGAGGGAGCGGAGCGGTGGCTGGATTCGCATTTGGGCGCGGCGCCGAATGGCGTTTGAAGTTCCGGCTGGAGACGCTATTTTAGCGGGGAATCTAAAAAGCGCCGGGCTCCAAAGCCAAATGGAATCAATTTTTGGGAAGGCCGCGTGGGCCATCTTCAACGCCCGCACGGG
>CAZSXX010000023.1:4696-22805 GCA_964611245.1 uncultured Verrucomicrobiota bacterium | reverse complement strand
ACATGCCATTCGAGGTGGGCTCGGATGAGGATGTGGACCTGCGCCTGACGGGGACCGGGGTGGCCGGGAAGCACCTGGCGCTGAACAGCACGCGGGAGGGCGCGATCACGGCGCTGCGGCGCGACCCGGTGGCGGAGGTGATCCTTGACGGGGCGCCGACCGCGTTTTCGCCGTTGAAAACGAACAAGGATTACGCGGTGGAACTGGGGGCCGAGCGGCTGGTGATCCGGGGCGACCGGAAAATCCGGGATTGGGCCGAGCGGAAACGGCGGGAGTTTGCGGACGATCCCAAGGGGGTGACATCCACGCCGCCGACGGGGGCGGAGTCGGGCACGGCGGCGTTTCGGCCGAATGAATGGAGCCTGATCGATTGCCAAACGGGGGAGATCACGCGGATCGACAAACTGCCGTTTGAGGTGGGTTCCGGGGGGGACACCGACCTGCATTTGGAGGGGGTGTTTGGGCATCATTGCGCGATCGCGGCGGTGAGGGGGAAAGGCGTTTGGCTGGTGCGGCGGGAATTTGAGGCGGACCTTTGGTTGAATGGCATCGCGGTGGAGGAGCAGGAGCTGCTGCCGGACACGGATTACACGCTGCAATTTGGGCCGCACCTGTTCTTGCTGAGGGGAGGGAGCAGCCGGAGGAAATGGGAGGAAAACCTCAACTTGGGCGAGTGGTTTGTGTTCGACCCGGAAAAGGGGTTCACCGAGGGGCCGTTCCTGTACCTGGCGGACATCCTGGCGATGGCGCACCAGCCGGATTTCAGCGAGGAGGCGATCGCGTTCCCCAACGGGATGGCGATGGGGTTCTACCTGCGGCAACTGCGCCTCTTGCCGATTGAATTCCCGGGCGAGGACGCGGGGTCCGTGCCTGCGATGGAGGATGGCGCGGCGCCGGAGGGGGAAATTGAGCCGATGGCCCCGGCGCAATCCGGCGCCTTGACCTGCCCGGTGTGCTGGCTGGAGTTTGACGCGGGGGACCTGATGCACATTGCGGCGCACGAGTCGCTGCGCGGGGATCCGGTGCTGGGCGAGGACGCCGCGCAGAGGTTCCTGCCGACGCGGTTCAATGACCGTGGGCAGGCGCTGGATGGGTTCGGGCTGCCATGCACCGAAATCGCGTGCCCGCATTGCCGGCGGGCGATCCCCCCGGCGGTGCTGGATGGGCCGCAGCATATTTTCTCGATCGTGGGCGACCAGAGCGCGGGCAAATCGTATTACCTCACCGTGCTGATCAAAACGCTGCCGGCGACACTGTTCAGCCATTTTGGGGTCCTGTTCCAGGACGCGGACCCGACGGGCAACGCGCCGCTGAACGAGATGAAGAAAACGCTCTTTGGGGCGCGGACGGCGGAGGAGGCGCGCCTGGCGAAGACGCAGCTTGAAGGGGTGATGTACGAGCGGCTGCCGCGGTTTGGCCGGATTGTCGCGCTGCCGAAGCCGTTCATCTACACGATCGAGTCGGCGCGGCGGCCTGAGAGCCGGTGCTCGGTGATTTTTTACGACAACGCGGGGGAACATTTCCAGCCGGGGCGGGATTCGGCGGATTCGCCCGGGGCGCAGCATGTGGCCAGTTCGGCCGGCGTGTTCTTCCTGTTTGACCCATTCAACCATCCGGAGTTCCGCAAACGGCTGGGGCGGACGGCGGATCCCCAGTTGGACAACCCGATCGTCGACCAGCAGGAGGTGATCCTGGCCGAGATGAAGGCGCGTTTGCGCAAGCTGCGCCGGCTGCCCGCGAATGAGAAAATCGAGCAGCCGCTGGCGGTGATGGTGGGGAAATGCGACGCGTGGCTGCACTTGCTGGGGCCGGAGGCGCTGGCCAACCCGCTGGCGAGCCAGGGTCTGGACCAAGGGGCCATCGACGCGAATTCCGAACGGGTCCGCGCGCTGCTGCTGTCGATCTGCCCAACCATTGTCGCCAACGCCGAATCGATCAGCGGGCGGATCCGCTATTTCCCGGTGAGCTCATTTGGGCATCCGCCCGTGCGGGTGGCGACCGGCGATGTGGTGCCCGACCCCAAGCATATCCAGCCGTTCATGGTGGAGATTCCGCCGCTCTGGGTCCTTTCGACGGTGGCGGGCGAAGCGCTCACGCCGCCGGGCGGCTCCGAGTAACATGGCGTGGCAACTGATCTACACGAGCGCGCCGCGCGGGCTGACGCCCGGGCAATCCGGGTATTGCACGGTGGCCCGGAGCCGGGGCCTGGCGGAAGGGCTGGGGGCGCGGCTGGAGAAGATCAGCTACCGGGAGCCGGGCGGCGCACCGGCGGCGATCTGCGCGCACCGGGTGGTGGAGTGGCGCGGCGCGCGCCACCATGTGCTGACCCGGGTTGTGGACGCCGGGCTGGATTTCACGAAACGGCGAAGCTTCCTGGCGCATCACCTGATTTTGGAGCCGGCGGAGGCGGCGGGGGCGCCGAATCCGGCGCGCATTTTCATGGACTGGGACGGGTGGCGCGATGCCTGGACCGGGGAGCCCACGTGGCTTGAAGGTGGCGTTGAATTGGGCGCCTCGGAGCGAAAGGGCGAGGATGACGGATCGGCCCGGCAAACACTGACGGAGGGCTGGGTGATGGGCGGCGACTCGTTTCTCGCGGAACTCGACGAAGCGCTGGAGAAAGTTGGGCAGCCGGGGCGTTGGGGGTTCACATTCACGAGCGCCTTCCAAGGGGGCGATGATCCGCGCGATTTCGCGATCCGCGCGGTGTGGCCCGGGACGGCTGGATTTGAGATTGCGACCCGATCCGTGGGCGGGATTGGGACGTTGCGGGAGTTGATTTCGCAGGCGGAGGCAACGCCGGATGTCAGTCCAAGCTCCGACATTCCCGGCGCCCCAACCGCCGGACCCGCGCGCGTGGAGGCCACGATCCCGCAGGCGGTGAAACGTCAAGGGCAGTGGCTGGCGATTGCGTTGATTATGGCGGTGGCGGTGGTGAGCGCGGTGGTGATGCGGAAACGTGCGCGGGACATTCCGCCCGTGGCGGGGGAGAGCCGCGCCGAGGCTGCGCCCACATGGGAGGAACGGCGAGTGGAGCTGTTGGCGATGCTGCCGGATGAGCCGGGCTGGCTGGTGGCGATGGGGAATGGCGAAGGAGGGCTGGGCTCTATCCCGCCGCTGGAGAACCTGGGAAAGCAACTGCTGGACCTTGAGGCCTTCGCCAAGGACATCCAATGCCGGGTCCAGATCCACCCGGGCGCCACCGAGGTTCCCGCGACGGTGGGGGCGGTCTTGGGAGAGCGCCGTTTGCGCTGCGGCGTCCGCGGAGGCCCGGAGTGGGATTTGCACTTTGACGGGCGGGTCCGCTCCCCGTTTCGCGGCGCGGCCACGCTCACGGTGGAACCCAAGGGAGGGGCGCCATTCCGGATTCTCGCGGTGGCGGCGCCACTGGAGGCGCCCGGTGAATTCCTCATCATTGATGGGTCCGCCGAGAGCGTCGCGCTCGACCCTGCCCTGGAGAAACGGCTGGGGAAGCTGGCGCTTCCTCCCCGCGCGGAACTGGCGCTTCGGCCCTCGATGGGCGGCGCGGACTTGCTCGCCAAGGTGGAGGACGATTTCGCGATTGGCGCGGCGACCGCATTTGACCTTGGCGCACTGCGGGCGCAAGTGAGGGGCATCGTGGAGAAAAAGCGGGGACGGCTCGAAGAAATGAAGGCGGAGCACGCCGAACTGGGCGCGGAGGAGAAGCGGCTGATCACGACCGCGCGCGGGCCGGAAGAACTGAAAAGGCAGAGGAGGCTGGCGGCGCTGGGCCAGGCGATTCCGCGGGCGGCGGAGGAGCTCCAGTCGCTGGAGGGGAAAGCGGAGGTGATCCCGAAGAGCCTTGGGGAAATCAAGCGCTTTGGGCTGTTCCTCTGCCAGAGCAACGTGAACACCGAAGTCGTCCGGTTCGCGGGCGAGGCAGGGCCATGAGTTTGAGCGAATTGGAGCGGCTCATCCGGCGGATCGAGCAGGCCTTGGACAAGGCGACGCCCGCAGGCACGGTGGCCAAGCTGGCGGAGGACTACGCGGCGGCGTGCCGGGCGGCGGCGCTGCGGCTGCAACAATGCGCCGCGCTGCAGGCGGCCGGGGATGAGCGCCAGGCGCTGCAGCTCGCGGAAACCGCGCCCGCGCTGCTGGATCAACTGACCTTGCTGGCCTTCCGGCGCTCGCCGGATTGGAAAGCCCACTGCTCGGCGGAGGGCTTGGCGGCGGCGGCTGCTTTTGACATCCAGACAATTCGGAAGCTGCACGGGTTGTTTGCGGCGGGGATTGGCAAGGACCACGCGCTTTACCGCGAGTACCGCCGGGCCGTCACGTTGAATGACGACGCGCGCGCGATTGAGAGCCTGCGATCGATCGTGCGGGTCAATGGGTCGGACCAAAACGCGCGGGAGGAACTGGGCCGCCTGGAGCGCAAGCGGGCGGCGGAGCGGGGAAAGCAGTTGGAGCGGATGGTGCGCGGCCCCGGGCAGGACCCGGGCGCGATCGCCCGGCTGATGGAGGAGATGGAGCGGAGCGGGCAAGGCGCCGAGATTCCGTGCTGGGAGGAGGCACAGTCGATCCGCGCCCGATTCCTGCTGGGGAAGGCGGAGGCCGCGCGGGTGGACGGCGACTTGGAGAAGGCGGAACAGGCCGCGCAGGCTGCCGCAAAACTCAGCGGAGCGCTTGAGGAATCTGAGAGGGCGCGGTTGGACGCATTGCAACGATGGGCAGTGGAGGAATCGGCCCGCCTGGACGAGGCGGACCGGCGGAAGGCCGCCACGGGACAACTCAACTCGTTGGTGAATCAATTGGAGCAAACGGAGGCTGGGGCGCCACGGAGAAGCCAGGCGGAACTGCGGGCGGCGGCGGATTCCCTGGAGCGGGCATGGCGGCAGGTTGAGATTTTGCGCGGGGACGTCGGGGCGGCCGTGGCCACACGCACGGAGAAGGTCCGCCGGGCGATCGACGCGGAGATCAACCGGCGTGCGCGGGCGTCCCGGCTGATGGCGATTGGCTTGGCGGGCCTCGCTGTCGCGGCGTTGCTGGCTGTGGCTTGGATCGCGCTGGCGCGCCAGGCCGAGCGGGCGCTGGCTTCCCGCCTCGAAGGGCTGGTCAGGGAGCGGAAGGTCGCCGAGGCCGAGGCCGCGCTGGGGAACTCAAGCAAGGAGACGGGCTCCGCCGCGCTGGCCGAGGCCCGGACGAAGACGGTTGAGTTCCTGGCCCGCGAGCGCGGATTGGCGGCGGCGGCGGCGCGGATGCTCGCTCAATTGGAGGAAGCGGGGAGGGCCGGTTTCACCAATGCGCCCCCGGAGAGGACCGCGGCCGCCTTTGAGGCCACGCGCGCCGCGATCGTCGCATCAGCCCCGGAATTTCAGGGGCCCGCCGAGGTGGCCTTCGCCAAGCTTGAATTGGGCTGGCAACAATTCCTCGACCGCGAGAAAGAGGCGCGCACCGCGCGGCTGGCCACCTTGCTGGAGCCGCTGGAAAGGGCGGCGGAGCGGGAGCTACAGTTCTCATTTGGCCCAAATCAAGTGGCGAAGGCGGCGGAGCGCCTGCGGGCCAGCCTTGGGGAGGCGCGGCCATTGGTGGAGGCGCCGATCCCCGCGCTGAAGCCGAAGCAGGAGGCGCTGTTCCGATTCGAGAGGCTTGAGGCAAAGATTGGCCGTTATGCGGAAGACGCCGCCGGGTGGCTGGACGCGCAGAGGCGGCTGGGAGCCGCGACCAACTTGGCTGGGCACCACGAGGCGCTGCAACGGCTGGCGACGAACGGCTTCACGCCTGAGGGACTGCGGGCAACCGCCTCTTCATTCGCGGCGCGCCCGTTGACTGCGCATTCCGTCCTTGAACCGTTGCTTCTTCCCAACGGCCCGGCGGGGGCGCTGGGGGAGGAGCCGCGCGCGTCGCGCTTTCCTGACGAAATGCTGCCCGCCGAGCGGGAGATTCTGCGGCGGCTGAGGGATGACGAAAACGTCCAACAGGTCCAAAGGCTGGAGATTGAGGAGAAGGCCCGCGCTGCGGATGATCCAAAAAGGCGGCGGATCGTTTATGTGCGGGGAGAGCTGACGCGGCGGATCACGCGCAAGGCCGGGCAGATTTACGATCCGATGGAGAGCCCGGCGGCGCTTCGGTTCGCCCCGAAGGAAATGGCCTCGCTGGATTATGTGGTGGAGGAGCCGAGGCCGACGCCGGAGCGGGAGCTGTACGAGCGGTGCGGACTGCCGAGGCTGTTGGACAGCAACACCGGCCGGTACCAGGTGAGCCTTTTGCAGGCGCTGGACGAAATCAACGCCGACCGGAAGGCGAGCCCAGTTTTCCGCGCGTGGCTTTTCGCGGGGCTGTGCGAAATGATCGACGCGCAGCCATTGCAATGGGGGGCGCCGTGGTCCCCGGCCCTGGCCCGGGACCGGGCGGAGCTGGGCCGAAAGGTCGGGCAGCAGATCCACAGCGGGGATTGGCTGGTCCCGGCGGTGAACGCGCGGCTGGGTCCCGCGCTGTCCGCGCATTTTGACCGCGCCGCGCCGCATTCCTATTCGCGGCAGGCTTCGTTTTTCAAGCGGCTCTTTCCGGAGGCGGTGCGCGCGGGTGTGACACTGGTCGGGCATGTCAGTGGCGATGGGGAAATCGTGTTGTACGGGCCGCGGTCCTCCCGCCGGGTTTGGGGTTTCACCGAGGCGAATTCGCCAGCGACACTGCTGTTCAACCGGCTCTCCCCCACGGAAAAACCGACGCCGAAAGCGCCGCCACTGCCGCTCACGCCGCTGTTTGTTTTCGGGGGCGACGCGGGCGGGATGGTCGATTCGACGCTCCAATCACTGGGTTATTCCGCCGCCGGGGTTGGGATTCCCGAATGGCTCCCGGCCATCCTTGCCCCCGCGCCGCGATGAACCGAGGGGAAACATTCCACGTGCGGTGGCGCGGTCAGGTGACCGGCCCACATTCATGGGCCGACCTGGAGCGGAAACTGGACGCCCACGAGATTGGGCTGCTGCACGACCTGCAATTCAACAATGAATGGATCACGCTGGGCGAGCTCCTGGCGCGCCGAGGGGAGGCCCGGCGGATTGCGCCCAACGCCCACGCCGCCGCCCCGACCAGCGCCGCCGATTTCAAGACCGGGCCAGCCATTCCCCTGCCCCACGCGAACGCGCACTCCGGGCGGCGGCGATGGGTTTACATTGGGCTCGGGCTTGCCGGAGGATACCTGGCGCTGCACGCGTTTTATGCGGGCCACGTCCGGCGGGGAGCGGCGCTGCTGGCGGCGAGCGTCGCCCTTTGGCTGCTGGGCTGGGGAATATTTTTGCCGTGGCTCTGGGCGGTCGGCGAAGTAATGATCGTGAAATTCGACGGCCAGGGCCGCCGGATGCCCTGGAAAATGCGCGCGCCAAAGACATGACATGAACCCGCCCAAACGAACAACGGCGCCGCCGTCCGCGATCTCCTTGAGCTGGTCGGAGGAGGAGATCGAGAACCGGTTCGGGTTCTTCCGCCCCGGCCGTTTCACGAGCGTGAACAAAACGCTCAGCTTCATCATCGCGCTATTGCTGGCGGCGCTTTTCTTCGCTGGGATCAGCTTCCTGCTCAACGCGATTCCGGCGGCGCGGGCCTACGCCATTGTGTTCGTGCGGCCCGGGAACATCTACACCACGGGGCCGGCGATGCTGTTTTTCTTTTGGGCGGTGACGATGCTTTTCATCAAGTCGCGCAAGATCGATTTCCAGTCGCGCGCCCTGCAATTGGCGGCGGTGCCGCAGCAGCCGGACTTCCTCCTGAACGAGGCGACGGCGCGGACGGTGCTGGAGCGGCTGCACAGCCTGGTGGACCATCCGCGGCATTTCATCCTGCTCAACCGGATCGAGCGGGCGCTGTCCAACCTGCACAACATTGGGGGGCTGGCGGATGTCTCGACCATCCTGAGCAGCCAGGCGGAGAATGATGAGAATCAAGTCTCGTCGAGCTACACGCTGATCAATGGGCTGGTGTGGGCGATCCCGGTGCTGGGGTTCATCGGGACGGTGCAGGGGCTGAGCTTGGCGATTGGGCGGTTTGGCTTGACGCTGCAGAACGCGGCGGAGATCAGCAAGATGAAGGAGTCGCTGCAAGGGGTGACGGCCGGGTTGGCGACGGCGTTTGAGACGACATTGGTGGCGCTGGTGGCGGCGCTGATCATCCAGCTTTACATCAATTACCTGCAGCAAAAGGAGACGGACTTCCTGGACGCGTGCAACGATTATTGCCACTCGCATGTGATCGCCAAGCTTCGGCTGACCGACCGGCAGGCGGGAAGTTCCTGACCGGGGAATTCCGGAGCGCGGAGTTTTTGCGCGCATCGCCGTGCCAGTTTGGCAAAGTTGGTTTACCTTCCCGCGCATGGGCAGCATGGGCGAACAGTTGGAGAACCTGGGGGTACTGAACCAGGTGACCGTTCCCGACCTCTGGCAGCAGCAAGCGGTGAGCGCTTTGCGGGCGGGCCAGGATGTGGTGGTCCATGCCCCGACCGGGGCCGGGAAGACGCTGATCTTCGAGCTGTGGTCCAACCAAGGGAAGAACCGGGGGCAGGCGATCTACACGGTGCCGACGCGGGCGCTGGCGAACGACAAGCTCGCGGAGTGGCGCGCGCGCGGATGGGATGTGGGGATCGCGACGGGCGACCTTTCGGACAACCTGCAGGCGCCGGTGATCGTGGCGACGTTGGAGACGCAGAAGAACCGGCTGATCCAGGGGGACGGACCGACGCTGCTGGTGGTGGATGAATACCAGATGATTGGCGATCCGGACCGGGGACTCAATTATGAGCTGGCGCTGGCGTTGGCGCCGGCGGGGACGCAACTGTTGCTGTTGAGCGGAAGCGTGGCCAATCCGCAGGACCTGGTGAAATGGATGGCGCGGCTGGGGCGCAAGGGGGTTTTGATCCGCAATGACCATCGGCCCGTCCCGCTGGAGGAGGTTTATGCGAACCAGATCAGCGTGCATGTGCCGAATGAGATCCGCGGATATTGGCCGCGGCTGGTGGCCAAGGCGCTGGCGGATGACTTGGGGCCCATCCTGATCTTTGCGCCGCGGCGGCAGGCGGCCGAGAGCATGGCCTCGGAGCTGGCGCGCCACCTGCCCACGCCAAATCCGCTGCAGCTCAGCCTGGAACAGAAGCAGGTGGTGGGGGAGAACCTGGCGCGGCTGCTGAAGAGCCGGATCACTTATCACCACAGCGGGCTGAGCTACGCGGCGCGGGCGGGGGTGCTGGAGCCGCTGGCCAAGGCGGGGCAACTGCGGGTGGTGGTGGCGACAATGGGGCTCGCGGCGGGAATCAATTTTTCACTGCGGAGCGTGGCGTTGGCGGGCGATTCGTACCGCCGCGACATGGTTGAGCATCCATTGCGGGGCGACGAGATTCTGCAAATGTTCGGCCGGGCCGGGCGGCGTGGGCTGGACGAGACCGGCTACGTGATCATCTCCGCCAACGAACTGCGCCTGCTGGACGCACGGCCGGCCCACTTGTCGCGTGGGGGGTCGGTTGACTGGAGCGCGTTGCTGGGATTGATGGCCGCCGCCGTGCGGCATGGGCGTGATCCGTTCACCGAGGCGGTCCGTGTGCAGGAACGGCTGTTCACGACGAAGCCGGTCATCCTTGGCATTGAGGAGTCGATCAAGCATCCCGATGTCCCGTGCGGACTGCGGACCGATTCAGAACGGGCGCGGCATGTGCGCCGGCATGTGCGCGAGATGGCCAACAGCCAGGGCGCCTGGGAGACTTATCCGGCGGCGGTGGAGCGGCCGATCGCCGACATTTTTTACCGCCCAAAGTCCGCCGGGGAGGCCACGGAGTTGGCGCCGCTGCGCCCGCTGCTGATGGAGCAAAGCGCACTGGAAAAAATTGGCAGCGGGCATTTTGTCGTGCTGGAGGAGCGCCCGGAAGGCCGGATTTATGGGCGGACGATCACGGTGGCGGACCGGATGCAGGGGGATCGAGTCATCCTCAGCAAATGGATCCGGCGCCTGGTGAACTGGGGCGGCCGGGAGGCGTCATTGGAGCTGTTCCAGAGCAAAGTCGCGCCGTTGATCGAAAAGAAACTGGCGGAGCAAAAACTGCCGGTGGCGCGTTTCAAAACGCTGGCCCACAAAATCGTCGCGGAGGTGAGCCTTGGGGCGCAGACGATGCGCGTGCCAGTCGATTCGCACGGGGTCGCGCTGTGGCGGCCGGCGGAACGCGAGGTGCTGCCGCCGGATTGCGCCGTGTGCGCCCTGGTGCCGGTGTGCCGCCAACTGCCCACGAACACCGGTGTCGCGCTGCTGTGGAAACGGCTGGGCCTGACCGACGACGGCGGGGTTCCAACGATGCGGGGCCGGGTGGTCAGTTTTTTCACAGGAGGCGACGGCCTGGCCATCGCCGCGTGCCTAGAGGACGCGACCTATCCGATCAGCGAATTGGTTTATGACCTCGCGAACCTGGACGCGGGGTTTCGCTTCGCGGGGGATGAGAGCCGGTGGGCGGGCCGGATGGCGATCGCGTGCCAGCAGCAATTTGGGCTGCAGTCCATTCCGGGCTATTTGGAGAACGGGGTTCCGCCAAAGTATGGCGCTGGAGCGGACGAAGTGGTGGCGGCGGTGCACAAAAACCCCGCGGACAAACACCGATGGATCACGGACCTGCGCGGCCCCGGGGACATTGACCGGGTGATCATCGAATGGCGGAGCCTGCTGCGGCAGATTGGCCACGCGCCCGCGCTGGAATGGGAACGGTGGAACGAACTGCAGCGGGTGGCGCGGGAGACGTTGAACGAAACGGAATCGCCGACGCTGACCGAATTGCCGCGCCTGGAGTATTACCAGACGCGGCGGGTGGACCACCGGCTGCAACTGCGGCGGCATTGAAATGATGATGCGGCGGCAATGGTTGGTTGGGACATTGGTGGCCGCGGCGGGAGTGATGGCTTTTCTAGCGCTGACGCACGAGCGCGAACCGCGACACGAGGGACGGACGATCACTGAATGGATGGAGGACTTGGGGAGCGAGAAATACGAGACGCGGCAGGCGGCCGAGGCGGCGCTCCGGGCGATGGGGCCGGCCGCCGTGCCGCATTTGACAAACTCCCTGGCCCAGCGCGAATCCCTGGCGCTCCGGCTTTACCGGCAGAATCCATTGCCGAGGCCGTGGGTGAATTGGATCCGGGAACGGACCAAACTGCACGCGCCGGTGATGGAAAGCCGGTCGGCCGCGATGGCCTTGAGGAGCCTTGGACCGGATGCCACGGAGGCGATCCCGGCGCTGGTCGCGGCCTTGGGGGACGCCTCGCCCCTGGTGGCGGATTCGGCGATGGGAGCCCTGGGCGCCATTGGGTCGAACGCGGTGCCTGCGTTGACGGCGCGTTTGACGGCCGCGCCGGCCCGCGAATTGCCATGGGTGATCCGGGCCCTGGGAGGCATGGGGACCAACGGAGCGGCGGCGGCGCCGGCGGTGGCGGAGTTCCTCACTTCGGCGGACTCGGCGGCGGCGAACAACGCGGTGATGGCGCTGATCCAGATGCGGGCCCCGGCGGCGTGGCAGGCGACGAATTATCTTGGTTCAACCAACCGCGAGGTGGTGAACCGGGCCTTGGTGGTGCTGCACAATCTGGGGCCCCAGTCCCTGTGGCTCACGAACCCGCCTTCCGGGTCCGGAGGCGCGGAAGCCCGCTGAACCGAGCGGGAATGGGAGGCGGGGATCGTGCAAGTTTTTGGGGCGATTCATGAGGCGAATTCCGGGTTTTTTGGTTTGCCATCAGTCCCACACATGGGGGATAATTCATTTGCTCGAAGCACCAAAGAGCTCGCGGGCTTCAACCCTAAACGGTTTTCCATGAAAAACCAACCCCAACCCCTATGATGCAAACAAAAATGAAAATGATTTTCCGCGTGATGCTCGCGGGGGCCTGCCTTGCGGCGGCTGCCAGCGGGAGCGCGCGGGCCAACTCTTATGCGTCGAGCCTGACGAACAACGCCGGGGAAATTTCCTTCCGCCTTAACAACGCGGCGGACAGCGTCAAGGTGACGGGAAACAACGGGGCGCTGACGATCGACCTTGGGCCCCTGCCCCGGGGCTTGACCGTGACGAATCTGGCCGCGCAGGGGCTCACGGCGGGGACGTTCAAGGTGACGGTGGTGAAGCTGGGCAGTGGAGCGCCGGCATTGATCGGGTCGAGCCTGCCATTCAACTCGCCGCGCGGGGTGGCGGTGAACAACAACCCGGCGAGCCCCAATTTCGGGCGCGTGTATGTGGCGAACTCGGCGGCGGGCGGCACGGGCGCCAACGCGCGCGGGGATGGCCTGTACGCGTATTCCGCGGACCTTTTTGACGTTCTGGGACAGAACGGGGTGGCCCGGACGGGGGGAATCACCAATTTCACCAAGGGGGGCGGGTCCAGCCCGTACCGGCTGAAGGTGGGCCGCGACGATGGAAATCTTTATGTCGCGGATTGGTCGGATGGCTCGGGCAATTTATATTTGGTCGATCCCGACCTGACGGACAGCCCGAACACTTCGTATGTGCTGAAGCAGTTGACTGGAACCATCGCCAGCCCGGCGGTGCTTCCAGTTGGCCCGGACAACACGCACGGCAGTGTGGCGGCGGTCGAAGTCATCGGCAAACTCGCGGATGGCACGCTGCAGGTGTTCACCATTGACGAAGATTATCAGGGCGATCCGACGGCGTCGGGAGCTTACGAGCTGAACAGCCTGTGGAGGTACGACGTGGGCGCGGGCCCGCTGCCGTTCCAGGATCCACCGGCGGCGAAGCTGGGGACGCCGATCATCAACTTCGTCAGCCAGACGATGGACCTGTCGTATTTGCCATCGATGGGATATTTTTACATTTCGCAAATGCGGTCGGCCGGCAATGAGCGGGGTGTTTTCGTGGTGGATTCGGAGGGGACGCTGCTGTGGGATTCGCGGGCGGAAAGCTTGGCGAGCGGTTTGGCGGTGGACGCGCTTCTGGCGGTGCAGGGCGTGGCGGTTTCGCAGGATGGCCGGTTCCTCGCGACCATGGGAAACAACAATGTGGTGACCATCGTTCCGATGACCAACGGGCTTCCAAACCTGCCAAACCGATTCCAGTACACTGGGTTCGCCACGACCACGAGCGGCCGGGGAATCGCGTTTGACGCGGCGGACAATCTTTACGTGGTCAGCTCCGGGCTGGGCATTTTGCAGTCCCTGAGCCTTGGGTTCACGGGGACGAACGTCACGAGTTCGGACGGGACCTTCACGCTGACCGTTCCGGACACGCAGGTGAACGCGACGCTGCTGGACCCGGACGGGACCATCGTGGACACCTTGGTGGAATCCGACCCAGGGGTGATCGCGTCCTTTCGGATCGCGCGCTCCAACACCGGGTTCTCGGAGCCGCTGCCGGTCAACTTCTCGCTGACGGGCACCGCCACGCGCGGGACCGCCTCGACCGGCGACTACTCCGTCCGGACGAACGGCGTGGTGGTGACCAACTCCACCACGGTGACGATCCCGGCCGGGAGCGAAAACCTGGTGCTGGAGATTGTGGCCAACGACGACAATGTCTCGGAACTCACCGAGACGATCATCTTCGGCCTGACCGGAGGCGGCGGATATGACACCGCGGCGCCGCGGGGAGGCACGATTCGCATCACCGACAACGACGCGCCGATGATCGAGATTTCGGCGGTGACGTTCAACACGATGTACGAGGGGAACCCGAACGACTTGGTCCGCTACACCGTGCAGCGCCGGGGGGACACCAACGTGGGAAGCTTTGACGTCAACTTCAATTACGGCGGCACGGCCACAAAGGATGTCGATTACACCTCGGTGGCGACCGTGACGATTGACCCGGGCGTGATCACGACGACAGTCAGCATCAACCCGCTGGACGACTCGATCGTGGAAATTCCGGAGACAATCGTCCTGTCCATCGCGCCCGCCGGGGCCGGCAACGCGTACCTTGTGGGGACGAACCTCGTCCTTACGGCCGGGGCGACGTCGACCATCGTGGACGATGACCAGCCGGCGGAGACCGTGCTGTTCTCGGACGATTTCAACCTGGACACGTCGGAGAACTGGGACCTCCGGTTTGGCTCAACGAACTCCGAGACGTTCGATTACACGGCGATCTTCTCCTACAATTATGGGGATCTTGGAATCCCACCCGCCCCGAACTCGGGCGGCGACACCGCGGGGCTGTACCTGACGGTGAACAAGAGCGGACTGATCAATGCGGCGGGGCTGAACGCGTATCCAAAGAACGCGCCGGTGTTCACGGGGAACTTTGCCCTGCGGTTCGACATGTACATCCTGCAAAACGGAAGCGCCGGGACGACGGAAGGGGCGATCTTCGGGATCAACCATTCGGGCAACAACACAAACTGGTTCCGCAATTCGGAGACCGGGGGAATCCGGGGCGTGCCGACGGGCTGGACGTATGACGGCCTTTGGGAATACGTGGTGGCAGACGCCTCGGCCTTGGGCTACGGGGATTTTGTGCTGTTCTCCAGCCCCACCACGGGGGGCACGGCGCTGACGGGGCCGACGCCGCTGGCCACGCGTTTGGCCAGCACGCTGACGCAGACATTCCACAGGCCGCCCTGGTCGGCCGGTGGCGGGGCGGGATCGCCGGGCAACAGCATCACCACGACGACCCCGAGCTGGGCGGAGGTGGAGGTCAGCCAGATTGGGAACCTCGTCACGGTGAAGATCAACAACACCGTGATCTCGAGCATCACCAACAAAACGGCGTTCACCAGCGGGAACATCATGCTGGGTTACAACGACGCCTACGACTCAACGGGGAGCGGCGGCGGCGGCGTGGTGATCTACGACAACGTGCGCGTGATCCGTTTGGCGGACGGGATCAACATCACCAGCTTCACCAACGCGGGCGTCAGCGGCACCACGGGGCTGGCCACGCTGGATTTCACCGGCTTCGCCAATGAACCGGCGAGCGCGTTCAAGCTGACCACGTCGACTAACGTCGCGGGGCCATACAAGGACGACACGAACAACGCCACGGCCTACTCGGTCACGACCCCGGGCGTGAGCTACCGGGTGACCACGCCGACGACGACGACCAACAACGCGTTCTTCCAGATCCGCAAGCTGTAAGGATCGGGCCGATTCGGTTGACACCCCCGGGGCAGGGATGCTCCGGGGTTTTCTTTTGCCCGGATGCTACGCGACCGTCAGGGGGCCATCGAAAGTGGTGAGGCTGATGACTTCGGTCTTGGCAACGTGGGGGCCGTGGCGCTGGCCTTTGGGGGCGAAGAACAGGGCGCCGTGGGCGTAGGTGACGCCGGATTCCTCCCATTCCCCGGAGAGGACGTAGGCCCACTCGTTGGCGAGGGGATGCGTGTGGGCGGGGATCGTCGCCCCCGCCTTGAATTTCCGGAGGACCACCACGCCGCCGGTGGCCTCGTTTTTGTGCAGGACCATCAATTCGACGCCTTCGTATGGGCCGGGCTGCCAAGATTTGTCTTGGGCGAGCGCAACGTATGGGAACATGGCGGCATTTTCGCCGAATGGACGCCAGCCGCCATACATTTCTCTAGTCCGCCCAAAGGGGGTTGATTAGAATTTCCAGGAATGGAACACGGCGGCACGATGGACATCCAGGAGGCGCTGAAGCAGTTTTTTGGGTATGACGCGTTCCTGCCGAACCAGCGGGAGATCATCGCCGACGCGCTGGCCGGACGCGACACGTTCGCGCTGCTGCCGACGGGAGGGGGGAAATCGCTGTGCTTCCAATTGCCGGCGGTGCTGCTGCCCGGGCTGACGGTCGTGGTCTCGCCGCTGATCGCGTTGATGAAGGACCAAGTGGACCAGCTCACCGCGAGCGGGATTTTTGCGACGTGCCTGAATTCCTCCCTGACGCCGGACGAGGGCCGCAAGCGGCTGAGGGGGCTGCACGAGGGGGCGTTCAAGCTGCTCTACGTGGCGCCGGAAAGGCTGGTCCTGTCCGGGTTCCTGGAGGACCTGCGGAAGTGGAAGCCGTCGCTGATCGCGATCGACGAGGCGCACTGCATCAGCGAGTGGGGCCACGATTTCCGGCCGGAATACCGGCAGCTACCGATGGTGCGCGACCTGTTCCCCGGGACGCCGTTCATGGCGCTGACCGCGACGGCGACGCCGCGGGTGCGGGCGGACATCCTGGCCCAGCTGCGGTTCCACGAGCCCGGAGTCCACGTCGGCAGCTTCAACCGCCAGAACCTTTTTTACCGGGTGACACCGCGAGAGGAGGCTTACGAGCAAATCCTGGCGTTTGTGCGCGAGCGCCCGCAGGAAAGCGGCATCATCTATTGCCAAAGCCGGGCCACGACGGAGTCGCTGGCGCACCAACTGGCGGCGGACACGGTCTCCGCCCTGCCCTACCACGCGGGACTGAGCAACGAGG
The DNA here is from genome assembly GCA_964611245.1 of uncultured Verrucomicrobiota bacterium. Taxonomy (GTDB): domain Bacteria; phylum Verrucomicrobiota; class Verrucomicrobiia; order Limisphaerales; family SXQI01; genus CAZSXX01. The sequence continues at coordinate 6,457 of CAZSXX010000023.1, read as the reverse complement.
AGCGGTCGCGCAACCAGGAGGCGTTCCTGCGGGACGAAACGAAGATCATCTGCGCGACGATCGCGTTTGGGATGGGGATCAACAAATCGAACGTGCGGTTCGTGATCCACCGTGATTTGCCGAAGAACATTGAGGGGTACTACCAGGAGACGGGGCGGGCGGGGCGGGACGGCCTGCCGAGCGAATGCCTGCTGCTGTTCAACGCGGCCGATGTGGTGAAGAACTCGTTTTTCATCGACAAAAAAAGCGGAGAGGAGGAAGTGATTGCCCGGGAGCAATTGAACGAAATCGTGCATTACGCCGAGTCGGACGATTGCCGGCGGGGGTATTTGCTGCGCTATTTTGGGGAGGAGTATGGGGAGGACAATTGCGGCGGGTGCGACAATTGCCTGGCGCCGCGCGAGCGGATCGACGCGACCATCCCCGCGCAGAAATTCCTGTCCTGCGTGTACCGAATCCGGGAGCGGATCGGGTTTTCGATGGGGATGGGCCATGTGATTGGGGTATTGGTGGGCGCCAAGACGGAGGGAATCAAATCGCGGGGCCACCAGGATTTGTCGACGTACGGGATTGGCGCGGACATCGGAAAAAAACAATGGCAGGCGATTGGGAGGGAACTGGTCCGGCTGGGATTGCTGCGGCAGAACGCGGAGCGGATGAATGTCATCGAGCTCACGGACGAAGGGAGGCGCGCGCTGAAAGAGCGGCGGGCCATCCAGGTCGCGCGGCAGACGGAGTCGAAGAAGCCGGAGCGCCGGGTTGGGCAGGTGGAATGCGACGAGGCGCTGTTCGAGCGCCTGCGGGAGGTGCGCAAACAAATCGCGGACGAACGAGGGGTGCCCGCTTACGTGATTTTCGCGGACGCGGCGCTCCGGTTCATGGCGCGGGATTATCCGGTGACGCTGGAGCAGTTCGCCCGGGTGCCGGGAGTCGGGTCGGCCAAGCTGAATGAGTTCGGGGATTCATTCACTCGGACCATTGCGCGGCACCTTTCCACCGCGCCCCGGCTGGAGTTTCAGACCCTCGAGCAGGCGCCGCCCAAGCGCCCGTCCCCGGAGCGCGCCTCCGTGGGGGAAAGCGACGCGGAGAGCGTGCGGCTGTTCAAGACGGGGAAAACGCCCGCGGAAATCGCGGACTTGCGGGGGTTGGCGGAGAGCACGGTCTTCGGGCACCTGGCCCGCGCGGTTGGGGCGGGGGAGACGCTGGACCTGCGGTCGATCCTGACTCCGGACGAGGAGCAGGAAATCCGCGCGGCGCTGGAGCGGTATCCCGGCCCGTTTCTGTCGCCGGTGAAGGAGGCGCTGGGACCGAAATACAGCTTTGGGCAGGTGCGGCTGGTGGCGGCCGCGATGAGGCGGAATGCCCACCCGTGAGGGCGGCGCGGCGGGGCCGTTTCAGGCGGAGGGAAGCTGGGCGCGCAGGGTGGTCTTCAGGATTTTGCCCGTGGCGTTGCGGGGCAAGACGGGGAGGACGTGGATGTGGCGGGGGACCTTGTAATCGGCGAGGCGTTCGCGGAGGAAATGGACCAGCTCGCGCTCGTGAAACTCGGCGCCCTCGTTGAGGGCGACGAAGGCAATGGGCTGCTCGCCTTTGCGGGCGTCGGGCTGGCTCACGACGGCGGCTTCCTTGACGCCGGGGAAGGTGTAGATCACCTCCTCGATTTCGCGCGGGTAGACATTGATGCCGTTGACGAGGAGCATGTCCTTCTTCCGGTCGGTGATGAAGAAATAGCCATCGGAGTCGCGGTATCCGACATCCCCC
>CAZSXX010000023.1:0-4686 GCA_964611245.1 uncultured Verrucomicrobiota bacterium | reverse complement strand
GAGCCAATCGCCGCGCATCGATTTCCTGGTCTCCTCGGGCTGGTTCCAATAGCCCATCATGACGTTGCCGCCGCGCACGCAGATTTCGCCGACTTCACCATCCGGCAGGAGGTCGCCGGTCTCGCTTTGGATCGAAACTTCGACATCGTGGATGGGGGTGCCGATGGACCCGTCCTTCCAAGGTCCGCGCAGGGGATTGATGGAGACGACCGGGCTGGCTTCGCTGAGGCCGTAGCCCTCGATGAGTGGGATGGGGAATTTGGCGCGGAATTCGCGGAGGATTTCGAGGGGGAGCGGGGCGGCGCCGCTGATGCACATGCGGAGGGGGAGCGGCCCCGGGATGGGGGCGTTGGCCAGGGCGCGGACCAACTGGGGAATGGCGGGCAGAATGGTGGCCTGCCGGGAGCAGATGTCGTGGACGATGTTTTTTGGGGGGTGCAGGGATTTGACGAGGACGATGGAGCCGCCGACGGTCAACGGGAGGAAGATGCAGACGCACAGCATGAAGCTGTGGAACATCGGGAGCAGGGCGACGAAACGGTCGAAGGGGACGGCCTCCAGGACATGGCGGCAGCTCTCGACGTTGTGCAGGAGGTTGGAGTGGCTGAGCATCGCGCCCTTGGGGCGGCCGGTGGTGCCGGAGGTGTAAATGATGACGGCGAGGTCCTCCTTGAGGCGCGCGGAGGTTTCGGGGGCGCCAGCAGGCGGGGTGGATTGGATGCTGTCGATTTGGACCACCCGCAAGCCGGCCCGCGCCGCCTGGAGTTTCGGGAATGACTCGGCGAGGAAGGATTCGGAGATCAGGACATTGATGCCCGCGTCGTTCAGGATGTGCGCCACCTCGTCGGGCTTGAGGAAATTGTTGATGGGGACGACGACGGCGTCGGAGAGGAGGATGCCGTAAATGGCGGGGATGAACTCGGGGCAGTTGCGCAGCCAGATGCCGACGCGGTCGCCGGGCTTGATGTCGAAGCGGGCGCGCAGGTCGGCGGCGAGCCAGCGGGATTGGTCCCAAAGGCGCCGGTAGCTGACCTCGACGTCGCCCCAGAAGAGGGCCGGCTTGTCGGAATGTTTGGCGACGGAGGAGGCAAAAGCGGTGGCGAGATTCATGTTGGCGCGATTGGGATGGGAGTGTGGCCCGGGGGGCGGTTTGGGAAAAGCCGAAAGTGCGGAAATGAACAGGTTTTTCCGGATAAATCTTTACAGGGCAGGGGTGGCAAATAGAGTCGGCGCATGGCTTCGCAGTTCGACGAGTCCGATTTTGTAGACACCGATTTTGTCGCCACGCAAAAAACCATGGCCACCCCCGCATTGGCCACGCCGGGAGCCCCTGTGAACGCGCCCGCCATGAACCGCCCGCCCAGCCGCGAGGAGTTGGAATCCAAAGTGAACGAAACCCAGGCGCGCCTGGCGGAATTGCGGCGCGCGCAGGAGGAGCTGGAGCGGCAGCGGGCCGCCCTGGAGGAGGACCGGAGACGGCGGATTGAATTCCAGCATGGGCGGGGGGAGATGCTGCAGCACCTCACGCGGGGCGTGGGAATTTTGGAGGAGGCGGAGTTCAACGCGCGGCGGGAGGTGGAACAGATGAACCAGTGCGTGGCGGATTTGCGGGCGGCGCTGGACAAGGTGCAGACCATGCGCGAGGACGGCTGGACCGAGGAGAATTGGCAGGTCGAGCTGACACGGGCCCTGACGACGCTGGAGAACGCGCGGATGGAATGGAGCTCGGCACGGCTGAAATTCCCGATTTTGGACGGGGCGCTCGTGGATCCGGCGGAGCCGAAGGACCCGAAAATCCACAGCGTGCTGGCGGGGCAAAGTTTCAAGGATCTGTGCAAACTGGGCCTGGCCCTGACTTGGCCGGTGGCCGCAGTCCTGCTGGCCAGCGCGGCGGCGGCGATCGTCCTCCTGATTGCGCGCAAGTAAACGCGGCCCAATGGGAATCTTCACCAAAAAGGCGGATCCCATCGCGAGCAAGGCGCGCGCGCTGAACAGCCAGATCGCGGCGCTGGAATCCGAGATCAAGCAACTCCACCGCAAGCTGGAGAAACCGGAGCGGTTGATCGAGGCGGAGCCGCCACCGCGGCCCACACCCCAGCCCGCCGCGGCGCCCGCGAAACAGGCCGCCGCGCGGGACCCCATTTTTGAATCGGTGGAGCAAGGGCCGCCCGCGAGCTCGACGCCCGGGGCGAATGGCCATTTCAACGACCTCGGTGTGCGGAAGTACGACCTGCCCGGGGCGGTCCGGAAGGCGCTGGCGTTTTTCCGGGGCCCGGCGACGCACAACCCGAAGCTGGTGAGCTATCTGGCGGCGGGAAGCATCCGAGGGCTGCGCCCGCTGAGGTATGAAAAGCGGATCGCGCGCAACCGCTTCATCATGATGTCGATTTTCTTTCTGGCGATCCTGTGGTGGCTCATGGCGGTTTTTTGGAAGCATCGATGAAAATACAAATATTGGCCACGCTCGTGGGGGCGGCCTGGTGTGGAGCCGCGGAGCCGGCCTTGCGTCCGCCGGGATTTTATCCGCGCCCCGCGGGGGTGCACGCCCTGACCGGAGCCACGGTTTTCACGGACCCGGCGACGCGGCTGACCAACGCGACGATCGTGATCCGGGACGGGTTGATCGCGGCGGTGGGGACCAACACGGCGATTCCGGCCGACGCCCGGGTTTGGACGCTGACCAACCGGACGATTTACGCCGGGTTCATCGACGCGGCGGCGAGCCTGAAGTCGACGAACGGCGCGCGGGGATTGATCGCGTCTTCCACGCACTTTTTTGGGGCGGACAACAAGTTGAACGAAACGATGGGCCTGGAGTCGAGCCGGGTGACGCCGCACCGGCGGGCGCTGGAGGGATACGCGCCGGAAGCCAAGGAATTGGAGGGGATGCGGGAGCTTGGCTTCACGGCTGGGAACGTCCTGCCGGATCGCGGGATTTTCCGGGGAAGCAGCGGTTTTGTGTTTTTCTCGGACCAGAATCCGAACGCCGCCGTGCTCAAGGACGGGGTCTTCCAAGTGGTGAGCTTCGAGACGCAGGGAGGCCGGGAGGGAGGCTATCCGACTTCGCTGATGGGAATCATCGCGCTGATCCGGCAGACGCTGCATGACGCGCGGTTCCACGGAACGCAGGCGCAAACGGAGTTCCAGCCGGCGTTGGCGGCGCTGCGCGACACGATTTCCGGAAAGACACCGGTGTTGTTCGACCCGCGCTCGGCTTTGATGGTGGACCGGGCGACCAAGCTGGCCGCTGAATTTGGCTTGAGAGCGGTGCAACTGAGCTCCGGGCAGGAATGGCGCCGTCCCGAACTTGCGGCCGCGAGCAAGGCCGCGTTCATCGTGCCGTTGAACTTCCCGGAGATACCCAAGCTGCCCGAAGAGGATGACTGGATCGACGTGTCGCTGGACCAGCTCCGGGCATGGGATTGGGCTCCGGAGAACGCGGCCCTCCTGCGGCAAAAGGGCCTGGAAGTGGCGCTGACGACAAGGGGTCTGGCGGAGAAGAAGAATTTTCGAAAGAACTTGCGGCTGGCGGTGGACCGGGGGTTGACCGAGGCGGACGCCCTGGCCGCGCTCACGACCGTTCCGGCGCGGCTGTGCGGGCTGGATGACCAGTTGGGGACGATCACGCCCGGAAAAATCGCGAGCCTGACGGTGGTGGAGAATGACGGGTTTTTCCAGGTGAGCAACAAGGTGACCGAGGTGTGGGTGGCCGGGGAGGTGTTCCGCACGAGCCTGCCCGAGGAGAAACGGGCCGCGGAGGAAAAGAAGGATCCGAAAATCGCGGCGGCGGACCAGGAAACCAAGGAGCGCGAGGAGAAGAAAGCGGCGGAACGGCGGCAATTGATGATCACGCGCATCGCAACAGCGCCGACCTCCGGGCGGGGGCCGATCGCCACTCCGGCGGCCGTTCTGGTGCGCAATGCGACGATCTGGACGTCCGGACCCGAGGGCGTGCTGGAGGCGCACGACATCCTTTTTGAGAACGGGAAGGTGGCTCGCGTCGGCAAGGACCTGGAGGCGCCGGGGGACGGGCTGGTGATCGACGGAACGGGCAAGCATGTGACGCCCGGGTTGATTGATTGCCACAGCCATTCCGCGATCCTGGCCGGGGTGAACGAGGGGACCTTGCCCAGCACGGCAATGGTGCGGATCGGGGACGTGGTGAATTCGGACACCCGGAACATCGAAGAGGAGCTGGCGGGGGGGCTGACCATCGCGAATCTGCTGCACGGATCGGCGAACCCGATTGGTGGCCAGAACTGCGTGGTGAAATTCCGGGACGGGGCGGCGCCGGAAGACATGAAGTTCGGCGCGCCGGAGGGAATCAAGTTCGCGCTGGGTGAAAATGTGAAGCAGTCCAACTGGGGAGACAGCGCGCGGACGCGTTTTCCGCAATCAAGGATGGGGGTGCCCGTGTTCATGCGGAACCGGTTCCAAGCGGCGCGAGCCTACGCGGAGGCGCGGCGGACGGCCCCGGAAGCGACGCCACGGGATTTGGAGCTGGATGCCATCGTTGAGATTCTGGATGGGAAGCGCCTCATCCATTGCCACAGCTACCGGCAGGATGAGATCATCGCGTTTCTGCGGGTGATGGAGGAGTTTGGGGTCAAGGTCGCGACGCTGCAGCATGTGCTGGAGGGCTACAAGGTGGCGGACGAGATCGCGAAGCATGGAGCGGGGGCGTCG
>CAZSXX010000022.1:0-23229 GCA_964611245.1 uncultured Verrucomicrobiota bacterium | reverse complement strand
GATCTGGGGAGGTTGGGGCTGGGGCTCCGGGGGGGGGCCCTGGGCGAGAAGGCGGGGGCCGCGTTCGCGGAGGGGGAGCCAGATGCGGATGGTGGTGCCCTTGCCGGGCTGGCTTTCGAGGTCGATCCGCCCGTTGTGCTCGCGGATGATGCGCTGGACGATCATCAAGCCGAGGCCGGAGCCTTTCTTTTTGGTGGTGAAGAAGGGGTTGAAAATGCGGCTGACCTGGTCCTCGGGGATGCCACAGCCGTTGTCGGAGACGCTGACCCAGATTTGTTCGGGGGTGGCGCCGGTCTGGACGGTGAGGTCGCCGTCGCGGGTCATGGCCTGCATGGCGTTCTTGAGGATGTTGACGAGGGCTTGCTTGATTTGCGCGGCGTCCATGCGGGCGGAGGGGAGCCCGCGGGCGGGTTTCTCGACGATGTGAAGGCCGCGGTTTTCGAGCTCGGGCCGGAGGAGGTCCATGGTTTCGCGGAGGACGTCGTTGAGGTTGGCCTGGGCGAAACGGGGGGGAGAGGGGCGGATGGCTTGGAGGAATTGGGTGACGATGTAGTCGAGGCGGGTGATTTCCCCTTTGGCGACGGAAAGGTAATTTTCGAGGCGGGCGGCGATTTCGCCGGCCTCATCGCGGCAGCCTTCCTCGCTGGAGAGGATGGCCTTGCCGCGGCGGACTTTGACCGGGGGGCTTTTTTGGACGTTGCGCAGCTTGCGGACTTCGCGGTCCATCAGTTGGAGGTGGATGTGGAGGGCGTTGAGGGGGTTGCCGATTTCGTGGGCGACGCTGGCGGCGAGCAGGGTCAGGGCCTGGATGCGTTCGCTTTCGATGGCCTCGAAGGTTTTCTGCCGCGCTTCGGTGGCGTCGTGGAGGATGAGGGCGACGCCGGAACTGCCGGAGCCTTCGCCATCCAAGGGGGCGGCGTAAAGGTGGAGGTAGCGGGGCTTGGGATAGGAAATCTCGAACTCCTGGCGAATGACGCGGGAGCCGCCGTCGCGGTCGAAGCGGGAAAGGGCGTCCCAATCGAAGTCGGGGAGGAAACGGGTGATGGGCTGGTTTTCGGCGTCGGCCTGGAGGCCGAGGAGCTCGGTGACGGCCTGGTTCAAGTAGAGGATTTTGCCGTGCTCGTCGACGACGAGGATGCCGTCCTCAATGGTGTTGAAGAGCGTTTCGAGGAAGGTGCGCTCGCGGGCGAGGCGCTCGACGACCGTCTGGAGGCCGTGGGTGTCCAGCCGCCCGATCCGCCCCAACACCCGGTCCAAAAAACTCGACTTCTTCACCGGCGGCATAACTCAGAACCACTTGCGTTTTTTGAAGTACCAATAGGTGATGCCGGTGGAAATGGCGGTGAGGAGGGCGACGAACCAGTAGCCATGGACCCAATCGACCTCAGGCATGTGGGAGAAGTTCATGCCGTACCAGGTGCCGATGAGGGTGACGGGGGTGGTGATGACGGTGATGACGGTGAGCAACTTGACGACCTCGCCGGTCTGGTTGGAGGACATGTTCAGATAAACCTGAAGGATGCCGGTGAGGGTGTCGGTGTAGTTTTGGGCGAGCTCTGAAATGTGGAAGAGGCCGTCGTAGACATTGCGGAAATAGGGGACCATGTGGGCGCGGATGAGCTTGAAATCGCCGCGGGCGAACCGGGCGAGGACTTCGCGCTGGGGACCGATGATCTGGCGGAGGTGGAGGACCTCTTTTTTGATGAGGATGATCTTGTTGAGGGTTTGCTTGCTGGGATCCTGGAGGGCTTCCTGCTCCAATCCGGCGATTTCCAGCGACAACTCCTCCAAGGCGGGCTTGTAATTCTCGACAATGCCATCGAGGAGGGTGTGGGCCACGCGGTCGGGGGCGCGTGCGATGTGGACCGTGCTTTTCAGGCAGCGCTCGGCGGTGGCTTGGACGCTCTTGAGGGGGACGTCGTGGTAGGTGACGAGAAAATTTTTGCCGAGGAAGAAATTGAGTTCGCTGGTGGCGAAGACGCCGTCGCGGCGGCTGTAATCGACGGCATGGATGACGATGAAGAGGTAGGGGGCGAAGAGATCGTCCTCCTTGGGGCTGTACTCCTCCACCTTGGGGGAGGGTGACACCATGACGCAATCCTCGACGGAGAGGGGGTGAAAATGGAAAATATCCTCGAGGACCACCTTGGCCTCCTCCGGGGTCGGTTTTTCGAGGTCGACCCAAAGAAAGAGATTGGTGTCGGCCAATAGCGTCGGCATGAGGAACATCTCGATGTTCTCGGAATGCAGCCGCCCCTGGGTCGTAAAAGCAAAAGACCGAATCACGCTGGGACAGCCTGACCCAATGCGGAGGCCAAAGCAAGGACGGGGATGGACTTCAGTGGCCGCGGAGGCGTTTTTGTTGGATGATGCGGAGGAGTCCGGCAGTCTGCAGGTCGTGGGGGCGGCCGACCGCTTCCTTGGCCTGAATCAGGCTTTCGATGGTGAGGATTGGACAGCCGGAGGACAGCTCGATCGGTTCCGAGAGACGGAGGGCGTCGGCGTAGGTCCCGATCCCCGTGGGCGACCGAAGCGTAGCCACCAATGAGGACAAACTCGATTTGGTGGGCGATCAACGATTCAAGAATCTCGTCGGGTTGCATGCTTTTTTTGGACGGCGAGGCGAAGTTTTTGGGCGAGCCGGGCGGCGCGGGCGCCGGCGCGGAGGCGCTCTTGGGGCGTCATTTTGAGGCGAGAATCCAGCAGCCACAAATCGACCCCATTCTCCGCGGCGGCGCGGGCCTCGGGAAAATCCCAGCCGGGCGGAATGCCACCGCTGTGGGCGCCCAATGGTTTTTCGTCTGTGGGCATCTCAATCCGCCGTTTGGTTCGGGGGGCAATAGGAGGTCCACCCCTGCCCTTTTGTTGAGGCGTCCACGAATTTTTCATGGCACGCGGGGCAGAGTTCCAACTGGGATGTGCCACCAGGATGGGCGAGCGCCAAAAACACAACCGCCTCGGCTCGCCCGCAGGGGCCACAAAGTTTTTTACGCGCAGGAGTTTTCAAGGCCAGTCCGGCTGTCCTGACAGTATTTCCATGCCTGGGCGGGAAATATCAAATTGCAAATTTTGGGGGCGGCTCCAAATTCCTGGCATGACGAGGATTGCCGCAGTGGTGGCCGCGTGGGCGGTGTTGTTCGCGGGGGGATGCGCGAGCGACCCGGACAAGGAGTTTGCGAAGGAAATGACGAGGCTGACGCCGGTGGAGGCGCCCACTTTCTTGACGGGGGATTTGGCGGGGCTTTTTGGGAGCGCGAATTTTTCGGCGCGGGCGGAGGTCCAGCGTGGCCTGCCGGGGACGCGACCGCCGATGGTGGGGGACCTGTTGGGGCGGGAGGGGAGCCTGTTTTTCATCGCGGACGAGCAGCGGGGCAAGCGCGGGCTGGCCGGGGGGTTGAGCGTGCTGTGGCACGGACCGACCCAAACGGCATATTTGCTGAACGAGCCGCTGCAGGGGTTTGCGCCGCTGCGGCATTCGGCCACGAATGGACCGATGGAGGCGGTGGTGATGGGGGAAGAGGAAATCAGCGGAGTGCGGGTCCGGCGCTCGCTCGTGAGCCTGCGGGAGGGGGCTGAAAGCGTTCCCGCGTTCATTGTGTGGCGCGCGCCCGCGCAGGGGGATTTGCCGGTGAAGGTCCAAACGACGAACGGGACTTCGGCCATCACGATGACGCTGTCGCGCGTGCGTTTGGAGGCGCCGCCGGCGGAGTGGTTCGAATTGCCGAACGGCTTCAAGGCGCACGAAAGCGCGGACGCGATGCTGAGCGAACTGACCCGGCGGAGGTCGGAGGCGATGAGCGCGCGGGCGCGGGCACAGAGGGCGAAATATGGGGACCCAAAACTGGACGATGAAGAGGCGCCGATGATGAGCCGGCCGATGCGCCCCTATTAGGGAGCGGCCGCATAGATGAGGAGGGCGTCGCCGCCCCATTCGACATAAATGCAGGATTCGTCCATGTCGCGGGCGAGGGTGGCGAGGAACTCCTCAAGGGACCGGAAGTTGGACCCGGAGGATGAGGCGGCGACTTTGTATTCGCGGTGCTCGCCGTAGTGGTCGGCGCCGGTGCGGTCGCGCCAATGGCCGGCGATGTTGCCGGAGGCGACGGTGTAGCCGCTGGAGTTGGCGGAAAGAAAGGCGTGGACCTCCCGCTCGAAGGGAATCCCCCGGGGGGATGGGCGCTTCAATTTTTCAATCGGCAGGAGGATGGCGGCGACCGGCCCGAGCGATTCGCGCGGCTGCATGGCTGGGGCGAAAGTTTCAACTCTTGATCACATCGTCCGAGTGGCGGCGGCGGGAGCGGGGGCGTTGCCATTGCCCGGGCCTTGGTCGCGGCCGCGTGCGCCGGGGGTGGGCAGGGTGAGCGGGCTGGCGATGACCGGGTCGGAGGAGGCGGTGACCTTGTTGAACAAGGCGAGGGCCTGGGCGACGACTTGGTCCATGTTGTAATATTTGTAAGTGGCGAGGCGGCCGGCGAAATAAACGTCGGGGGTGGAGTCGGCGAGGGCCTGATATTTTTTGTAAAGTTCGGCGTTCTCCGAACGGGGCACGGGATAATAGGGGTCGCCTTCGTCCTGGGGATATTCGTAAACGATGGAGGTTTGGGGGTGCTCCTGGCCGGTGAGGTATTTGAATTCGGTGACGCGGGTGTAGGCGTAGTCGTTGGGGTAATTGATGACGGCGGCGGGCTGGTGGCGGACGGTGGGATGGGTGGCGTGCTCGAATCGGAGCGAACGGTAGGGGAGCTTGCCGTAGCGGTAGTCGAAGTATTCATCGACGGGCCCCGTGTAAACCATCTTCTTGAAAGGGATGTGCTTGACCACCTCGCGGTAATCGCAGTTCAGAAGGATTTTAATGTTCGGATGGTGCAGCATGTTTTCGAACATGCGGGTGAAGCCGTGGAGGGGCATGGCTTGGTAGGAATCGGTGAAGTAGCGGCCGTCGCGGTTGGTGCGGGTGGGGACGCGGGCGGTGACGGCGGCGTCGAGCTGGGAGGGATCCAGGCCCCACTGCTTGTTGGTGTAGCCGCGGAAGAATTTTTCGTAGAGCTCGCGGCCGACCTTGCTGACGACGACGTCTTCGGAGGTGAGGACCTGGTCGCAGGGCTCGGCGACGGAGGCGAAGAATTTTTCGACCTCCTGGGAGGTGAGATTGAGGCCGTACAGGGTGTTGATGGTGTCGAGATTGATGGGGATGGGGACGAGCTGGCCGTCCACGGAGGCGAGGACACGGTGTTGGTACTGGCGCCATTTGGTGAACTTGGAGAGGTAGTCGAAGACCTGGCGGGAATTGGTGTGGAAGATGTGCGGGCCGTACTTGTGGATGAGCAGGCCGGCGTCATCGTGGCAATCGTAGGCGTTGCCGGCGATGTGGGGCCGCTTGTCGATGATGAGGACTTTTTTTCCCGCCTGGCTGGCGAGGCGTTCGGCCATGGTTGCGCCCGCGAAGCCGGCGCCGACGATCAGGTAATCAAACATATTCTTGAAATTCAGGCCGCCACGGGTTCAAAACGGGACGGGCGGGGCCGGGTGGATTTTCGGGGAGGCGACTTCTTTTTCAGGGCGTCGGCGACATGGCCCTCGAGGCGGGCGACGATGGCCTCCCATTGGTTGGCGTTGGCCATGTCGAGGCCGCGTTGGATGGTCTCCTCGTCGGGGTTGGCGAGGACGCGGTCGCACAGCTCGATGAAACAGGCCGGGGAGGTGGCGACGTTGACGACCTCGGAGAAATTGGAAACGACGTCGGGGACGGCGGTGGAGACGATGGGGCGGCCGGTCGCCATGTATTCGAGGGCCTTGGTGGGGTTGATGAACTCGGTGGCCTCGTTGAGGGCGAAGGGCATGAGGCAAACGTCGAAGGCCTTCGTGTAGTTGGGGAGCTGGGCGTATTCGCGGCGGCCGAGCCAGTGGAGATTGGCGCGTTTGGGAAGGGAGGCAGGATCGACCTTCACGACGGGGCCGACCATGACGACGTGCCATGCCGGGTTGGAGTCGGCCAGTTGGGCGAGCAGGCCGTAGTCGAGGCGCTCATCAACGACGCCGAAATAGCCGAGGACCGGGCCGCGGAAAGAGGCGACATCGGCGGGAATTTCGGTGGAGGCGGAACGGGCCTTGGCGAAATGGGCGACATCGACGCCGCAGCCGTAAAAATGGGCGTTGTCGTTTTGTTTCGACTTGGAAAGCCAGAGGCGGCGGCCGCCGGCGAAGACGACATCGGCGGCGGCGAGCAGGACGCGTTCGCGGGCGATGAGCTCCGGCGGGGCGAACTTGAATTGGGAGAGCTCATCCATGCAGTCGTAGACGACGGCGCGCTCGCTGAGCTTGCCGATGAAACAGGGGGCGGCCATGGGATCATAAAACCATTGGACGGGCTGGTCGAAGCGGCCTTCGAGCGGGCCGCGCATGGCTTCCTGGAGGAGGCGGAGGCGTTCGGCGTCCACCCAGGCGCCGTTTTGGAAACGGGAGGCGGGAAAGTGGGTGCGCATCACGGTGACGTTGGGATAGTCGGCCACGGGGATGAGCTCGAAGGTTGGGGCCTGGTCGTTGTCGCGGAGGATGGGCCCTTCGACGAAGAGGACGGGGTGGTTGCGGGAGATGCGGGAGAGGAATTGTTGGGGCCGCTGCCAGACGCCGTCCCACCGAAGGTGGCAATGGACGATGATGGGGTAGGCCTGGCTTTCGATGGGGTTGCTATGGTTCATGGGGTGTCTCAATGGGTGGCGTTCAGGTGGGCCGAGGAGCGCCACGAGGCGCGGCTGAATGCCGACTCGGGCCGGGGGTTTGGGGCCGGTGGAAAGCACGAGGCTTGGGAGCCTTCTTTATCCAGATTGTCCGGCATCAACATTCGGACCACAGATTGCCAAGGGGATGGGCGCATGCCATTGGGGCGCGTCCCGCATCGGCATTGGTGGAAAGAGGGGCGCGGAATCAGGAAAATCCTGAAGGGCAGGACCGTGAAGGTCGAAAGAAAGGCGAAACTACCGCAGGAGGGAGAGCAACTCGGCTTCGGAGATGACGCGGACGCCGAGCTTCTCGGCTTTGGCGAGCTTGGATCCGGCCTCCTCGCCGGCGACCAGCCAGTCGGTTTTTTTGCTGACGCTGGAGGAGACTTTGCCGCCGGCGGCTTCGATCTTGGCTTGGGCTTCCTCGCGTTTGAGGGTGGGGAGCGTGCCGGTGATGACGAGGGTTTTGCCGGCGAGGGGACCGGCGGGAGGCTGGGCCTGGTAGGTGTCGGAGTCGAAATTGAGGCCCGCCGCGCGGAGGCGCCCGATCAATTCGCGGTTGCGGGGCTCGGTGAACCACTCGGAGACGCTTTGGGCGATGACTTCGCCGACGTCCTCGGTCTCCGCCAGTTGCTCGCGGGAGGCGGAGGCGAGGGCGTCCAAGGATGGGTAACTGCGGGCTAGGGCTTTGGCGACGCCGGCGCCGACATGGAGGATGCCAATGCCAAAGAGGAGGCGCCAAAGTTCGCGCTTTTTGCTTGCGGCGACGCCATCGAGGAAGTTTTTGGCGGATTTTTCGCCCATGCGCTCGAGGCTGGTGAGCTGTTCATGGGTGAGGGAGTAGAGGTCGGCCACGTCGCGGACCCAGCCGGCCTGGACCACCTGGCTGATGAGGGCTTCGCCGCCGCCCTCAATGTCCATGGCGCCGCGGGCGCACCAGTGTTCAAGGCGGCCGCGGACTTGGGCGGGGCAATCCAGATTGGGGCAGCGCCAGTCGGCGCTGATTCCGGCGGCGGCCTGGGTTTTGACGACGGCGGCGCCGCACTCGGGACAGTGCGCGGGGAAAACAAATTCCCTTTCGGCTCCATTCCGGCCGGTCAGGACCACGCCGACAACGGCGGGGATGACCTCGCCGGCTTTTTCGATGGTGACGGTGTCGCCGATGCGGATGCCTTTGCGTCGGAGCTCGTCCTCATTGTGGAGGGTGGCGCGGGCGATGGTGCTGCCCGCGAGAAAAACGGGCTCGAGCTCCGCGACTGGGGTGAGCTTGCCGGTGCGGCCGACCTGGATGGTGATGTCGCGCAGCTTCGTTTCGGCCCGCTCGGAGGCGTATTTGTAGGCCATGGCCCAGCGGGGGGCTTTGGAGGTGAAGCCGGCGCGCTCGCGCTGGTCGGCGGAGTTCAGCTTGATGACCGCGCCGTCGGTTTCGTAGGCGAAGTTTTTGCGGATTTTTTCGAGGTCCTCGATGGCGGCGACCAGCTCGTCCGCGGATTGGCAGGGCCAAGTTTTTTCGGGGGTTTTGAAACCGGCGGATTTGAGCCAATGGAGGGCCTCGGAGTGGGTTTCAAAAAGGCGGTGGCCGGCGGTGTCCGGGTAGCCGACGCCGTAAACGATGATGTCCAGGGGGCGCTTGGCGGCGACGCGGGGATCGAGCTGCTTGAGGGAACCGGCGGCGGCGTTGCGGGGGTTGGCGAAGGTCTCCTCGCCGGCGGCGGCGCGCTCCGCGTTGAGTTTTTTGAAGCCATCCTTGGTGAGGAAGACTTCGCCGCGCACCTCCATGACTTTGGGGGGCTTCACGGCGGGCTTGAGGCGGAGGGGGATGCTTTTGATGGTGCGGAGGTTGGCGGTGATGTCGTCGCCGGTGGTCCCGTCGCCGCGGGTGGCGCCCAGGACGAACACGCCGTCCTCGTAGCGGAGGCTCATGGCAATGCCGTCGACTTTGGGCTCGACGATCCAGTCGAGGGTTTCGCCGGGGAGCAGGCGCGCGACGCGGTTGACGAACTCGCGCGCCTCGGCCTGGGAATAGGTGTTGTCGAGGCTGCGCATGGGGGCCATGTGTTTGACGGGCTTGAAGGAATCGACGGGAGCGCCGCCAACGCGCTGGGTGGGGGACTCGGGGGTGGCCAGTTCGGGGAAGGCCTGCTCCAAGTCGAGCAATCCGCGGTAGAGGCGGTCGTACTCCTGGTCGGAAATGGCGGGTTGGGCGCGGATGTAATACGCCTCGTCATGGGCGCGAATTTCCTCCGCGAGGCTCGCATGTTTTTTCCGGGCTTCCGCCAAGGTCATGGCCATTGCATAGCAATTCCACCGGAGCGTCGGAAGCTCATTCATCGGCGGGGCCGCTGAAGGAAGCCGGATCGAGGGGATGGCCAAGGCAGGATTTATTGGTTTCACGGCGGGACGATTTTGCGTAGGCTCGCGGGCATGAACCGCCTAATTGTCGCCGCGTGCGCGGCTTTGTTCGCAGTTGCCGTCCAAGCCGAGAATTGGCCGCAGTTCCGCGGGCCGAGCCGGAACGGGATTTCGGCGGAGAAGAACCTGCCGCTGGCGTGGGGGACGTCGTCCAACATCCTGTGGAAGGCGGCGATCGCGGGGGAGGGATGGTCCTCGCCGATTGTGTGGGGGGACCATGTGTACCTGTCGAGCGCGACGGAGAATGGGGCGAATTGCCACATCATGGCGCTGGACCGATCGACGGGGAAAATCCTCTGGGACACGATGGTTTTCAGCCAGGCGACGCGGCGGAAGGAATCGAAAAATTCGTGGGCGACGCCGACGCCGGTGGCGGATGGGAAAACGATCTTCGCCGTGTTTGGGGGAGGCGGGGTCGCGGCGGTGGACGCGAATGGGAAATTGTTGTGGAAAAACCAGGAGGTGGAGTTTTACAGCCGGCATGGGTTGGGGGCGTCGCCGGTCCTGCACGAGGGGCTGCTGATCATGCCGTTTGACGGGAGCAGTTCCCGATTTGAGGCGTCGAGCAAAGTGACGGACTCCGAACGGATCGGGTGGCAGATTCCGTGGGACCAAGCGTTCATCGCGGCGCTGGACGCGAAGACCGGGAAACGGATGTGGACCGGGAAGCGGGGGGAATCGCGCATCGCGCACATTTCGCCGCTGGTGCTGGAGATCGACGGGGCGCCGCAATTGGTCAGCGGCGCGGGGGACCGAATCCAGGGATTCAACATCAAGACCGGCGAGCGGATTTGGTCGATTTACGCGCAGGGAGAGGGCGTGGCGCCGTCGCCGGTGGCCGGGAACGGGATGCTGTTCGCGTCGTCCGGGTTCGAGAAGACGACGCTGCGGGCGGTCAAGCTGAAGAACATCAAGGGGGAAGCCACTGAGACGCATGTGGCGTGGGAGCAGAAGAAGGGGTGCCCGACGCAGCCCTCGCCGATTTTCGTCAACGGCCGGCTTTTCGGGCTGAGCGACGGCGGGGTGCTGACGCGCTACAATCCGGCGGACGGGGAGGTGATCTGGCAGGAACGGGTGGGGGGAAATTTCAGCGCGTCTCCGGTGTTCGCGGATGGGAAGCTGTATTTCCTTTCCGAGCAGGGGGAGACGACGGTGACGGAGGCGGGGGACGACTTCAAAATCCTGGCGCGCAGCCCGCTCAATGAGCGGTGCCAGGCGTCGATGGCGGTGTCGCAGGGGCGGCTGTACATCCGGTCGGAGAAACACCTTTACTGCATCGCGGAGAAATAGGCCGATGAAACTGGGGCCCGCCAGGAATCCACGCGCGAACGCGGTCCTTTCGCTGATTGGGGGCACGCCGATGATCCCGCTGCGGTTCGCGGCGGAGGGGCGGACAATTTACGCGAAGGGGGAATTCCTGAACCCGAGCGGGAGCATCAAGGACCGGTTCGCGCAGGCTGTGCTGATTGACGCGGAGCAGCGGGGATTGCTGGATGGGGATTCCATCATCCTGGAATGCTCGAGCGGCAACACGGGGATCGCGCTGTCGATGCTGGGGGCGGCGATGGGTTATCCGGTGACGATCCTGATGTCGAGCGGGGCGAGCGAAGAGCGGCGGCTGTTGATCCGGCAATTGGGGGCGGAGTTGATCCTTTTCGAGAGCGCGGGGGCGTATCAAACCGGAATTGAACTGTCGCGGAAGATGGCGTCGAAGGACGCGCGCTACTTCTTGCCGAGGCAGTTCGAGAATCCAATCAACGTGGAGGACCACGACCAATTCACGGGCGGGGAGATCGTGGCGAAATTGGCGGGGCTGGGGCGCGGGGTGGACGCGTTTGTGACCGGGTTCGGGACGGGCGGGACGCTGGGCGGATGCGGGAAAGCGATCAAGCGGCGTTGGCCCGGCGCTAAGATTTACGCGATGGAGCCCGCCGAGCAGGCGCTGCTGGCCGGGGAAATGCCGTGCTGCCACATGATCGAGGGGGTCGCCGACGGATTCATCCCGCCGCTGCTGCGCGACGCGCCGCTGGACGCGCATCTGGAAGTGAGCAGCCAGGAGGCGATGGAAATGACGCGGAGGCTGCAGCGGGAATTTGGGCTGCTGGTGGGGACTTCATCGGGCGCGAACCTCGTGGCCGCGCTGCGGATCGCCGCGGATTTGCCCGAGGACGGCACGGTGGTGACCTTGCTGTGCGACCGGGCGGAACGGTATTTCGGAACGCACTTGTTCGACATCGCCCGCGCGGATTCGCCGACGGCGAGATGAGCCGGGTGAAACGGGAGCGGCCTCGTCTATTTCAGGCCAGAGTCCAGGACCGGTTTCAAGAAGCGGCCCGTGTGGGATTTCTTGGAGCGCGCGACCAACTCGGGAGGCCCCTCAACGACAATGGAGCCGCCGGCGTCGCCCGCCTCAGGGCCGAGATCAATGACCCAATCCGCCTCGGCGATGAGGTCAAGGTTGTGCTCGATGACGATGACGGTGTGGCCGCCGTCGACGAGACGCTGGAGGACTTCGACGAGACGGCGGACGTCGCTGATGTGGAGGCCGATGGTGGGCTCCTCCAGGATGAACAGGTTCTGTTTGCCGGGGTCGCGGATGATGTCGGTGGCGCGCTCCTTGAGGCCGGTGAGGAGATGGCTGACGAGCTTGATGCGCTGGGCCTCGCCGCCACTGAGGGTGGGGCTGACCTGGCCGAGCTTGAGGTAATCGAGGCCGGTGTCGCGGAGGGCCTCGAGGGGACGGCGGACCTTGGGGATGGCGGCGAAAAAATCGAGGGCTTCGGCGACGCTGAGGTTCATGACGTCGGCGATGGTTTTGCCGCGCCACTGGATGTCGACGGTTTCGCGGTTGAAGCGGGCGCCCTGGCAGGTTTCGCAGGGGATCTGGGCGGGAGGGAGGAAATTCATCTCCAGCTTGATGGAGCCGGCGCCCTCGCATTCGGGGCAGCGGCCCTGCACGCTGTTGAAGGAAAAACGGCTGGGGGTGTAGCCGCGCAGGCGGGCCTCGGGAGCCTGGGCGAAGAGCTGGCGGATGTCGTCGAAAAAGCCGACGTAAGTGGCGGGCGTGGAACGGGGCGTGCGGCCAATGGGGGATTGGTCAACTTCGTGGACGGCGCGGAAGCCGGTGTGGCCGGAGACATAGGTGGAGGCGGGATCCGATTTGGATGCGCGCGGATTTTTTTTGGATGGGCGGGCGAGCGCGGCGGAGACGGCGGGGAGGAGGCATTCGCGGACCAACGTGCTTTTGCCGGAGCCGCTGACGCCGGTGATGGCGACGAAACGGCCGATGGGAAAATGGACGGTGAGGTTGTTGAGGTTGTGGGTGCGGGCGTTGTGGAGCGTCAGGTGGGTGTGGGCGGCCGGCGGCGGCGGGGGCAGGGAATTTTTCTTGGTTTTGCGCGGGGCGGCTTTCGCCTTGGGCTGGGCGTCGTGGGCAGGAATGAACGAAAGGACCGGGCGGCGGGCGCCGCGGGCGGGGCGCGGGCGGATTTCTGAGAGTTGCTGGCCGGTGGGGCTGGCGGGGTTGGCGCAGATTTCAGAGAGGGTTCCTTGGGCGACGACTTCGCCGCCCTGGACGCCGGCGCCGGGGCCGAGGTCGATGATGTGGTCGGCGCGGCGCATGGTCTCCTCATCGTGCTCGACGACGAGGAGGGAATTGCCGCGATCCTTGAGGAGCTGGAGGGCGCGGAGGAGATGCTGGTTGTCGCGGGAATGGAGGCCGATGGTGGGCTCGTCGAGGACGTAGAGGACGCCGGAGAGGTTGGAGCCAAGCTGGGCGGCGAGGCGGATGCGCTGGGCCTCCCCGCCGCTGAGCGTGGTGACGCTGCGGCCGAGCTGGAGGTAATCGAGGCCAACTTCGCCGAGGAATTTCAGGCGCTCGCGGATTTCGGGAAGGATGTCGCGGGCGATCTCGGCTTCGTGGCCGTGGAATTTGAGGCGGTCGAGGCGCTCGAGGGCGCCCTGGGCGGAGGCGGTGGCGAAGGTGTCGATGGTGGGAAACTCCCCCGCGCCGCCGGGTTGGGTCGGGCGCGCGCGGCCGGCCTGGGTGAGGCGGACGTTGCGGGCGATGAGGTTGAGGCGGGCGCCTTGGCAGTCGGGGCATGGCTCGCGCTTGCCTTCCTGCCAGCTCCACCATGACTCCTCGATGGCGTCCGCGCGGGCGCCGCGCTCAACGTCGGGCAGGTAAAAGAGTTCGCCAAAGCCGCGGCAGGTTGGGCACCAGCCTTGGGCGGAATTGTACGAGAAGATTTTTGGGTCGAGCGCGGCGAAGGACTCGCCGCATTGGCCGCAGGCGCGGGCGGTGGAGTGGACGGTGGTTTTGCGGTCGTTGCCGAGGGCGAGGAGGGAACCGTGGCCAACTTGGAGAGCCTCGTCGATGAGGGCCTGGGGGGTTTTGGCGGCTTTGTCGCGGCGGGCTTTGCTGGCTTCGAGGACGCCGACGACGACTTCGACGTCGTGCTCGCGGAAGCGCTCGAGGCGGAGGCGGGCGCGGGTGGAAAACATTTTGCCGTCGGCGCGGATTTCGGCGTAGCCGTGGCGCGCGGCCCATTCGGCGACTTCGGTGTGGAAGCCCTTGCGGTTGCGCACGACGGGGGCGAGGAGGAGGAGGTCGCCGCGTTTTTTTGTCTCCTCAATCAGCCGGGCGCCGAGCTGGTCGCGGGTTTGGGCGGCGACGGGGATCTGGCATTGGGGGCAGAATTGGGTGCCGAGGCGGGCAAAGAGGAGGCGGAGGAAATGATAAACTTCGGTGACGGTGGCGACGGTGCTTTTGCCGCCGCCGCGGCTGACGCGCTGCTCGATGCTGACGGTGGGAGGGAGGCCGGTGATGAGGTCGACTTCGGGGCGCGCCAGTTGCTCGACGAACTGGCGGGCGTAGGCGCTCATGGCGTCGAGGAAACGGCGCTGGCCCTCGGCGAAAATGATGTCGAAGGCGAGGGTGCTTTTGCCGGAGCCGCTGACGCCGGTGACCACGACAAACTGGCCGCGGGGAATCTCGACGGTGATGTTCTTGAGATTGTGCTCGCGGGCGCCCTGGATGCGGATGAGGCCGGAGGGTTCATCCGATCCGCCAAGGGGGGCCATGTCGCCGTCAATCACTTCGGAAAATACCACGGCTCGGCCAAAGGGCGAGGGCCAATCAAGGCTGCGGGACGGCGGGCAAGTTGGTGGGGATGGTGTTTGGATCGAGATAGACAGGGTCCGGGGCGACGGCCGAGGGAGCCTGCTCGATCGCCGGGGCCGGTTTTTTGGCGGCCGGGGGAGACTTCTTGGCGGGTTTGGCGGCAGGTTTGGGGGCGGGAGCCGCGCCAAAACGGATGGCCAGGGCTTCGCGAGTTTTGCCTTTGGGGGCGCGGAACTCCACTGTGGCCTGTTCGCCCACTTTGCCGTCCGCGAAGATGGCGGGCTTGCCGTCGGCGAAGATGCGGGTTTTGGAGGTGACCTGGAACAGTTCGCTCTTTCCTTTGACGTCGACGGAGAGGGTCATGGCGAGCTTGTCCAGCTTGGCCACTTTGCCGCGAACCATGGGAATGGCGGGAGCCGCGACTTTCTTGGGGCCGGACTTGCGTTGGGGGGCGGCCGGAACCGGTTCGGCATGGGGCGGATCAATGGGGATCTGGGCGGGAAGGTTAGGATCGATTTCCGGAGCGACGGAGGCCGGGAGGCCGGGAGCCGCAGCGGGGTCGCCGACGGGGGCGGGCTGCAGGGGGTTCACATCCTGGCCGACAATTGAGGCCGAAAGGAGAAAAGTGGCGAGCAAACCGCGGTGGAAAGGTCCCATAAAAATTCTTCAGTTTAAAAAATCAGGCGGGGACATTAACGCCGCGGGGTGGGGAGGGCAAGAGTCAAACGGCGCGCAAAACGAGCGCGGCTTGAATGGACTCAGGGGGTGGGAGTGGCGGTGTAGTCGAAGACTTGGTTGATGACGGATTGGGCGAGATCGTAGGGGGGGGTGTCGCCGGTGTAGGGGAGGCTGACGGAGACGATTTCGGTGGCGGAGTTGCCTTTGCTGAAAATGCGGAGTTGGGCCAAGAGGCCCTTGAGGGAGGTTTTGGCGACGGATTTGTTGCCGACGACGGGAACGCCGTTGCGCCATGCGCCCCAGATTTGGAGGACTTGGCCGTAGTCGTTCTTGAAGCGGAAGGCGAGCCAGGCGGTGGATTGGCCGTTGAGGGTGAGCTCGATTTCGCGGGTGGGGCCGTTGGGTTTCCAGCCCGCGCCGACCATACAGCGCTCGGGGTGGTGCCAGAGGATATTGAAGTTGTCCTTGCGGGGCTCCCAGAACAGGTAATAGGCGTCGAGGCGGCCTTCGGGAAGGGCGGGGTCGAGGCGGCGGACATATCCGCCGATGGTGGCGTCGAGGGCTTTCTCGACGTCGGGGGCCATTTTGCTTGGGGCGTTGAGGGGGTCGCTGAAGCGCGGGGCGAAGTAAGGCTTGGTTTGGCGGGCGACGCTGGTGTCGAGGTAGAAAATCCAGATGTGGCAGGGGAGGAAGGCGGCGACGCCCAGGCCGAGGGCGAAGAGAAGGCTGGGGGCGCCGGCCGCGCGGCGGCGGACCCAGAGCCCGGGGGATTCGGCGTCAGGGGAGGGCATGGGCTCCGGCTCGGCGAGGAGTTTGCCCAAGCCCCAGACGATGACCGGAAGGGCGAGGGAGGTGAAAAGACCGATTTGGTCGTGGATCTTGTCGATGACCGAAAGGCCGTGGAGATCGGTTTGATAGGCGAGGGTGAAGGTGCGGAAAAGATTGAGGAGGAACCCGGCGAGGACGGTCAAGGCGACAAGGGCGACGCGGCGGGAGGCGGGCAGGAGGAAAAGTTCGCCGACGGCGAGGGCATACATGAGGCCGGACTGGAGGGAACGGATGCCGCTGCAGGCTTCGGCGATGCCAAGGGTGCCGGGGCGCATGGCGATGAGGGTGCCCTTGGCGGTGGCCTGGATGCCGCAGAGGTGGAGGATTTCCGTGACGATGGCGGCCACGTACTCCATGAGGCCGAGGGTGACGTTTTTCTCAAAGAAGGAAAACCAAGGGGCGGCGGAGAGGAAAAAGAGAAGGGGGAAGGCCAGGTTTCGGGCCAAGGGCCGTCCGCCCAAGTTGGCCGCGAAGGCGAGGGAGAAGCCGATGGCCACGAGGGCGATGACCCAGACAGTCCAACGGCTGGCTGGGAGGGCAAGGCGCACATATTCCAAGGGGAGGATGGAGAGGGCGGTCAGGATGGCGGCGACGGTGAGGCCCCGGGAGCGGCCGACGGAGGTGGAGGGGTGGTCGGAGGCGAACAGGCCGAGGCGCCGCCATATAAAGTAAGCGGCGAGGGCGGGGACAAAATAGCCGTAGGAATATTGGTCGAAATCCTTCCAATAGCCGCTGAAGGCGACGATCACCCAGGCCCAGAGGGCGGCGAGAAAAATGATGGGAGGGAGGTTGAGCCGGGGGGCGGCAACCACGGGAGCGGGGACTTGGGTGTCGTCAACGAGGGCCGAACTCATGGGCGGGAGCCGAGGTCAGTTTGCGGCCTTAGCCCAAGGCTTGACCAATTCGCGCTCCTCCGGCTTGAGGTCCTTGTCGGAAATGGTGGCGGCGACGACCTTGGCTTCGCGCTCCTTTTTGGCGGCGCCGAGGACGGCGGCATACACCGCGCGGGCGCCGGGAGGGAAATTGTTGAGGTTGTAATTGGTGGGGCCGTAGAGGGCGTAGGCGCCGTCGGTGTCCTTGTCGCGAAGGCGGGCCAGGGCAAGGGTGGTCCGGAAGCCCAGATCCTCGGGCTTTTGGAGATGGAGATTCTCCACCATGGCCGTGGCGCCGGCGAGGTCCTCCTTGAGGAGGATGTTCAGGTAGGCGAGGTAATTCTGGAGGGCGGTGTCGTATTTGTTTTTGGCGAGGAGCTCCTTGACGTAGTCGCGCATGCCCTTGGTGTCGCCGGAGCGGCTTTTGATGCGGAGGATCGCGGCCTGGGAAAGCTGGGCGGTGGCGGCGTTGGTGGAAAGGCGGCGGTAGCTGGCGAGGGCCTCGTCATAGGCCTCGGAGCGTTCGGCCATTTCGGCGACCATGCGTATTTTTTCCGGTTTGTCGGCGGCGGCGGCGCTGGCTTTCTTCCAGTGGATCTTGGCGAGGTCCTCCTTGTTTTGCTTGAGGGAGGTGGAGGCAAGGAGGGTCTCGAGGAAAACGGGGTCGAGCGTGAGGTCCTTGCGGTTCAAGAAGGTGTAGGCTTCCTGCCATTTTTCGGCGCCGACGAGCGCGTCGAGATAGACCATGGTCAACTGTTGGTTTTTGATGTCCTTGTCCGGGGAGAGGGAAAGGGATGCCTGCTCGTGGAGGCGGTGGCGGTTGAGCCAAGCGCCCAAGGCGATTTGCTCCTCAGGCTTTCCGGACTTGAACTTGGCGACCGCCTGTGCGGCGAGCTGCTTGAGGGAATTGGTGTCCTGGCGGTAGAGGAGCTCGGCAGTGACGAAATAATCGCTGACGGAGGGCTCCTTGTTTTCGCGGAGCCATTTGATCAATTGGTCGCTTTCCTGGGGAGTGAGCTGGGCGCCGCCGAGCAGGCGGATGGCCTGGGAGCGGGCGTCGTCGCCCTTGGCGGCCATGTCGAACAGGATTTTCTTGGCTTCGGCGATGTCGTTGGTGGAGGTCGATTCCAGGAGCATGCGCCCGAGGAGGTATTTGTAATCGCGTTCGTTCGGGGCCTTCTCGACGGCGGAGCGGGCGAACTGGATGGCGCGGGGCAGATCCCGGCGCTGCTCGGTCATGAGGGAGGCGTAGAAATAGGCCCGGGCGGGAACGGGTTCTTGGGAAAGGATTTTACGCATCACCGGCTCGGCGATATCGGCGCGGTTGAGGAGCAGGGCGAGCTCAACAAAATCGAAGCGGTCCTGGTCCGTGGCGCCGGGCATGCGGAGGATGGAGTTGTAATAAGTGAACGCCCCGGGACTGCGCTGGAGGGCGTAATAACGCGCGGCCAAGCGGATGAAGCGGGGGTCATCCGGACGGATTTGGAGGGCGAGCTGAAGCTTGCGGCCAGCCTCCGGGTAACTTTTCTTCTCGAGCAAGGCTTCGGCTTCGGAGGCGAATTTGTCGGCGCGGGATTTCTTGACCAAGGGATATCCCTTCCAAAATGCGATGACGCCGACCAGAGACAGGCCAAGAAGAATGGCGATGATCAGGGGGCCCCGGGAGGGCTTTGGACGGATGGGGGTCCGCGACTGGGATTCCGGAGCCGGAGATGAGGAATGTTCGTTAGGCACAGGGATCAGTGGTTTTGGTTAAAATTCTGGACAAAGCGGGCGCCATCCCGCTGGCACAACGTCGAGCAAAGGACCGCATGGATGCTATATGGCACTTTGATCTATATCGACAGGACTTAATAAAAGTCAAGTTGGTGCCGACGGAGGGGGTCGAACCCACACACCCGTAAGAGTACCAGATTTTGAGTCTAGCGCGTCTGCCAATTCCGCCACGTCGGCCAACTTATCGTTCAAAAACGGGCGGGTGAACCCGCCACTTCCGCGATCATGCGCCAAAAGCTGTTTTTGAAGCGGCCCCACCATATTCCGAGAGGAGGCGCGGGTCAACCAGAAGATGGCGGGGGTCGGCGGGGCGCTTATTCAAGGGATTGGATATAAAGGACGAGGGCCTCGATTTGGGGGTCGGTGAGGACGCCCTCGTAGCTGGGCATGCCGGTGTCGGATTTGTTGAAGTCCTTGACGATGCGGGCGGCGGGTTCGCGGATGGATTGGCGGAGGTACTCGGCGGTGGCGGGCGCGGTGGTGTTGTCGGCGAAACGGACGGTGGATCCCGCCAAGCCCTTCCAAGTGGGGCCCACCTTGCCGAGAGAGGAGCCGTCGGAGGAGTGGCAAGCGGCGCAGCCCATGAGGTCGGCCAAGCGCTTCCCTTCGGCGGCGGTGACGGGAGTGGCGTCGGGGGCGTCCGTGGGAGCCCGGGGCGTGAGGTCCACGGAAAATGGCGCAAAGCCATGGTGGGCGGGGTTGAAGAATTCCAAGGCTCGGGGGGTGAGGTAGGCGTTTTGCTGGAGGGCCATGCGGTTTTCGCCAAGAAGCGACCAGCCGAAACGCATTTGCATGACGGGCTGCATGCCGGGGAAGCCAACGAAGACGGATTGGCGGTCGGCGCTGAGGTAGGCGCTGCTGGGGAACAGAGTTTCCTGGCCTTTGGAGCCGTCGAGCTTGAAATGGGGGGATCCATATTCGTGGCTGCGGCGGTAATTCCAGCGTTCACCGGAGAAATTCTCGGGCCGGATGGTGGATTCAAGAAGGGGAACGGAAAAGCGGATGAGGACGCCTTCGCGCATGGGGAGAATCTGGCGGGGGATGCCGCTGGGGGCGCCGGTGTAAGAAATGCGGGCGAGGCCGCTGATGGACGGGGCGGCGGCGCCCCAAAGCTGGAATCCAACAACGTAAAGGCTTTGGTCGAGGGGATGGACGGCGCCGTTGAGGGGGGCGAAATCGAGGTCGCGGGTGAAACTGACGGCGGCGGCGTTGGGGCCGCCATCCCAAAGGATGTTGAAGATTTCGGAGCGATAATAACCGAGGTGAAGGAGGGAATTGGCCAGGGGACCCATGCGGTCGCGCAGCCAGATTTGGGTGGCGCCCGAGGCGTTGATGGAGTGGGGAAGCCAGAGGAGGGGCTCGACCACCGCCGGGGCCTCCTTTTCCCGCGCGAGGATCGTGGGGCGGAATCCGTGGAAACCAGGGGAGCGGATGACGTGCAGCGGGGTGGTGGGGATGTAGTGGCCCTGCTGGTCGCTGGCGGTGATGAGGCCGGTGCCAGGGTTCACGCCGAGGAAGGGCTGGCGGAAGCCATGGGCAAGCTCGGTCACGGTCTGGCCGTCGGGCGAGATGCGCAGGATTTTCCCGCTGTCCCGGCCGACGGTGGAGCCGGTCTGGCCGGGCTTGGAGATGATGAAGACGCCGTCGGGGGCGAGCTTCATGCTGCTGGCGAACTCGCGCGTCTCCGCCGTTTGGGTGAAGCGGTTGCAGAACATTTCGTGGCGGTCCGCCTCCCCGTCGGCGTCAGTGTCGAGAATCCGCCAGACGCCGTTGCGGTCGAAGGCGAAGATTTCGTCGGCGCGGATGGCGAGGCTGAGCGGTTCGTGCAGGCCGGAGGCGAAGCGGCGCCACATCACGTTCTCCAAGGCGCCTGAGAGGCCATCGATGAGCCAGATGTCGCCGTCAAAGGTGACGGCGGCGGCGCGGCCGTTGAAGAAGAAGGCGAGATCGGAAAACCGGACATTGCGGCGCCATGGATTGTGGATGGGAAGGGCGATGTGTTCGGTGCGGTAGGCTTCGTTGGTGGAGGCGCGGGCCAGGCTGGTCCGCAGGATTTGGGGCCATCGCTTGGCGGCGGGGACTGCGTTGGGGACTGTAGTGGCCACCGGAGTTGAAGCGGGGGCTAGGTAAGGGGGGTGGTACGCAAAATCGAGAGTGGCGCGGTTGGTGGACGGAGGAAGGACTTGCTGCTGGAGGCCGTCCCGCGCGGGTGAGGATTCCGGCGCGAAAGACTTTGACGCGGCCGGAAGCCCGTGACGAAACGCGAGGGAACGGGCGCGGGGCCCGACTTCCAGACGACGGAGAAGGTGGAGCGGTGGGCTTGGGCTGGCGGTGAAGCGGTCGAGGATGTCCGTGCCATCGATTGTGTACTCGAGTGTCACACCGTCGGGATGCACTTGGATGGCTTTGAACTGGCCGAGGTGAGGGGGCAGCGGGCCGAGGCCGACCTCGGCGCCCGTTTCAGAGCCGGGCCGGGGATCAATGAAATCGACCCCGCCCGCCGGGCCCACGCCAATGCCGGGATAGGCGCCGTTGGAAAGCCAAACTTCCCCGTGAATCCGGGGCAAGGCCCCCTGCCCTTCCGGCGCTTTCTTTCCCCAATTGGAGTTGGCGTAGGAGCCCTGGGCCATGGAGACGGGGGTGACCCCGGGGCCGCGCCAGACCGCGGCGACGCGGAGCAGGTCGAGGTCGAAGCAGAGATGCAGGTCGCCCTCGAAGTTGAGGACGAGGCCGCGCGGCGTCAGGTTGTTGGTCGCGAAGGCGGAGCCTTGGCCCCGGGCATCGAGGACGGAGGAGAAAAAGGGGAAATTGGTTTCGACGAATGGAGCCCACGCCGGGAGTTCGGCGCCGGGCGAGCGGGCGCACAAAAACAACGCGATGAGCAGCGGGAGGAATTTCAACGGGGGGATTTTAGCACGCGGCGGGAGGATTTGTGAAGAAGCGGTTGGCGCTGATTTCCATCTCGGTGCGGCCGAACTGGACGAGGTCGGCGAGGGCGCGGCCGATGCCGGTGGCAAACTTGAAGCCGTGGCCGCTGCATGGGGAGGCGACGGCGACGTTGGGCAGTCCGGGGAGGGAGTCGATGATGAAATCGAGGGTGGGAGTGGTGGTGTAGAGGCAGGTGACTTCCTCGACCATTTCACCGGCCGCGTCGGGGAGGTAGGTTTGAAGATATTCGCGGAGGCGGCGGGTGACGTCCGGGTTGGGCGAGCGGTCGATCTTTTCGGGGTTGATGACTGGGCCGTCCTGGTGGAACGCGAGTTTGACACCGGGAGTTTCGAGCATCGGGAGGCCGTAGGTGAAGAAGGGTTTTCGGTAATGAATCCAGATGGGAAACGCGCCGGGGCGAAAAGAATCGGCGTCGCGAAGCGGGGCGAAGTAAACGGGCTGTTCCTGGGTGACTTTCAGGCTCGAGGATTGGAAGCGGGCGAGGGCGTCGGCGGTGGCCTGGGCGGCGGGCGCGGCGGGATCCAAGCGGATTGAGTTGGCGCCTGCGAGAAGGGCCTTGAGCCAGGCGCCGGCGGCGATGACGAGCCTCGGGGCGGTATAATTGCCCTGAGCGGTGGAAACTTCGACGTGCTGGCCGGTGAGGTGAATGGAGCGCACGGGCTCCTCCTCGCGGACCGATCCCCCCCGGGCGGCGACTTGGCCCGCCATGGCGCGGAGGGCGTTGGTGGCGGCGATCCAACCGCCATCGGGGGACCAGGCGCCGATGGTTTGGTCGGGAACGCGGAACTGGGGGAACCGGCGGCGAATCCCGCGGGCGTCGAGGAGTTCGCAGGGGGCGCCGTTTTGCCGGAGGGAGGCGGCGACCTGATGGATGTCGGGGAAGCAGGCGGGATCGTCGGCGAAATCGAGGCCGCCGGTGGTGTGGAGTAGGGACTGGCCGGAATCGCGCTCGAGCTGGAGCCAGAGCGGCTTGGACTGGATGGCGAACCTAGCGTAGTGGGGCTGGGGATAGGCGAAACGAAAAATGCGCGATTCGCCGTGGGAACTGCCACGGGTGTGGCCAATTTTGAATTGCTCGAGCAGGAGGGTGCGCAGGCCATCCTTGGCCAAGTGGTAAGCGGCGGCGCCGCCGGCCATGCCGGCGCCGATGACGATGGCGTCGAAAGATTGGGGCATTTGCATCGGCTTTGTAATCAAAGGACAGCCGGACTTACATCGATATCGTCGGACTTAACGGACACATGATGGCCGCTCACGACAAGCACAGGCCGGACTTTGGCGGCGGCGCCGAGGTCTGCCAACCAAACCTCTCCCCGCGCAGGAATGTTTGGCAAGTTGTTCTTCCCGATCGAACATTTCGAATGCCTGAGCCGCGGCGGAAGTTTGGTCGTCCCCAGTCCAGATTCCGTATGAATCGTCGCAAAGGATTCCGACTTTTCGCGCACGGTGCTGATCTCGAAGGGCCGAATCGACCGCACGCAATTCCTCGAGGCTGAGGCTGGGCAATGACGCTAGAATTTCGCCCACGCTGCTCACGCAGGAAGGCTAAGTGGCCACAAGGCGGAAATCAAATCGAATGGCGGCGGAACTCGGCTCCGTCTATGTTTCGGCCATGCGATGGACTGTCAGGAAGTTCACCAAAGGGAAAAGCGCGAATTCATCAGGGACACGCGACGGGGGCCTTTTTTCGTCGATCGTCGGGGCTGCTGGCTTTTGCGCGCAAACGCTGGATCGTCGTTGGAAAATGAGGATCCGCCCATGGATTTTGGTTTGGTTTTTGTGCGTGGGGGCGTTGGGGGGCGAGGCGTTCAAGCTGCGCGGTTATTACCTGACGTTCATGCGGATGCCGGTGATGGGGTTGCCGGAATGGAAG
>CAZSXX010000021.1:22736-23697 GCA_964611245.1 uncultured Verrucomicrobiota bacterium | reverse complement strand
GTCCAAGGACCGCTCAACGCGCTTTCGAAACCCCCGTTGGGCACCAGATTGACGCCCTGCTCGGGGACCGACCCGGCCACGATCTTGACATCGTCAATGTAAACCTCCCCCACGTTCTGGAGATACATGTACAATGCCGAGCTCGATGCGGTCCCGGTGGCGGTCACGTATTGCCACTGCGGCCCCGCCGCAGCATTCGAGGTCAACGCCAGCCAATTGCCCACCCGGTCATTGTCCTGCCGGGGATCAATCAACTGCAGCGACCCGCCGCCCCCGTTCGCCCCGGCGGGCCAGGGTGGCGAGCTGGCGTAGGTCACTTGGTCAACCACCACGGTCGGCGCGCCGGCTTCGTCCGGCCGCAGCAATTGGAGGGTCTCGCCACCGTTCCGCAACGTCCCCGAATATTGGCCCACCAAGTTTTTCGGCTCCCCATACGCGGCGCGGAACGCCTCCTCGTTCTTGACAATCAGCGCGAAGCCGCCGGGCTGCAGGATCGTTCCAGCCGGGAAAAAGAAACCCGCGCCTTTGAGATTCCAGGCCGTCAAATCAAACGCGGTGCCTGCGGAGGTGTTGTGCAATTCAAAGAACCCAGTGTTCTCGCGCGCCGGGTTGTACATGATCTCATTGATCACCACCTTCCCTTCGGGCGGGTCCGCGGCCCCGGTATAGGTGATCGTGAACGAGTTCGTCGCCCCGGCCACCACTGTCCCCGCTTTGTCCACCCCCGTCACCACCACCGGCGTGCTCGCCTTCGACACCGCCAAGGTCAAACTCCAGTTGGTGATGGTCGTCCATGTGACCGGCCAATCGACGCCGTTCACCCGGATGCTCCGCACCCCAATCGGCGCGCGCCCGCTCAACGTCACCCGGTTGTTTCCCGTCGTGAAATCCGCCCCCCCGTTCGACGTCACCGCGAACGTCGTCGCGACCGTCGCAAGCTGGCTCAAAATGTATGTCCTCC